>JBILXO010000006.1:0-60642 GCA_044378415.1 Holosporales bacterium
CTCCAAGAACAGAGGGTTCCACTGGCGGATACAGAGGTGGGTCTTCTGGTGGAGAGTCCAGACCATGGACACCACGTCCACCTAGGCCAGAAGGTTCAGGCAGCAGTTTTGGTGGGGAGAGGAAACCTTGGGCCCCAAGAGCAGAGGGTTCCGGTGGCTATCGCGGCGGGTCTTCTTCAGAAGGCAGACCAGCTTCTAAGCCTTGGGAAAATCGGGCTCCAAGAGCAGAGGGTTCTAGTGGTGGATACAGAGGTGGGTCGACAGGGTCCTCTTCAGGCGGCTATCGCGGCGGAAGGACTTCTGCACCACCCCAAAGATCTACACTAAAGCTTTCTGGAAAAGATGGTAGAAGTCGAGATGGCAATGGTGATGGCAGGTAATCCATTGATTTGACCAAGAATTGGCAGGGGTGTGATTGTTCGCGCCCCTAGCCCATACCATCAACTGCCCATACCCCCCTAAGTAGGACATACCTGGTGCAAACCTGAAAATCCCCTCGCTTTTCACCTGGTTCATTGTTCCAGGGCATTTATTATGCATAGAAAATCAAAATAGAATAAAATAATGTCAGAATGTTGACATTATTAGGAATTCCTAGGTAGGATTAAAGTTCAGATTTGCTCTGGATTTTCCTATGCATCAAGCCCCATCTTTTCAATCCATGCTTTTGGCGTTGCAACAATTTTGGGCTCATCAAGGCTGCCTAATTGTGCAGGGGTATGATTTGGAAATGGGGGCCGGAACATCCAGTCCCTTTACGTCTTTGTATGCCCTAACAGCAAAACCTTGGCGTGCCGCTTTTGTGCAACCATGTCGACGTCCCAGCGACGGACGGTATGGTGAAAATCCCAACCGCGTCCAAAAATACCATCAATTTCAAGTTATACTGAAGCCACCTCCAAGAAATGTTCAAGATTTGCTTCTAAGCAGTTACGTCGCACTGGGCATTGACGTGACCCAGCATGATATTCGTTTTGTAGAGGATGATTGGGAAAATCCATCTCTTGGTGCAGCCGGATTGGGGTGGGAGGTTTGGCTGGATGGCATGGAGGTTGCTCAATTTACCTATTTTCAACAGATGGGTGGCATCGAATGCAACCCAGTTTCAGCAGAAATTACCTATGGATTAGAGCGCATTGCTCTGTTTTTGCAAAATAAGTCCAGTGTGCTTGATTTGGCTTGGAACACCCCGGGATCCCCAACCTCTTGTACATGGGGAGACATTGCTTTTCCCAGCGAGCAACAATTTTCTGCCTGGTATTTTGACTTTGCGCCCATAGAAGGTTTGCGCAGGCATTTCGAGGATGCCTTATCATGGGGGGCCCTGGCATTAGAGAAGGCCTTGGTTTTACCTGCTTACGATTATTGCATTCAGGCCAATCATATTTTTAACATTTTGGACGCCCGCGGATCTATGAGTGTGGCAGAACGTGGGGAAAATATTGCTAGAATACGACATCTAGCCAGTGCATGCTGCCATGCTTGGGTTGAAACAAATGACAGGTCCTGTGAACTGGGTGAAATGCCACAGAAAATGTCTGAAATTGTGTCAGCCCGCATGGAAGAAAATGCCCAGGAGGGGTCCAAAGATGGAAAGCCACAAGACCTAGGGCAAAATGCACCAGGTAAAGGGCCGAAAGATCTAAAAACCCCAGATCACTCGAATATTCTATCAAAAACCCCAGAGGGGGTGACTCTTGGCAATTTTCAAAACAATGGGGGAGTTTTATCCAAAGAAAGTCCACTGCCAAGCCATCCATCCGAATTACCAGAGGACAAGGGTCATGAATGATTTTTTATGGGAAATAGGATGCGAAGAAATTCCTGCCCGCATGCAAAAAAATGCCCAAGATGCCCTAGAGCGTTTGGTGCGCCAGCATAGCCAAAGTTTAACTTTTCAAAGCATTCAAACTTATTCCAGCCCCAGACGTCTGGCGGTACGATTGCAGTCGGTTTGTCCGATTTTGGCAAAACCTGAAATCAAACAAGGCCCGCTCATTGATTTGGGTGAAAAAGCTCTTGCTGGATTTTGTCGCACGTGGGGGGTAGATCGCCAATCTTGTACGCCGGTCATTACCCCAAAAGGTGCAATCTGGAGCACCATTATTTTACCAAAAGAAACCTCCATCGACACCCTTTTGATGGCCATGTGCACCCAGGTCTTACACGATATGTTTTGGCCAAAAAGGATGCGGTGGACAGATGCCCCATCCTGGATTCGACCCATTCGATGGATGGTGGCACTGTATGGCAATCGTACTTTGGACTGGTCTTGGAATGGAATTGTGGCGGGATCTTGGTCCGAAGCCCATCGACTGGCCCCTCATAGTGATTTTTTTGATACGCCCGCAGATCTCTTGCATCAAAACAGTCCGGACTCTCGTTTTGGTATGACCATTACATCCCCTCAAACCTATGCGGTTCAGCTGGCCCATTCTGGTGTTATCATTGATCGTCAGGCACGCAAAGAGCGCATTCGAAACGATGTTGCAGCATTGGCAGCCAAAAAAGGTGGTCTGGGATATGCGGATACATTCGAGATGCTGGTTGAGGAAAATGCGGGATTGGTGCAATGGCCCCAAGCCATTGTATGCGCATTTGATCCAAAGTTTTTGATTCTCCCCCTAGAGGTTATTGTGACGACTCTGCAAGTGCATCAAAAATGTTTTTGCATCCAATCCGTGAAAGATCAGTCCCTTTTGCCTTATTTTGTAATGATTGCAGATGGCCCCCTGCCTTCTGCATGCATCCAAGAGGGGTACGAACGTGTTGTTTCAGCCCGCTTGACTGATGCTTTGTTTTTTTGGAATCAGGACCTTAAGATTCCCTTGGCCGAACGTATTCCTGATCTTGAAAAACGCTCTTTTTTTCAGGATCTTGGGACTTTGCATCACAAAGTACAGCGTTTGGAACGCCTGATGCAGTGGATATCCAATCATACGGACCATAAGCAGTGGGCTGGATTGGCGCAACAGGTGGCCTTGCTATGCAAGTGCGATTTATTGACAGCCATGGTTTCAGAATTTCCTTTGTTGCAGGGCACCATGGGTCGTTATTATGGGGAAAACCAAGGATTGGATCCCCAGGTGGCCCGTGCTTTGCAGGAAGCCTATGATTATCCGCGCCTAAATCATGGCGCCTTGAGGGCCTTTGGTTTGTTGGGGGCTTGGTTGGCCATTGCCGATGGTTTGGATACGCTGGTTGGCTTTTTCGCACTGGGTCGCATTCCTTCTGGATCCAAGGATCCCATGGCATTGCGTCGGGCTTGTCAGGGTACCATCAGAGCCATGGTGGCCCAAAATATTTCCATTGATTTAACTGAAATGATGGACTTTGCTTTAGAAGGTTATCACCAGCAGGGGTTCCTATTGGCCAGAAGTGGGTGTGGCGGCATGGATCGGCTGATGCCATTTTTTTACGATCGAATGACTCATTTGTTAAAAGAATCTGGGGTTCTCACAGATGCCAGCATTGCAAAAACCCTGTTAACGGGGTCAAATATGTTGGAAATTTGGAAGAATGGGGAGAAAATTGCCATGCTTTTGGCAGAGCATCCTGATTTTTTAGCCTCTCATCGCCGTGCTCACGCCTTGGTTCAACAAATGCAAGCCCAACACTCTACGGATGATTTTACCGCACTGATCCATCCATTAGAACAGACCTTGATTGGTTTATTGGAGCAACCTTGCACAGTGGAAAATCTGCCCCAATGGACCAAAGCATTGAATGACTTTTTGGATTGTATTAAGGTGCAAGAAGAGCCCTATACATCAGCCAGATTGGGGCTACTCAATGGCATATTACTGCACTTGACATCCGTTGGTCCCATCCATAAGGTTTATTTAGATTAATTCACAAATCTTGTATGAAAAATTTTTATAAGAATAAAATGCGAGCCATGTGTCTGAGTTTATTTTTTGCATCGACTGTTTGTTCTGTCGATAAAACCGATGATTCTGCAGTAAAGCAAAATGTGAAAAAACTTTTGGTTGTAGCGGAAACGAACTATGATTTTTCAATCAACATAGCTCCCAAAGAGATCTATACCCTTGACATTCTGCCCAATGAAAGGCGGGGATTCGTCAAAAATCATATCCAAAAGAGTATTTTGGAAGTTAAGAAAGATGAGATAGGTATGTTTGAAGATATCTATGTGGCACAACTTCTGGTTAAAAATGAAGAATTAAAGGGTAAAAAAATTAGTGTAAATTCAAAAGAAAAATTCGAAATTAATCTAGAAGATTCAAAAGAAAGCTTGGAAAAATCAGTAAAAAACATACTAGATTTACTGGTGCCTGGTGGAACACTTGTCGTGGATCCTGCATCTTCAGTGCGTGAAAGAATTGGACCAATGTATTATGGCAATCAAACGGTGTATGGTTTTATACACGTATTGGATGGTGCAGAAAAAATTCTAATAAGAGCTTGTTTAAAAGAACCGAAACGTCCAGGTTTAGTAAATACATCCAGAATATATTTGAAAAAAGAGGCGGGTCGCAGTGATTCCAATATTGACAACATCATAATGGCTTGTAACGAGGTGATAAAAAATGAGGGATGCAATACTCAAGATCTATCTTTAAAAATATCGCCATTACAATTGATGGAAAGATCGCAAAATGATAAAGGCCTTAAAAATTTCATTACCTCGTATTCGATGTATATGCATTTAACGCAATGGCGCTCTATTCTAGAGAAGTCCAATAATGTAATTGAATGCGAAATAAAATATGGCAAAATTTCTTATAATGGGGAGAATGGATTCCATCTAACTTGTACAAAAAAACAAATACCAAATACTGTTGTTCAATCGCCTAAAGATATATCCAATATAGCAACTAAATTTTCATTAGTAAAAGATTAATCAAAATATTAATCATATTAATCAAATTACTCACCAGAAATAAAAACTACTGAAAAAACAAATGAATTTGCATTTAAAATAAAATCTGATACTGGGACTTAATTTAAAGCATTGCTAAATTATTGAATTCAATAGATGAAATAGAAAATTTATTTATGAATCTTACCATTAAGAATGGTGGTTAGTCCTTCTCCCAAAGGATACTTTTTGCCCCCAATAAACCCTAAAAGAATCCTCAGAAAAAAATCATAATGATTCCCAAGATAAGTAGGGTCTGAAATCAGATAGGATAAAGTCAAGAGTTTTTTCGGCCCAGGGGGAGCAACATTACCCTTGGGCTTTTTTTTATTTTCGATATTTGGAAAACCATGGTATGATTCCAGGGTGCCATTCTAAAAAAAAGAGCAATCGTGTTACCTTTTCTAGATTCCATTAAAACTTGGCCCTTTGAAGAGGCTCGCAAGCTGCTGAAACGCGCTGAAAATAAATCTGTGGTGACCTTTGAAACAGGGTATGGTCCATCGGGATTGCCCCATATTGGCACATTCGGTGAAGTTGTGCGCACCACCATGGTTCGACACGCTTTCTCTCAACTCAGCAGTATTCCCACCCGATTGCTGTGCTTTTCAGACGACATGGATGGATTGCGCAAAGTGCCAGACAACATTCCCAATGGCGAAAAATTGCAACCTTTTTTGAATTTTCCTTTGACCAAGGTGCCGGATCCCTTTGGGCAATATGCCAGCTTTGGAGAACACAATAACGCACGATTGCGCAGTTTTATTGATGCTTTGGGTCTGGAATATACCTTTATGAGCTCCACCGAGTGTTATCGGGCGGGAATGTTTGATGCACAGTTACTGAATGTTTTGCACCACCATCGCCAGATTTTGGATGTTATGCTGCCGACTTTGGGGCTGGAACGCCAAAAAACATACAGCCCCTTTTTACCGATTTCCCCTTTGACAGGTCGTGTTTTGCAGGTTCCAATGGAGGAGTATCGAGAAAGTACCGTTGTTTTTAGAGACGAGGACGGCAAGTTGGTTGAACAATCTGTTACAGGGGGGCAGTGCAAATTGCAGTGGAAGGTCGATTGGGGTATGCGCTGGGTTGGACTGGGTGTAGATTACGAAATGTGCGGCAAGGATTTGATCGATTCTTTCTCATTGGCCAGCACATTGTGTAAAATTTTAGGAGGAACCCCTCCAGAAAATCTGACTTATGAGCATTTTTTGGATGAAAAGGGTGGTAAAATTTCAAAATCCAAGGGCAATGGGTTGAGTGTTGAAGAGTGGTTGCGTTTTGCCCCTGTGGAAAGCTTGTCTTATTACATGTACAATACGCCGCGACGTGCCAAACGATTGTTTTTTGACGTCATCCCCAAGCATGTGGATGAGTATGTCCAACATTTAAGTTCTTTTTCCATTCAGTCCCCCCAAGAGCAGTTGTCCAACCCGGTGTGGGCCATCCATTCTGGCAATCCCCCTGCCACAGCCATTCCCCCCGTCACCTTTGCATTGCTGTTGAATTTGGTCGGTGTGTGTCAGGGACAAAAAAAAGATCTGGTTTGGGCCTTTGTTGTGCGGGCTTATCCCGATATCAGCCCTGAAACGCACCCGTTGTTGGATCAATTGATTGGCTATGCGGTTGAATATTATCGAGAAAAAGTGGTGGCAGAAAAAAAGTTCCGCCCAGCCACAGATCACGAAACTCTGGCTTTTCGTGGATTGATTCAGGCCCTTGGCGAGACCCCCGAATCAGATGCTGGGGCATTGCAAACCATTGTATATGCTGTTGGGAATCAATTTTTCCCTAAGGTCAAAGACTGGTTCGATGCATTCTATCAGGTGCTTTTCGGGCAACAGAGCGGTCCACGGGTTGGATCTTTTATTGCTCTGTATGGCAAGGAAAATACCTGCGCCTTGATTGAAATGCGCCTGAATGGGGAAAATTCGGGGGAGTCTCTACTTCCAGTTTAGCCACTATAAAAACAGGGTTATTATTTAATTGACTGAATGGGCATTCAGGGCATTGCTTGGGTTGTTATCCGGAATGAGATACCCCATCGCATTGCCCCACCCCTGATGCAGCAGAGCGGTCCACGGGTTGGATTACTGTATGGCAGAGAATACCTGCGCCTTGATTGAAATGCGCCTGAATGCACCAACCCGCACTGAAATTTACACGCTTGCTTTTCAGTTCCTTTGGGGGTGAGAGCACCTTGCAACACATTAGGCATATCCAAAAAAAGAACCACACCGGACAAAAAATCTGCACAACAATATATGTCATTAAAGATGAATGCAGTGCATCAAATAGTGTCAAAAAACACAACAATGACATCGCCATACTGCAGAAACATCAGACAGAATCATATGCCCCTAGGAATAATTTACCGAGATGCACAAACACCACCCCGAGTTCCCTTATGCCTTGGAGCCAGAGCCACAAAAACGCTCATATGCCAGTGCCAGACCATACACACATCCCATGATGAATACAATAACTGTTCCAGAACGATCGTTGGCCTCTAGGACCATCAATCCAGCCATACTGGAAAGTGCCCCAATAGCCATGGCACCACGGCACATTAGGGGAATGCGGTCGGATAGAATGCGCATGGTCAAAGCAGGTAAAATGACGAAACCCAGGCCCATTAATGTGCCTAAAATTTGGAATGCAATCATCAAATTCATGGTCAGAACAATAAGGAAAAGCATTTCAATCCGATGGGGCTTGCCAACTTGAGTGCGAAAAAACAATGGGTCAAAGCAACTGAGGATTAGAAGCCTGTACCCTTTCCAGCAAAATACTGTGGTTGCGCAGGCCACAATCCCCATTATACCAACCATAATAGGTTTGATTTGGCTAACGGATCCCGTTAATAAATGCATATCATGATCGCAATGCTGGTAAATCAACAGTCCTGCTGACATGGCCCATAGGGCAAAACCAGAGAAAACAGCATCGGTTCCCAGTCGAGATCGATGGGCTATCCAAGTTGTAATACAGGCTAGGCCCAAGGCTACGGAAAATCCAATGATATGTAGGGCCAGCAAAGAATGTCCAAAAAGTGCACCAGCAAGGGCGGCTCCCGGCAATAAACCGTGGGACAACCCATCGGCCATCAACGTCATGCGACGCAATACCAAGAAGATGCCCAATGGACCAGAGGAAATAGAAATTAAGATACAGGCTATGAATGCCCATATGCCGGAATCTGAGCTCACAGCGTGCCCCACCACATGCATCGCATGTCCTGTGTGTGTACATACCATTTGCCCTTATCCTCCCCTTTAAGATGGATTGTTTTTTCTGCAACCAAACTGGAAGCAAATTGCAACCAAACAAGTCTGTTGCCCCCTCTTTTTCTGGACGCGACCAGCTTTTTACGGTCAGCATCATTCCTCATACGAAAATCTTTGTCCAGATTTACCCAGAATTTCTACACCCAGGGGGACCCCTTGTGGCAAGACTTTGCCAACCATCCACAGATTTCTTTCCCCAATGCAGCCGGTTTCCTTATTGTCACCCTCAACCCAGAGGACCCCTGCAAGACTTTGCCAACCATCCACAGATTTCTTTCCCCAATGCAGCCGGTTTCCTTATTGTCACCCTCAACCCAGAGGACCCCTGCAAGATTTTGCCAACCATCCACAGATTTCTTTCCCCAATGCAGGCATATTTTCCAAAAAATTTGAAATATTTTCTGATTCTACAAAGAGAGCACACTGGCAGGGTAAACATCCTTTGGAGCTGATGGAATTTTACCTAGGATGTTTTGAGTAGGGGCCCTGGAGATGGTCAGCGTTTTCCAATGGTGGGGACTTCCTCGATAAAACCTATTCGAAGATATCCTGGGTAGAGCGCGGTCAAAGATATTGAAAAAATTCCATCGTTGCGAGCATTGTAAGCTAGATTTTTTATATGGCAATATTTATTTTAGAATCTTATTCTTCCATGATTGTCACATCATTGCAACGGGTATCTATGGGTATCAAGTGCATATTTTTAATATCTGTAATGTGGGCCTGGTGGAAATTTCCCAAAATCCATCAGATGTGTGAAGTTTTTGCTGAAAAATCTAGATATTGACCTCGACCATTTATTCAGACCAACCCTTGGACTTGATGGTGTATTTAGCCTGACCATGGGGTATTGCCTGTTTGGACCAATCCTTTACTTGGTAGGGGTGGGCTAAAAATTTAGAGACTGCAATCACCCATGAGGCAGCATTCATTGCACCTGTTGTATCCTATCCACTGGTCTGGTTTGGGCTGAACCCCCTTTTGCCCAGCTGCTCATCCCTTGGGCAAGGCAACCTCCGCACTTAAAAACAATGGAATCCCAGAAATTCTGTATTTCACAAGTTTCTGGGCCTTGGTATTGGGGGGGCATTTCTAAAAATTCAGACGCCCCTTTTTCCAATCACCTTATTTCATAAAATCCAATCTGTGGACCTACAAAAATGCCAGCAGCAGCAAGGCAGCCAAATTCGCAATTTTGATGAGCGGATTGATGGCCGGACCAGCCGTATCCTTGTAAGGGTCTCCTACGGTATCCCCCGTTACAGCTGCATGATAGGCCATGGACCCCTTTCCGCCATGATTGCCTTGTTCAATGTGCTTTTTGGCATTGTCCCAAGCCCCACCACCCGAAGTCATGGATACGGCCAAGAAAAATCCCGTGATGATTAGACCCAATAAAGCCCCCCCAACCATGGTTACTGCATTGACGGTGGATCCAGAGATTATTTTGACCCCAGCGTAAACGCCAACAGGCAGAAAAATCGGCAATAAAGACGGTACAATCATGGCTCGAATGGATGCTTTGGTTAGGATATCCACTGCGCGACCATAATCAGGTCGACCAACCAATGATTCTGGTCCAGATCCAATGCCATAGCCCATAATGCCCTTGATTTCTTTGAACTGTCGACGAACCTCCACCACAACGGCACTGCCGGCACGGCCTACGGCTTTCATGCTCATGGCTGCGAACAAATAGGGTACAGCGCCCCCTACAAATAGGCCCATTACCACATAAGGGTTTTTCAAGTCAAAGGACAAGTCGTTCAGATTTAAATAGTGTCCAACTTCCTGGGTATAGGCTGCAAACAATACCAAAGCAGCCAAAGCAGCTGACCCAATGGCATACCCTTTTGTTACGGCCTTGGTGGTGTTTCCAACGGCGTCCAATTGGTCTGTAATTTCTCTAACGGATTCAGGAAGGCCTGCCATTTCTGCAATGCCGCCCGCGTTATCCGTTACAGGGCCATAGGCATCAATGGCAATGACCATGCCCATCAAAGCCAACATGGCGGTTGCAGCCAAGGATACCCCAAACAATCCCGCCGATGCATAGGCGCCCCCAATGGCCGCCACAATCACAAGAACCGGCATAAAGCAGGATTCCATGGATACGGCCAGTCCTTGAATGATATTGGTTCCCGCGCCAGTCTCAGAGGCTTTGGCAATGCTTTGAACGGGGCTATAGCGACAGGCCGTATAGTATTCTGTGATCCATACAAGAACACCCGTTGTCACGATACCAATATACACACAGCTGAGTATATTCATTTTATCATAGGGGTAAAATCCATCCATATGGTTTACACACTGAGTTACAATTAGGGCAGATAACGCCATGGATGCGAATAAACCTTTGTATAGGGCCCCCATAATGGATGTTTTCAAGCGTACAAAAAATGTGCCCGCCAGGCAGCCTACCACACAGCAGGCCCCGATCATTAGGGGCAGAAACACCAAGCCCATCTTATCTACTTCTGAAACAGCCCCATTCCCACCAGGATGTGTCCCAAAAAAAGCCATCTGTATGCATGCCACCAATGTGACCACGTAGGTTTCAAACAAATCCGCACTCATGCCAGCGCAATCGCCGACGTTATCGCCAACATTATCCGCAATAACCGCTGGATTTCTGGGATCATCTTCTGGAATATTTTGCTCTATTTTACCCACCAGATCTGCGCCAACATCGGCCCCCTTGGTGAAAATTCCACCACCCAAACGGGCAAAAATGGAAATCAACGATGCACCAAATCCTAATCCAACCAATGATTCCATAATGGTGCGAGGATTTACTTTGGCCCAGTGGTGCAAGGCGCAAATCAGTAAAACAACACCCAGCAATCCCAATCCATTGACTAAAAATCCCGTCACAGCGCCGGAACGAAAGGCGACTAAAAATGCCCCCTTTAAACCTTGGTCCACAGCTGCCTGAGTGGTTCGAACGTTGGCACGCACAGAAACGAACATGCCTAAATAGCCACTGATACCCGACAAAGCAGCACCCACAATAAACCCCAAGGTAATCCATGGATTTTTTGGAAATCCGAACCACAAAAAGACAGTGCATGCGACTCCGACAATAAATATTGCTTTATATTGTCGCGATAAAAATGCCGAAGCACCCTCTTGAATGGCCAATGCAATGGCGCGCATTTTTTCATTGCCTGTAGGCAATGCCAGGATACGTGATCCCATCCAAGCACTGTAGGCCAGAGCCGCAATTCCCGCCAACATAACGCCCATATACCATACCATGGAGTCAAATCCTTGTTGATTTCTTTTCTTCAGAAATGACAGAAAACGAGGAAAAAAGCAAGGCAATCAGACATGCCTTGCCTGGAAGTACGGTGCCCACAGGGACATATGCATGGTGTTTAAATATGTATACATCCTTACATATTTCAGGATGCCAATTTCTTGGGACTGAAATAAGCCATTGGGGTGGGATTATTTTTTTAGTTGGGCTCTTCAAATAATACCTTTGAAAAATCCATATCGTGATTTTTATTATACTTTTTGTATATAGCATTTAAAGCAGTCACTATATCCAACCTGCCCCAATTTAGAGGAAAGTGCGAATGACTAAAATAAGTCTCCATAATATCTAAGTAATCCAAAAAACTTAATTCACCCGTGTAATGATACCCACTGAGATCCCAATTTTTGATCCAAACTGCAAGCTCCTTTGCTGCATTGTTGTCATCAACGCCCTTAAGAAAATCTTTACCGGTTTTCATTCTGCGTATTTCTGGCTTAATTTCAGGAAGAATTGCCGTAATTTTTTGGGTAAGATTGTTGATGGCCTCCTCATCTGCATTTGAAGTAGGCAACTTATCTTGTGACTGAACACCTATTTCGCCCTCTTGTTCTTCATTTTCGATTTTTGTTTTCTTCGCCATATCCTCTGTGGTTTCCACGGCCGAAACAGCGCTGGTCATGGCGGCTGCCATCAGCAGCCAAAAGTTTTTTTTCATTAAAATAGTCTCCTTTATTTTTAAATTGAAAACAATTTGTTGAATCGTATCTTATAATCTATATAAAAACATTTAAAATAAAAAATACATCCGAAAAAAGGGCACGCCCAATGAAAGGTGCGCTTTTTTTTGCAAATTAGTTGGGCTCTTCAAATAATACCTTTGAAAAATCAGCATTAAAGCCAGTATTGTAATATCTGTTTAAAATTCGCAATGCAGACAGTGCAGACTCTCTGCCCCACTGTAATGGGATAGTGCAACCAATTCCGCGACCTGAATTGTAAAAATAATATTTAACGGAATTCAAGTAATAGACAATATCTTTTGGATATTCTTTGTTTTTGGAAAATTTTATGATCAAAACCGCGAGTTCTTTTGCGGCAATTTCCCTCATATCTTTGTTTGCATGCTTTAAAAAATGGGAAGCGTCGGGATCTTCTTTGATCATCTCATCCATACGATTCATAATTTTTTGAGTGAGATTGACCTCGGTTTGATGTTCTTCCTTGATAATCTCATCCATAAGAGGTCTTGCTTCCAAATCCCAAAGCGTGGGCTGGTCTTGTGGCTGGGGACGCATTTCGCCGTCTGTTTTTTCTGCCGTATTGTCAGAGACCTCTTCTGCTGCCTCTGCTGTCTCTGCCGCCGAAACAGCCCTGATCATGGTGGCCGTCATCAGCAGCCAGTAATATTTCCTCATTAAAATATTTTTATTTATATTAATATAATATAATAACATAATTTATTTTAATTATAAATATTTAAAATATAAAATCATTAAAACATTCAAAAATGCCATCAATTTCCATAAGTTACTGGTTTCAAACTGATTTTTACAAATTTTGCAAACTTTCTATCTTCAATTTTTCTCCACCCGGATTCTCATCAGATCTCTTGTGCCCATTGAATGGTTCATCGGATGTCTTGCAAGATGCTTGGGTGTATGATTTGATTTTTTTACCCAATTCTGCACCATGTTTTTTTGTGGATTCCCATAAACTCGGAAGTTCGTTATAAACCGCAGAGATCTTTTCAGCCGTATAGGATGCTGTTTTCTCACCCGTGCTTTTAATCGATTCCCACAATACTGGTATTTTTTTTTCAGAATATGAGTAGAGTTTATTGGCCCCTAATACTATGTTTTTCTGAAGGGAATGGTACGTTTCCGTTGTCAATTTGCCCGCCTCCGTTGCTAGCTCACTTAATTCTTTTGAAAAAGACCCACCACCTCCTTCTATTTCCTTTTGAACTGTTTCTGCATTGTGTGCAGAAATCTTTTCATACCCATCTGCTCCTTGATTCGTTGGGGTGGCTTGAACCTGCAACTGCGCTGTAGAGCAGATGGTGTACAATAAAATTGCACAAATCTTAAACATAATTGATCCATAATACTTTGTGAATGATTGTATTTTACATCGTCTGCAATTAAAAAAATGGAAATGGAATGGGGAAAAATTCAGCTTCACCCTTTCTGTAGGATGGGGTATAATTATTCTATAAATTTTCAATAAGCCAACCATGCCTCTTTCCTCTATCCCAGACCTACTCGGCAGTGCCCCTGTTGTTGCATTCATCAAAGGCACACCAGAACATCCTATGTGCGGATTTTCCAGAATCGTTGTCCGTATTTTGGACCATTTAAAGGTACCATTCGCATCATTCGATGTATTGCAGGATCCAGATTTGCGCCAAAATCTAAAGACTTTTTCAAATTGGCCAACATTTCCCCAGCTGTATCTTAATGGCGAGTTGATTGGGGGGTGTGACATTGCCCAAGAGATGTTTTCCAGCGGAGAACTGGCTGAACTTTTGGGTCCATACGCCATTGATACAGAAGTCGTTTCTGGGCCAAATGCCCCTGCTCTGAAATTTTGATTCCATATAAATGATTTTTTGATTTTTCTAATTTCTTGGGTTAGACTGGTGAAAATATTTTGATCCGGTGTGTTTTATGGCAGGCAGCTTGAACAAGGTCATCCTGATTGGAAATTTAGGGAAAGATCCCGAAATTCGCTCAGCCCAAGATGGTACAAAAATTGCAACCCTTTCTGTGGCCACATCGGAACAATGGCGCGATCGTGCCAGCGATGAGCGCAAAGAGCGCGTAGAGTGGCACCGTGTAGTGGTTTTCAATGCACGGTTGACGGATATCATTGAGCGTTTTTTTAAAAAAGGCCAAAAAGTTTATGTCGAGGGACAATTGCAAACACGCAAATGGACGGACCCCCAAGGTCAAGAGCATCGGGTTCAAGAAGTGATCATTCGCTTTAAGGGCGACATTGTTATGCTGGACAACAAGGGCGAGGGCGTTTCAGAATATAGGAATTCTGGCGATATGGCCCCAGCGCCAGCATCCGGTGGATTTTCAGACATGCCCAGCTCTATGGATATAGATGATGAGATTCCTTTTTAGGAATCTCATTGCCCTCATGGGTAATGCATCACCACAGCCAATCGCCTTCTTACTATAAAAGAGACCCTGCCGTTGAAAAAAATGGATGATATCGTTCCTGTTGCCATTGAAGAAGAACTCAAGCGATCGTATTTAGATTATGCTATGAGCGTCATTGTGTCTCGTGCCCTGCCAGATGTGCGAGATGGTTTAAAACCAGTGCAAAGGCGCATCTTGTATGCCATGGGAGAGGATGGTTTTGAATTCAGCAAACCACATAAAAAGTCTGCCCGCGTTGTAGGTCAGGTCATTTACAAATACCACCCTCATGGAACCGACCCCATTTATGGTGCTTTGGTGCGATTGGCCCAAGATTTTGCCATGCGCAATTGCCTGGTTGATGGCCATGGAAATTTTGGATCCATGGATGGCGACAAGGCTGCGGCCATGCGCTATACAGAGGTGCGATTGTCCGCATTGGCAGAATTTATTTTAAAAGATTACGACAAAGATACGGTGGATTTTCAGCCCAATTACGACAATACATTTGAAATTCCAGGCGTTTTACCCGCACGATTCCCAAATTTATTGGTCAATGGGGCCAGCGGCATTGCCGTTGGTATGGCCACCAATATTCCATCTCATAATTTGGGCGAGATCATGGATGCATGCTGCGCCTTGATTGATGCGCCTGACCTAGACGATGTGTCCAGGTACATCAAGGGGCCGGATTTTCCAACAGGTGGTATTATTTTAGGAGAAGGGGGCTTTCGAGAGGGCTATCGCACGGGTCGTGGCAGCTTTATCATTCGGGGACGGGTGCAATTTGAGGACATTAAAAAAGATCGACAGGCCATTGTCATCACAGAGGTGCCGTATCAAGTAAACAAGGCCGATATGGTTCATCGCATTGCACAATTGGTCAATGCCAAAGAATTGGATGGCATTTCGGACCTACGCGATGAGTCGGATCGTCATGGGGTACGCGTGGTGATCGAATTAAAGCGCGATGCCATTCCTGAGGTAGTTTTGAATCGCTTGTACAGCATGACAGCCCTGCAAACATCCTTTGGCATGAATATGTTGGCCCTGAATAAGGGGCAGCCCATTCAAATGAGTTTGCTGGATATTTTGCGGGCCTTTTTGTCTTTTCGTCGCGAAGTTGTCACACGTCGAACCCATTTTTTCTTGCGAAAAGCTCGGGAACGTGCCCATGTTTTAATGGGTTTATCCATTGCAGTGCGGCACATCGATCGTGTCATTGGAATGGTTCGTGGTGCAGCAGACAGTTCACTGGCATTGGCCACATTGATACAAACCTCTTGGTCGGTGGATACAGGATTGCACTATTATTTAGAGCAATGGGGGGAAGCCCCAGATAGCACAGGGTATACCTTTTCCGAAGAGCAATCCAAGGCCATTTTATCCTTGCGTTTACAGCGTTTGACGGGAATGGAGCGCGGCAAGTTGGACGAAGAATTGCGGGTTTGCCACGGGGAAATTGTTGCTTTATTGGATTTGCTGGGTTCCCATGAGCAAATGTCCAATCTCATTAAAAAAGAATTCGAAGAAATAAAAACTCGATTTGCCACACCGCGATTAACTGCAATCGAAGAGAATCCATCCCATTTAAGCGATGAGGATCTGATTCAGTGTGAAGACATGGTGGTAACGGTAAGTTTGAAGGGGTACATTAAGCGGGTTCCATTAAGTACCTATCGCAGTCAAAAAAGGGGAGGGCGGGGTCGTACCGCCATGGATACTCGAGACGAAGACGAGGTTGCTCAAGTTTTCGTAGCCGACACCCATACCATTTTGCTATTTTTCACCTCATTGGGTAAGGCCTATCAATTGAAGGTTTATGAATTGCCTCTGGGGTCCACCACTGCACGTGGAAAACCATTGATCAGTTTATTTCCATTGGACCAAGGCGAGGTATTGGCCACCCTGTTGCCTTTGCCTAAAAATACAGATCTGTGCCCCCATATCATTTTTGCAACGTCGTCTGGACATGTGCGCAAAAACGCTTTGGCCGATTTCCTGGACATTCGTGCCAATGGCAAAATTGCCATGAAACTTGGGGAAAATGAGAGTTTAATCGCGGTCAGTTTGGCTGAGAAAAATCAAGACGTTTTGCTGTCGTCACACCATGGGAAAAGCATTCGCTTTGAAACGGATGATTTGCGGCAATTTTCCGGCCGAACTTCTACGGGCGTGCGTGGCATTTTGCTGAAAGAAAAAGATGCTGTGGTATCCATGAGCTTGATCGATTCCCACCCTTATACCCAAAGTCAAATTGAGTCTTATCGCCATAAAATTCAGGCCACAGAGACAGACGAGCTTTCTGCATTGCCTTTGGATGGGGCTTCCTTATCCCCAGAAACTCTGAATGAAATGCGGGATCAAGAGCAGTTTTTGCTCAGCATCAGTGAACGTGGATTTGGGAAGCGTACATCGGCCTATGCCTATCGTTGCGCCAATCGTGGAGGACAAGGGGTAGCAACCATGGACGTGACAGAGCGCACAGGATTGATTGTCAATGCATTGCCTGTAAAAGAAAGCGATCATATTTTGTTGCTAACAGAGCAAGGCCAACTGTTGCGATGCCCTGTGACGGACATTCGTATTTCAGGAAGAAAAACCCAGGGCGTCAAATTATTTCGTTTGGAAAATCATGAGCGCATCGTATCCGTTGCCATCTTTCCAGGTGATCCAGAAGTGGACAACAGCTTGATTGCAGATGGTTTGTCTGCATTGGGTGCAGCTGCAAAAGACGGGCAGGACATTTCTAGTCTCTCGGAAAAGGCTTCTTTTGGATCCGAGTCTATCCAGGCCAATGCAACCAGCGCCTTGGATCATGATGAATCGTATTCGGATATGGACACCCCCATTGAATCCAATGATGGGGCAGACGAGGATTTTTAGCGCTTGAGAGGCGATCCAAACGGGGTATCCATCATCCACAGCGCTGAACCACCTCAATCATGATCAAGCGCAGGCTGCTCCATATTTTGATTGGTCCGCAATAGAGTCAGGCCATTACAAGGGAGAGGGAGGGGGCTAGCCCCCATCTCTGTAAACATGTGATTGAGAAAAATCTAATGCCACAATCTTAAAAAGTTCAAAAGTGGACCGTCTGTTGTTGGGGTCGGATGCTTGATTTTTTTTTTGGCCACAATGAATTGAATGAGATGCCTCCTGTTCAATTCCGCCTTACGTACTCGAGCCCATCCCATCCCATCCCATCCCATCCCATCCCATCCCATCCCATCCCATCTAATGTATCCCCCGCCCCCCACCACATACAGGGCCCAACATCATTCTTATCTCACCGGCTGCACCATTGCGTCATTCGACCCTACCCACTAGATCATGTCACGAACCGCCCTGGTCAAAGCCGAAAAAAAACTGCTTTTTTTAACGGGCACCAACGCTTTTTTTAGGGATTCTTTTAAGGCACTGCTGGGTCTAAAAAAAGGAACATATTTTTCAGGAACCCACAGCATCTCCCCTGTTTGAGGATTGTGGGCCCGATGACCGGCACGCCTTCTTACGGAAAAAACCCCAAATCCACGCAATTCAACGCGCTGATGGTGACCCAAATAGAATGCCATCATTTCGAATACCAAGGTCACAGCCTCTTCGATGGTTTTGCGACTGGTGCTTGGATTGGTGCTGGCCACTGCCATAATCACGTCTTTTTTTGTCATTATAAAGTCCGATTTATTTTTACTTCTATGATTATCCTAGTCTTTAATTTTTAATATAATGTCAAACGTATGGATATTTTTCATTTAAATCCATGAGATTTCCCATGAAATAGGCCTCTTTTTTAGATTTTTGACCCAGAAATATCTGTTGGTGGAAAGTTTGAGGGAACATTTGGCCCAGGAAAACCCATCGGTGGATATCGCATTGCAATTCTCTTACAATGGGCTCAGACTGTTCAGATCGTTTATTTTATTATTACTGTACTCACAGCAACACCTTCTCTTGGATTCTGCCCCTTTGTATGATCAATAGGTTTCCTGTCTTTTTAATGCTCTTTGTGGCACTCGTTGGATCCACCTTCCTTGGTCTAAATGCTTTTTTTTCCAGAGGCGGTGTCCTAGATTTGACGATTTTAGCACCCTATTACATGCCATGGTTGCAAAAAAGCGGCATCACCCACGCCAGTTTGTTTTTGGAATGGGAAAAAGACGCGCTCTGGCAACGCCATTGGGTACTGGGTGCGACAAAAGTTGATTTTGCAGGGGGTCGTGCAGAGAGTGTGCGCTTGCGCTTGGATTGGATAAAGGGCACTGTCAAGTTACAGCGTCTGGATATCGACCATCTAACCATTGACTTAAAGGAAATAATCCAGAGCCCAAGGTCTCAGTCCTCGGTATTGCCTGGACTTATAGCCACATTTTTAACCACCCCAGGATCTATTGCTCGCTTGATGATCCGTGGAGGAGATGGTTTTCTCGGGCTCAATCCAGCAGGTCCCCCGGGGAATCATTTGGCCAATGGTTCCATTCCTGGCCATAGGATTGATGTAAAAAATAGGTCGTTGACACAGCAATCCCCCAGCATTTTCCATGACGTAAAGGGAAATCAAGACGTAAAAAATCTAAGGGATGCCACTCACCCAAGCAGCCCTTCTAAAGAAGGATCTGTCAATACACCCCAATATGGGGGCCTGATTATACCATCCATGGATATTTCTTGGGAAAACGGCATCATAGTCATTTGGCCAGCGGAATCCACGGATCAAATGCCTGCCAATCTGTTGCCCAAGTCCAAAAAGATTCCACGCCAAATCCCACCCAGCATTATCAATGATTTGTCAGAAAAACTTGGACACCATTTGAAAAAAAATGTACCCAAGGCCAAAACTTTACCCAAGACTGTTTCCAAGAAACCCATTTTTTCTAATTTTACCCAACCCTCAAAATCCCTGGCATCTATTGAATCCTTAAGGCTGTCATCTTTCAAGAATACCGATGCAGCCGGCCAGAACTCTGACCAATCTTGGGCTGTTATACGCCTAAATCAGACAGAACAAGAGGGCGAGGTTGAGGCTTTTTGGAACCCTATTGCGTTGGATCTAAGTCGTTGGGGGATTTCCCAGGTACTGTTAAGGGGTAAGGCTTATGGGAATTGGACTTTGAATAAAGGTGCCATAGAGCACTGGTCCATTCAAATGGATGTGAATCAATTTGGATCTGCTGAAATTTCAGAGACTTTGGGGCAACCCATGCAGTCGCACAATTTTACTGAACCCCAAAAAACCCTTCATCCTAAAAAAAACTTGCAGTACAAAGGCCACAACCAGCCTACCAAATGCCTGGTATCAAAGCCAGCAGAGTCCCTCATTCCAGTAAGCGCCCCCACCAAATCCAAAGCCAGGATGGCGGAAAATCCCACTGCAGCCCGTTCTCTGGCCCCACCCAAAACCCAATTTCTAACTTCAACTGCCCGCCAAACTGGGGTTAAGTCCTCTGTTCCAGTTGCTATGCCCACAGGTACAAATGAATGGCCCAAATCTGATCCGACTATTCTTGGGAACCCCAGTTTTGCTAGAACTGAGGGATTCACGATTGCTCTGGCGCCCAAGCTTGGGCCTTGGGATCAAAAGAATTTCTCAACGAACCATTCAGAACGCCAATCAAAAAATTCTTTTGGGCTTACCCTGGGGAAATCTCACATTTATGCAAGGTTTTCCAATAATGGTGCCCTTGCTCTGCAGGTTCAAACTGTCCTGGACAGGGCGCAATTGTCAGGATCACTATCCATCAATCCCGAATCCCAGCAGCACCTTTGGGTGGGCAAATTAAAGCTTGATCGAGGTGTCATCGCCCTTTCGAAATTATGGTATTTATGGCCCAAAATACCCAAATTTTTATCACCGAGAACCTGGATCGTGAACAATTTTCATGGCGGAATGGTGTCCCAAGCATCCGTTGTTGCAAAGGGCAGCATTCCAAGACGTTGCATCTTGGGAACCAGCTCAGCTGATAGTGACATTGGATCCTTTGGCCCAAGTACTTTTAACCCAATGGCCTCTAGCCCACACATTCCCAGTCCAAGCAACCCCAGTAAAAACATAGAGATCCCAAAAAATCACAGCCCAAGTGCCTCCCAATCTGTTCTCAGAATCCCCACGAATAGGTTGATTTCAAAAAGATCTATGGACTCAAGAGCTCAACCAATCCCAATATCTACTAGCATACAGGGGGCCGTTGATATCACAGATATGGGGCTGTCTTTTGTATCATCAATGCCACGCATTGAGAAAATGAATATCCGCACCACCTTTGATGCAAAGGGATTTAAAATCAAGATCGCAAAAGGCCTGTTCGAAAACCACGCTATTGTGGGAAATGTCAATATTGCAATGGATGGCAACCCCGCGGTACTGGAATTGGATGTCAATCTTTCTGGGCCAATTAAAAATTTACTACCCATACTGCTGCGTTTCTCTGATGCCCCTGATATAGGCATACGGCATCCAACCGGGATGAATCAGACACGCGTTCAGGGATCTCTTCCCCTGTTAAGTACCTTATCTCAAAAAGACATCTGCTTGAATTTACACAGCACCATGCCTGTGGCGGGATTTGATTTTTCCATCGGAACACATCTGGCAAAAATTCGAAATACCCATATCACCATGGATCATCAGTCAGATCGATTAACCATCCAGGCCAAAGGAAAAGTGGATGATATCCCAACGACATGGTCTTGGAAGGACAACGCTTTGGACTTTTTGGCCTCGCCCAATTTAAAAAAAATACAAGATATGCTGCATTTTAATTTTGACCCTTATGTGAAAAATAATCCCATATTGCGAGGACGCTACAGTCAAAGTAAATTGGTTTTGGACATTGATTTCAAGCCCTGTGCATGCATAATTCCCTGGATTAATTGGAAAAAACCCCCAGGATCAGAGCTCTGCCTGACTTTTACAAAAACAGACAATGGGGGAGACGTCCTGGTCAAGGGTCGGGATATTTCGGGCAAGGCAAAGGCAGAATATCTTGAAAAAATCCCCAAAGTTACAGGCGAGGTGCGCATCGGTGCAAACTTTGGACAGTATGCTTTTACCGGAACCAAGTCTGCATCTGGTTGGTCTGATTTGTGGCATTTGCTGTTAAGTTCGGGCCACCATCAAATATTTTTCAGAGCCCCAAAAATTGAGCTACCCAGCTTATTGCCCATGGATGCATCTTTGAGGAAATCTGGGGATACGCCGGGTAAAGATATCCAGTTGACCAAGCCCCATCAAGCATCGACGCGTATTGATTTGGATCTAGCCTGTGATCAGGTTCAAATGAAGTCCATCTTAATGGATCAAGTGCACCTGAAACTATCTGGAATAGCGCCGTCTATATGGCCCATCTCTGGAAAATTTTTAACCCAATATGCTTGGCACAAAGGATCTTTTTACTCTGTGCACAGGGCTAGAAAGGCCAAACGCAAAAAATTAGGTCACGTCTCTGTTTTATGGGATGCATTGGAACCAAGCAAAACCCAAGTCATTGCGGATGTGGTGAACATAGGCTCTGTGTGCAATGGTTTGGGCCTTACGGAACGCATTTACGGGGGCGATTTGCGCCTGAATGCCATTCAAGATGCATTTGGTGTCTATGCAGGAGACATTCACATTGATGGAATTAAAACCAAGCTGAGCGCATTGGGCAAGCTGCTTTCCATGATTTCTCCGGCCATGGTGACAGAAATGTTTTCATCTGGTGTTACTTTTGAGCAATTAGATGCGGATTTTACCTATGGAAAAGGTATTTTAAAAATAATAAATGGGATTGGAAAGGGGATCAATCTAGGGCTTTTTATCAAAGGATCCATTCGTACCGATCCTGGACAATTCAAGTTAAAGGGCGTGGCTGTTCCTAGTTATTTTTTCAATACTTTTTTCAGTAAATTTCCCCTCATAGGATGGATTCTGGGGGGCAATAAGGGCCTGATTTCATCAGAGTTTACAGTGACGGGGCCCCTGAAGAATCCCAAAATAACGGTCATCCCTTTGAGTTTTCTGAAAATAGGTTTTTTAAAAAATATTCCATTTTTCAAAGAAGCAAAAAAAGCAAGAAAAAGAACCAGCCGCAGCCTAGACCAAGCTGCTCCTGAGGGTGCACCTATGGAATCCAAACCTCTTGACACGGATGATGCCAAAAACAGTGCCACTAAACAGCCTACGAAAAATGAGCCCAACAAAAATATTGGAACTTTCAGAAAGGGTCTTTAGATGGGGCCGCCTCATTGGGATCCAAAGCCCTTGGCCAGATCATTCATTGATCTTGAGCCCTGTGGAATCCCCTCTCATTGCAAGGTTTCATTCCATGGGACGAACGATCTGGTCAAATCCATTGAGACCCATTTAGACCAATGCATCTAGGAAAGTGACTTTAGATTGCTGCCAGGTATTCCCCAAAGCCCTCTTCATCTCCCCAATACAAGAATTTGGGCAAATGAAGAAGGGGGTCTCCAGAGACCAAAGACAGTGCATCTTTACAGGCCGTTTTTCTTCTACTAGGCTGAATCGAACATCTGCTAGACCCATATATTAAAAATGCCTCTTTCATCTTCTTTGACTGCTCAGTCGGCCCCCATGGATTTGCAAGCAGGGATGACGACCTCTCACTTGGTTTCTCATCCAACGCTGGCCGGATCCCATGCATTAATCACAGGGGCCACAGGCGGCATTGGCCAGGCCATTGCTCGATTGCTTCATGCCCATGGGGCCCATGTGCACCTGTCGGGTCGACGTATGGATGTTTTAGAAAATTTAGCCAATGATTTGCAAGATCGCCATTCCATTTATCCTATGGATTTGTCCGATTCAGAATCCATAGATCGGGTGGTTTCATCCATGAAAGCAGATAAAATCCCCCTTAATATTTTGGTCAACAATGGAGGAACGACAAAGGACAACCTGGCCTTGCGCATCAAGGATGAGGACTGGGCCAGTGTGATTCAAACGAATTTGACCGCTTGCTTTCAATTGTGCAGGGGATTGTACCCATTGCTGGGCAAGGCACCCCAAAAGCATGGACGCATCATCAACATTTCATCCATCGTTGGTTTTTCTGGCAATCTGGGGCAGGCCAATTATGCGGCATCCAAAGCCGGCCTGATCGGACTAACCAAATCATTGGCCCTAGAGTGGGTCAGTCGCCAAATTACTGTCAATGCCATTGCACCTGGTTACATTGAAACGCCTATGACGGCCCTTGTGGCAGCAAAATTGGGTACAGCCCAGGAATTATTAAAAAAAATTCCCTGTGGGCGTATGGGAACACCAGAGGAAGTCGCCTTTGCAGCACTGTTTTTGGCCGATACTAGGGCCAGCTATATCACCGGTCAAACCATTCATGTCAATGGGGGATTGGGTATGTTTTAAAAGATTCTTTAAAGCAGATCTGCACCATTGTTGATCGCAGAAACATGTGCAAAATCACAAAAAAGATTCAATTGCCCAAGAATCCTCTGAAGATTTTGGCGGAAAAATCAGGTATACTGGATCTATAAAATTATGATTTTTTCATCGTGCGCCAAGATCACATCCGAAATTTTGCCATCATTGCCCACATTGATCACGGAAAATCAACCCTAGCAGATCGACTGTTGGAACGTTGCAGCGATTTGGATCCGAGGCACAAAAAAGAGCAATATCTGGACAGCATGGATATTGAGCGCGAACGTGGCATCACCATTAAGGCTCAGACCGTACGTTTGACCTATACGGCAAAAAATGGCGAGACCTATCAATTGAATCTGATGGATACGCCGGGACATGTGGACTTTGCTTACGAGGTCAGTCGGTCTTTGGCGGCTTGTGAAGGGTCTATTCTGGTGGTGGATGCCAGTCAAGGCATCGAAGCGCAAACATTGGCTACGGTATATCAAGCCATAGCCCACGATCATACCATTATTCCCATTTTGAATAAAATCGATTTGCCATCAGCCAATCCAGAAGCCGTGCGTCGACAATTGGACGATATTGGCATTGATGGGGACAGCGCCGTGGAAACATCTGCCAAAACTGGATTTGGTATTGATGATGTGCTAGAAGCCATTGTGCACCGATTGCCCTGTCCAACAGGCGACGAGAAGGCACCATTACAGGCCCTATTGGTGGACAGCTGGTACGATGTGTATTTGGGTGTGGTGGTGCTGGTTCGGGTCAAACAGGGCCAATTATTTCCCAAGACAAAAATTCGCATGATGGCGGCCAAAGCCACCTATACTATGGAACAAGTGGGTATTTTTACGCCTTATCCCAAGCCAATCGACTGTTTGTCCAGTGGGGAAATGGGGTATATCAGCGGCAACATTCGACATGTGCAAGATTGTAAGGTCGGAGACACATTGACTCTGGATAGTCATCCCTGCAGTCAAGCCCTACCTGGATTCAAACCATCCATCCCCGTTGTGTTTTGCAGCATGTTCCCCGTAGAAGGTCCAGATTACGAGCACTTGCGAGATAGTCTGAACAAATTGCGCCTCAATGATGCGAGTTTTTCCTTTGAGCCAGAGAGTTCCACTGCATTGGGCATGGGTTATCGTTGTGGATTTTTGGGTCTTTTGCACCTGGAAATCGTTCAAGAGCGCTTGTTTCGCGAGTTCAACCTGGATTTAATCATCACAGCACCCAGTGTCATCTATCAGGTGCATTTGAAAAAAGGGACGATTCTGGAAATACACAACCCATCCGATTTGCCAGAACCCAATTTGATCGAGTGCATTCATGAGCCCTGGATTCAGGCCACCATATTGGTGCCTGACGCCTATGTCGGGGCAGTTTTGACATTGCTGTCAGAGCGTCGTGGATTCCAAAAAGATTTTACTTATTTGGCGGACAAGAGGGCGATGGTGACCTATCGCTTGCCCTTGAATGAAGTGGTTTTTGATTTTTACGATTGTCTCAAGAGTGTCAGTCGCGGGTATGCCAGCTTTGATTATCAAGCCGATGGTTATCAAGAAGGCGATTTGGTCAAATTGAGCATTTTACTCAACGGAGATCCAGTCGATGCCCTGTCCAGCATTATTCCCAGGGAAAAAGCCAGTGGAAAAGGCAGGGCTGTCTGCGAGCGTTTGAAAGATTTGATCCCACGACAACTGTTTTCCATTGCCGTTCAAGCCGCCATAGGTGGAAAAATTGTGGCACGAGAAACCATTTCTGCCCAACGCAAAAATGTCACTGCCAAATGTTATGGTGGAGATATTTCCCGCAAACGCAAATTGCTGGACAAGCAAAAAGAAGGTAAAAAAAGAA
This sequence comes from Holosporales bacterium, assembly GCA_044378415.1. Classification (GTDB taxonomy): domain Bacteria; phylum Pseudomonadota; class Alphaproteobacteria; order Holosporales; family Holosporaceae. Next base: position 25,820 of record JBILXO010000006.1, read on the forward strand.
TGCGTCAATTTGGAAATGTCGAGGTGCCCCAAAAAGCTTTTATCGAAGTATTGAAGATCAAAAAATAGGACATACTGGTGGATTTTTGGTGATGGACGGGTGGGACCCATCCTTGAATGAGCCTGGTGGGTAACGGACGAGAGAGCTGGACTGGGTGCATGGGCCATGAGTGGTATTCTGAAGGTCTTTTGTGGAAATGAAAATGTTGAGGCAACGCCGTCTCTGAACAACGATTGAGGGAAAAAATTACAAACAATGGCAAAACCAAGATTAGTGGCAAAACCAAGATCTATGTCAAATTTTTCTAGAGAAAATTCAATGGGCCTTGGTCTTTCTTTCAAATCAATGCCCATCTTGATTTTTTTGACGGCTGATGCCATTTTTTCAACTGAAATGCATGGCCTGAATCAAAAAAAAAGCCCAATTGGGAGGACGATTGGAATGAAAAAAAGCGGTTGAAAGAGGAAAAAATAGAAAATATAGAAAAAATAAAAAGTGATTACCGTAAAAAAAATGCCCCCCTTTTAAACGATTGCAAAGAAATGGAAGATGAGGTTGCAGAGCAAAATAAAAATGAAATCCTATGGCAAATGACAGGAAACCATCCTAGAGATACCCCCGTTTTTAATAACAATAGCCCTATGCATGATTCTAAATTTGACAGTGATGGTGCAACTGATAATAGGTCTAAAATTTTTGTAACAGCCTTTATGCGTGCAAAAGATCTGACTTGAATGCACTTTGATGACTTTTTTACAAAAAATTTTTCAGCTTCTGATTTCAGAATCTGCCATGTTGCGAATTGTAATATATTGGGAAGGATCTAAATCAATACGACCGTCTTTGGAGGATTTGATTCATGGATCCTATTGAATAGGGCCATAAAGTCCTCATCGATAATGTGGAAATAGGGGGAAATGAGAGAATCTGGGAAACCCAGGATAGAGCAACACCAACAATCGATTGCGACTTGATTGTTGGTCAGAACTCGACCCAATGGTTGTCCCTTTGCCTAGGTAGTTGCCTGGTCAGAACTCGAAATTGCAGGCTGGGTACTTTCACCCCCCCAACCATAGGGCTGTCCCAAATTTTTCCCGGAATTTAGCCTAAATATAGAGAAAATCTGATCTTTTTGAATCTCGTATCGCCAGCCTGTGTGTCCTAGGTTGGGACAATTCTTGTGTAATTTTTAACTTTTAAGGCAGCTTTTTGCATCAGTTCCTTCAAGCCCAATGGTGCCGGATCAATGGGTGCATTTTCAGACAATAGATGGTCCACACTCACCCATTTTGGATGGGCAGGAAAGCATTCTGCATCCGCCACCTTATGAACATCCCCTGAAAATTCTGTTTTTGCCAGAAACAAGACACAAACAGAGCACACATCGTCGCGTTTTGTCCAGAAAAAAGCATAACTCCCCATGTACTCCAGATCGTAGATGCCAACGCCCAGTTCTTCCATGGCTTCACGTTGCGCGCACTGTTCCAAGTTTTCCCCATATTTTTTTGAAAAATCAATCTCTAGACGCCCTCCACATGGTTCAAAAAGTTTTACGCCCGAACGTTCACGCTGAACCAACAATACCTGGTCTAAATAGGGATGCTGAATGATGATTTTGGCGGCGACAAAAGTTTTCATTAGGGAGCTCCTTGCAGGGTGCATCTATTCACGATCATGGCCCCTATTTTAGACGTATCCATACTGGGAATCAAGGCAAAAGCAATGATTGGGTGTATAGCCTATGAAAAGGCAAAACAGCATAAGCTGTAGGTGCAATGGTTGTGCCAGATGCTTTGAGAAATGACCCTGGTGTGCAAAGGGCCAATGAGCCATTTGCAGTACCCAGATGCACCCTTTTCGCAGAAGGCAATCTTGTAAAATGAAATGGGTGGTGTTGCGCCGACAGAACCAAGTTCTCTTTTTCTAGATCATCATGGTCCAAGATCAGGGAAGGCGCTGATTTATCATAATGAGGAGATGTTCCCAGGTCTTTTGGCGATGCATTGCAACAAGGAACCTTGGTGATAACCGTCAAACTGGGCCTTTTCCCATACACAATGGTCCGGATATTGGGACGTATTTTTTCCATAGAATTTAAAACAGCGTGAAACATTATTTTTGAAATCCGATCTACATAATCCAAGCGATTAAAAAATTACCTCAAGAGAGGGTGTCGTTTTAAAATTTCAGGATATTGTTTTTTAGCAATGGTACAATACCCCCTGCCGAATTAAAAATATTGCTTTTCATTCCTGATCTTTCGATGGCGATATCCGGCTGGTGCACCACAAAATATTTTTGATAGCCGTTTTTACAAAATGCCTTTTCCAAGGTCCTTAAATCCAAAAGAAAGCTGGTGTTTCGTTGGGCCAACTCAATAATGGTGTCAAAATCCTTATCAATTAACCTGTAGAAATCTTTTGAAATAGATCTATTGCAGAGCTCAACATGGCCCCGCTTGTTCCACGTTGAACAGAAGTCTGCCTGAAATTCAGGGGAATGGATGGGTTTCTGAGCAATAGCCAGATGGGCCCATCTCATAGTAATCAGAAGAAAAACACGGCAGATCCATATCCGAAAATCGACTGCTTTGTGGCAAGGTGGGGGTAAAAATCCCAGCACAGAAAATTCTACACAAATCAAAATTTCCCAACTGCACACCTGGTCTGCGTTTAAGACAAGCACCTTCCCCATCTGACAATGGATTCTTGAGGTGGGCTGATGCGTATCTTGGATTCACTGACAATACATGGAGGACACTGTCAGTGAAAAATTGAAACTTTTGACTACACAGAATGTAGAAAGGTGGCCAATGGAATAAATAATAAAAAATATTTGCAGGATTGGTAGAATTTTTAAAAAATATGGGGTTAAATTTCTAAAAAAACAACAATTCATTTTATTGTATTTAGACCTTATTTTCCCATATTGTTAATAGATTGCATTAATTCAGATAGTTCATCTTCTTTTGAAACATAAACACCTGATTGATTCGAGATTCCCTTTTATTTTTCTGGATCTGGCATTGTTGTAATTTTTTCAATAAGATTTTCTGCACTTTTGAGTAATTGTTTCATTTTTTCATTAAGCTCTTCAAGACGAGCAAGTCCCTCAGCTCTGGCAATTTGCCTATCTTTCCCATCTTTTTTAAACATGTTCAACTTTTCCTGCTGCGTCTGATGATCTGGATGGTACAGATCAGGATAGGGTGATAGAGGGCTTTCTTCTTTCTGATTTCCATTATTGGCTAGGCGGACATCTTTACCCTCGTATTTTTCCACACTATGGACGATATTAGAGAAAGATATTGTATTTAAAAAAGTCGCCATTATTATTATCTTTTTCATTTTATTAGTTTTAACTAAATAATATTTTAAAAAAAATGCAATATATATATTTTATTGAGCTCCAGCGTACATTACGCAGCCTTAATCCTGGGGCAAATGCCATCAAGGAACCCAAGATGACTGGAAGAAATTTTTGAAGAAACAGCCTGCGTCTGTGTTGGCTAGGATTCCAGTAAGGTTCGGTTTACAATAGAAAATAGAATGTTATCGTCTCAGGAAAGATTGATTTGCAACGCCAATACCGTGTCATTATTTTTGCAGTATTGGCGGCAATCGCAGTAGGTTGGAAGAAAGAACCTGTCCCATCTTTGGATTTGCAAATTCTGAAAGACTCTAAAAAATTACCCATTGTTTTAAAGACTTCCCAAGGTCAATGCAGTGAAAAAACAGGTCAGATATACATCCCAAAACGTGTTACCTTGTGGCAAGGTGGGGCAAAAGTAACAGCGGATAGCATGTGTTATACCCCGAAAAACAACACCGTTTCCGCCAAAGGACATGTTGAGATTCTCCATGCCAATGGCACCATTGCCCACTGTGAGAGCATTGTATTGAATGTCAAAGACAGTACAGGGAACATGTCCATGGTTCGGGCGTTTTCTCCATCACGGGAACGATTTACTGCGGAAGGTGTGCGCAACAAGGAATCTCGCACAGAGTTGACTATGGGGTCTTATACCCCCTGCGCATTGTGTCAAGATCAGCTGAACCCCCTGTGGTCCGTTCACGCCAGGGAAATGGTTTTGGACCGCAAGAAAAAGCGCACCGAATACACGGATGCCCATTTTGCCATTTTTGGGACGCCTGTTTTTTATCTGCCCTATTTTTACATTCCCAGTGTGCGCTCTAGCGGCATTGTCTCCCCCAATATAGGCCAAAATAATCAACTGGGCGGTTACCTGGGTGTGCCCTATTTTTGGGCCATTTCCCCAGAGCACGACATTACATTTACCCCATACATCACAACACGGGCAGGCGTCATTCTGTCTGCTCAATACCGCGGTCATACCCAGCAGCATAAAACCATGATCGAAGGGGCCATCAACCCATCTTGGAACAAGGGCAAAACTTTAGATTTGGGTGACCATTTGGGCAATAGGTTTCAAGTAGGAGGCGAGCCCCATTGGATTGATACGGCCAGTGATAAAGGGGGGTACTGCCCGGATACTGCCACCAGTTACAAATCTGCGATGGACTGGAACAGCAGATCTGGGTTGAATCCAGTTGGGTCCAATTCTTATGAAATACATGGCTTTGTTCATGGTAAAACCGTTTACAAGATTGATGAATCGTGGCGCTTTTCTGGCGAGCAGTGGTGGGTCAGCAATAAAAGATTTCTAGAAACACGCACATTTTTTGGAAACAGCCAAGCTGCATTTTTACCTTCTTATGCTGTATTAGAACGCTTTGGTGCACGTCATTACTGGAATGTGCGTGCATTGAATTACCAGGGTTTGCAGCCCAAAGATCGGCAGCAGAATATTCCCTATATTCTACCCGAGATCACTTATGCCTATACATCTCCGGCATTGTGGAGGGGCAGTACTCTGTCATTGAGGGGAAGCACCATGTCCTTATACCGCAGGGAAGGCAATGGGATGCAGCGCGTGCATATCGATGGGCAATGGGACTGGAATAATAGGACATCCTGGGGGCAGACTGTGGATGTTTTTGTCAAAACCAGCGGTGCGTTTTATGCTTTAGGCAATCAAGAATCTGTGCACACTGATTCCATGACCTACTCCACCATCGGTCAATTTTATCCACAAGGAGGCGTTACATCCCGTTGGCCGTGGGTGGTCCGAGGGTTTGGAACTTTGGCGCCCATCGTTCAAATTTTACTAGCCCCTGAGAATTCCGCACCGTTGCCCCCCAATGAAGACAGCCAAAGTTTGATTTTTGACGAAAGTAACTTTTTTAGCAAAAGTCGATTTTCTGGATACGATCGATTGGATCAAAGTTCCCGTATCAATTGCGGATTGGACTGGTCAAGACATTTTTCCATGGGTGCAGTTCATGTATTTATGGGTCAAAGTTATGCTTTAAATGAGCCAAATCCCCTGTTGAATGCTATGGGCATTCGTCTTGGGGCATCTGATTATGTGGGGCAAGTCAATGCTCAATGGGATCAGGGTGACCTAACTTATCGCTTTCGTTTGGATTCCCAAACTGGATTGGCAAAATTTCAGCAAATTGGGTGGCAGGGCGGGCCTTCCTGGGCTTTGATTTCAAGCAGTTATGCTTTTGGTAAAAGCGATGACGACCTCGACCCAACGTTTTCTCGGACCCATTACAATCAACTGGTTCTAAAGGTTTTATCTAAAATTGGGGACAAGTGGACCGTGAAATCTTTTGGCACATACGACTTTTGCCCGCCTGGTGAATCTGGAAAATTAATGGATGTGGGCATTGGTATTGGGTATCAGAACGAATGCTTTTCTGGCGAACTCAGCATCCAAAAATCTTACTATTCTGTAAGAGATGCTGAGCCAGGTTTGACCATTGGAGCCGGCTGGACCGTTGGACTTTCCATTCGATTGAAATCTATTGGTGGTTTTGAAAATCAAGACCAGCGTTTTGATCATGGCCTGTATCCTGGATGGTAGCAGCAGGGTAGGTTCAAAGATTTCTGGTCCCAGGGCCAGTAAAATGGATGCGGAATGGGGGCAAAGGGCTGCGCAAGGGCCCTAAAGATATCGTGGGGGGTGTTGAATGGTTCCAAAAAGAGTATCGTTGGGCTGAGGCAGGTCAGGTAAAGTCCACTGTTGCCAGGGTGGACTTGTCTGAAAATAAATTTTGCAAAAATATAGAGTGAATGTGGAAGGGCGGTAAAAAGTTTCAAAAGAAGACCCAAGAGCAGAGATTTTTTCCCAGATCAATGGGATTTGACCCAGACTTGCCCATCATTGCCCCCCCCTGATACCATTTCATCACCCGATAAGGTTTTGCCCCACCTCTTGGACCATTCCATCGCCATCACTCTTAATGCGGGATACAATCCTGTTTGCCGACCATGTGTGGACGAGGCATCCCTTTTGACCCCACCCCCCAAGGTGTTTGGCAGGATCTCTGCTGCACCCTTGTCATGTCTCTTGATGCCACATCTGATGCAGGCTTCCCCCTGACAAGGGTTGATAAGGGGGGACTTTACTCTCTTGACCCGTCAACGTTGTTAAGATGACTTTGGCCTGTAGGCGCACCAACTTGGATGATTGCCACCTTGAACTTGCCCCCCACAGATGGTTGGTAGTTTGCGCAAAGATCTGGCCGTTAAATCCACAATAAATAGGCTGAAAGGCCCAAATCGTTTTTGTTGTGCAGCAAAAATCAGCATTCGGCTGTTAGGAGCCCAAGATGGGTAGTCAATGACATGATCCGAGGCCAACATGCGCTCGCCTGTTCCATCTGAATTCATAACGCCAAGGTAATACTGCCCCTTGGACCGTTTGACAAAGGCAATATACCGACCATCTGGGGACCAAGATGGACACAAGTAGCTGCCTGAACTTGTGGGCAGGGGTCTTGCGGAACCTGTATTTTGGTCCACGATGTACAGTCTAGGTGCCCCAATACGCCGTTTAGATTCGCCATTGCCTCTCGTTAAATCTTGGTCAGAAGACACCACAAAAGAGAGCCCATCTGGGGCATAACTGGGGGAAACAGCAATACCGCCATAGCCCCGGTTTAAAAGACGGGTGCTGCCTGTCTGTAAATCGTACAAGCCTATTGTTGCGCTGCCATTGCAAGCATCGCTGAAAAGAATGTGTCGACCATCGGATGAAAAGTCCGTAGAAATTCCCGAGCCCTTAACTGGCAAAATCTTTTTTTGCCCTGTTTGAATGTTGTGAACCCGCAACATGGCCCGCCTTTTATTGAAAAAAGCATAGGCTATATTAGGAGAAACAGGGGACGTTTTTGGAGTATGGCAATACTCATTGGCTGGTGTTAAAAAGTGGCCATTGGCCCCATCTTGATCAATCATTGCAATGCGGGAAATTTGACGCATGGGGTGGCCCGTTTGTCCAACAAAAACGATTTGAGTATCAAAAATGCCATCCTCCCCAGTCAATTCCTTGTAAATGGCATTGGATATTAAATGAGCCAAATGGCGCCAGTCTGTTACGCTGCCCTGAATCGTGCCTGTTTTTAGCAATTTCCTCAACTTGGCATCGTACATTTTTAATTCCACAGAAATGGTTGTACCATTGGTCGTCACATTGCCCTGCACCACCATGGCGCCCGAGTAAGAATCCCACAGCATTAATTCGGGTGTGCTCAAGGCGTCATTTTCAGCATTCCCCATGCTGTAATTCGGCAATACAGAAAAGGCACCAGACAGCACCAAATCATTTTTTATAACGGACCCAATATCTGCGTTGTTCTCAATAATTTGAAATCCCACAAAGGCAATGGGGATGCGGGCAAGCACGCCCTTGCTGATGTTAATTTGCAAGTTTGCTTTGGTTTTACGAGGAGACATTGCATGAAGAATTGGTGGAAGACACAGCGTCAAAATGCCTGCAATTACCGCACTTTTTTTTATAAAACCAATCATTTTTGTATGCTCCTATGTATGAATTTCAGATTTTTTATGCTTTTTCAATTGTGACAGATTGGCCTATATATTGCCAATAATATTCTTTCAACACGATCCAATCATCGAAGGAATTGGGGTCCTGGTGCATATTTTTTTCAAAAATAAAGAATTGTTTTGATTAAAAATTCAATTAAAATCAATTGGTTGACAACAGGTAGTGCGGATGATTAAATGCTTTTAAATATACAGAGATTGATATGATCTCCGAAATTCACACCGTTTCTTTTCGGGGAATTCAGGCCATTCGGGTCACGGTGCAGATTCAAATTGCAGGCGGCAGTTTACCATCTTTTTCCATAGTAGGATTGCCCGATAAGGCGGTCAATGAATCAAAAGAACGCATTCGTTCGGCTTTGCACACCCTAGGCATTGCATTGCCACCCAAGCGCATTACCATGAACTTGTCCCCTGCCGATATTCAAAAAGAAGGCAATCATTATGACTTACCCTTAGCACTGGGTTTGCTGATGGCTTTGAATATTTTACCACAAGATCCATTGTCCCAGGCCATTGCCATTGGAGAATTGGGTCTAGATGGTCGCATCAAGCCTGTACGTGGGGCCCTTTCTGCCGCCTTGTTGGCCAGCAGTGAAGATCGGTTGCTTTTATGTCCGGCTGAATGCGGAGGAGAGGCCGTTTGGGGTGGCGGAGGCCAGGTTTTGGCACCCGATCATTTGCTGTCACTCATCAATCATTACAAAGGAATCCATGTTTTGTCCCGCCCAGAGGGAAAAGTTACCCATACATCCAGTGCCTTGGGTGATTTTTCGGATATTCGGGGACAAGAAGTGGCCAAACGTGCCCTAACCATTGCTGCAGCTGGGCGACATAACGTGATTTTGGTTGGCCCTCCTGGAACAGGGAAATCCATGCTGGCCATGCGCATGGCCTCTATCTTACCCCCCATGACAGCCCAAGAGTCCTTGGAAGTAACCATGATTCACAGTTTGGGCAATCAGATACCGGATGAGGGATCCCTGATTCAACAGCGTCCCTTTCGAAATCCCCACCACTCGGTATCCATGGCTGCATTGGTTGGTGGGGGCATCAAAGGGTTGCCAGGAGAAATTTCCCTTGCGCATCAGGGTATTTTATTCCTAGATGAATTGCCCGAATTTTCTCGAGCAGCCATTGATTCCTTGCGCCAATCCTTGGAGACCCAGCAGGCAGTAGTTTCCAGAGCCAATTACAGATCGATTTATCCAGCCGATTTTCAATTAATTGGGGCCATGAATCCCTGCCGATGTGGGTATTTGGGAAACGCCCAGCGCCAATGTCACAAGGCCCCAGCCTGCGCTGCCTCTTATCAGGGTGGGCTATCTGGGCCCTTTCTAGATCGAATTGATATGTATTTAGAAATTTCCGAGGTGTCGCCAATACAATTGTCCCAATCTTTACCAATCCAAGAGCAAAGTCCCCTGGTGCGTCAAAATGTTCAATATGCCTGGAATTTTCATACCCAGCATCAATTCAGTCAACACCCCTTACCCCCAGAATTGGATCGTGCGTTGCAGACCAGTCCCGATGCTTGGGCTCTGATGCACAAAGCCATTGAAAAATGGTCTCTTTCTGCGCGCACGTATTATCGCATTATTCGGGTGGCCCGGTCTATTGCGGCCCTAGAGGGCAGCGTGGTGATATCCGCCCTGCATCTCAGCGAGGCATTGAGTTATCGCCTGCAAGGCCCACTGTGTGGGGTTGTGTGATTATTTTTTATTTGGGCCATTAGATTAATATCCGTCATTATATTTAAATTAAGATAATATGTGCAATGATAACAAGTGAACTTATAATGGATTTTTTATGAAAAATTTAACATACATATTTGGCATCTTGTTGGCCCAGAGTTTTGGGTGGAGTCAGGTGCACGCCATGAATATCAATATGAATAACCAAACCCCCCAACAGTACGATGCGGCACTGAAGAAAAAAGAGGACAGAGAGAACGCGGAGATTCGATATCAGTTGCAAAAAGAGAACAGAGAGAAAGCGGAGATTGAAAATGACCTTCGATTGAACTCGGCTGATAATGCATTGGTTGTGGGTGCACAACAGAATCGTGGCAATGCATCTACTGGGAACCAGAGGAGCAATCTTCTAAAAATTTCAAAGCAAGAAGAGGAGTCGAAAGACTCGAAAGAAGAGTCGAAAGAAGAGTCGAAAGAAGAGTCGAAAGAAGAGTGGAAAGAAGAGTGGAAAGAAGAGTGGAAAGAAGAGAGGTCAAAGCAAAGTGGCACCAATGGGGGCCGTGCAAATACCCCTTACAACAAGATTGGGAATCAAAAAGCATCTCATGGGAAAGTTTTGAATGCAGAAATCCCCGGGTCGGCAACAACTGCTTCGAGCTCTGCAGCAAAAGTTGTGGAAAGTTTGCCCAATGATCTTGTCGTAAAAGAAATATGTGATTTGATTGGTGATAAAAAAAGCAGTGACAAAACAGAAAAAGATTTGAGTAATCATTTTTTTAACCCCAAAGAAACGAAGACACCGAAATACAGCAAAGAGACATTTATTCAAATCAGTAGTTTTTTTGATAGAATCGAAAAATTTATCGAAAAAAACCATGTGGAGGAATACAATTCTATCAAAAAGCAATTGACGAATTTTAGTGGTCTCTTCATCAAAACACCTTATAAAGATGATAGGGCTTTTCGCAATACACAATGGTCAAATTTATATGGCAAAATTAAAGATTTTTTAAGACTGGTTTTTCCAAAAGAGGTGAGGGCAAGTAAAATTCACAATTTTTCATATTTTTCATATGATATAGATCGAAAACAATATAAAAAAATAATGAAAACAACAGAAAACGTCCAATCTGAATCTGACTCTGAATCTGACTCTGAATCTGACTCTGACTCTGATGACAAGATTATGGAATTAATAGAATCACGAACAGAGAATCCAGATCAGAAACCGGCTGCTGCAGAGGAGCCAAAAAATGGCCCTTCTTTTACAATTAGAATCAAGAATGTTCAAATTGGAAACAATCTCGAGGCCTCTCAAAAGCGTCAAAAGACTGGTGAGGGGGTTTATGGTGATTCTAAGAGTAAGAGTAGTGACGAGGAATCTTCAGTGACCGAAACCGAAAGTGAGTACGAGGAATCTTCAGTGACCGACACCGAAAGTGAGGGTGAGGAACCTTCAGTTTCTGGAAGTGAGCACGAGGAGCGTAGCGAGAAAAGCCCAGAAGAGCAAGCAGCTGCTGAGGAAAGAGAAAAAGAGCAAGCAGCTGCTGAGGAAAGAGGAAAAGAGCAAGCAGCAAAACTTCTAGAGTTGACAAAAGTCTGGCAGAAAGAACACGAGCAGAAAAGAAACATGAAGCAGGATTCTTTGAGTAAAGAGACAACAGATGATCAAAAAAAACCTGATCAAACCCAAATACAAGAATCCAATCAAGAGATACAAGGGCCAGACACCGAATCCAACAGAGAGGGTGGATCCAAGCCATAGGGGGAAAAAGCTGGGGTGGGCAAAATCAAGGCTGGAAGAATGGGTTGAAAGTGGCAATACAGGATTTCATGCCCATGAAATAAGGGGCTGGTTAGAGATAAAGGCCGAATTATCAGAGGGCCGAGATGTTCTGATCGGCCCATCCGAGATCTCCACAGCATGGGATGATGGATAGGGGGGGGCAGTATCAGCCGATTTTGTAACCTGATTCAGAAATCAATGGGCAGTACTGTGCTATGTGCCCTGTATATTGGTTAAGCATTGATTTATCGCCCCCAAGGCCCACTGCGGGGAATGTTGTGATTAGAAAGTGGGGAATGCTGTAATTAAAAATCATTGATAACATTACCTAGTGGAACTATAATTAACTTTTATGGAAAAAAATGTTAAAAAATGTACAGCATGAAATGGAGCTTTGGTATTTTTTTAATTTTGAATCAATTTCAATTGGGTTCAACATTCGCAATGCAAAAAAGTGACGAAAATCCAAAAAATATTTCCGTTAAATTATCCGGAGATACAATGACAAAGGAAGAAAGAATTTGCTCGAATTCTAAACTTTTAAAGAAAATTCTCCTCTATGGTTGGGACCATATAGGAATAGGCACCTGCCCGAAACTGATGCATAGGTATTTTTTCCCCTATGACTCAATAGACTCGGGATGCCCAGACTATTATCCGTCCTCCATTACCCACCTTATTCCTTTTTGCGAACTCCTATTATCAAAACTGTATTTATCTGGTGAGGAGCGCAATAATTTCAGTTGTGCTGTGAGTTTTTTAAAAAAATGTATAAAAGGTCGCCAAGTCACTTGCAGACTCGAGGCTTCTGATCCCACAAGATACTTACAGTGGGCAAAAGAATTTATCAAATACTTTAGTGCGCGTGTATCAGATTTACCTGGTATCAAAGAATATTTCCTTGGTAAAAGAAAGAATATTGAGGAAAAAAATAAGCGTGAAAATAAAGTAAAATATTTGAAAGAAATGTTCTGTAAAGAAATTAAAGAAAAAGACGTCAAAACTAAAAATGAGACCATTCAATCTGCACATAAAATAGAAGTAGAGAAATCGATTCTGTCCCCGGATTTCAATCAGAATCCAGTGAACAAATCTCCTTTATCGAAAGAAGATATTTTTGTACAATCTGTCATTGAAAAAATTAACAATAATTTTAAAAAACACAATTTCTTTCAAAAAACTGAAATAAAGCCAAATGAAGCCATTGGTTCGGCTGGGCCGTCAGAGGCAGTCAGATTGGATGGGCCGCGTGAATTAATAAGTGTGGGCAAGCCGTCAGAATCCTACAATCCGAATGGGTACAAGCGGCAAAAAAAGGATAATCCTGACAACGCGGATCCCAATTCAGGTCACGGCAATCTGGGTCTAATAGAGCTTGGGCAACCCATAAATTTTAATATTTTTTTTGATTAATTTTTTAACAATTTATATCAGTGATGTGCATTTAGAGATCCCAGGCTTGGGGCCAATACAGTGACCTTGGTCTGTAACAGACCAAGAGCGGATCCCTATAGTGCATCCAAAGTGCCCAGTGTAATTGAAGGGGGCATTCCGCATCTTCCTATGAAGAGTCCAGAGCTCAAGACTTGTGTAAAAAAGGTGCATGTCGGGCATGACACAGGGCGCCAGCATAGGCATCTGCCGTATCAGGTGACAAAGCATGGATGGAAAAAAGGCGGGCAATCATGGCCACCATTTGATCTTTGGTGGCGTGCCCATATCCTGTTAAACTTTTCTTAATGGCTGTTGGGGCATATTCCACCACGGCCACGTTATTCTGCCCAGCCACAGCCATGGCCACACCTCGAGCATAACCTAATGTTAGGGCAGATTGGGAGTTGATGTGCACAAAAACACTCTCTATGACCATAGTTTGTGGCCGATGCTCTTGAATAATTTCACACAATTCTGCATAAATTTGCCCCAATTTTTTTGACAAATCCCTGCCTTTTGGGCGAATTTGACCGCCTGGCCCCAGCAATTCTTGGCCTTGACTCAGATGGATTAGACCCCATCCCATAATTCGAGTTCCAGGGTCAATGCCCAGTATCCACATGGATGACCTCATGTTCCGAAGGCAAGGGTGAAATCGGCAGCCACACCAAAAGGGGCACAGCAATAACCACCGATGAATAGGTTCCAATCATAATGCCCACCAAAATTGGCAAGCTCAAGGCCGCAATAACCTCTCCTCCAAAAAAATACAGCATGGTCAGAGCCATTAAAGCAGTAGAAGATGTCAGCAGAGTGCGGGACAATGTTTCATTTAAACTGGCATTGACCAAATCGGGAAAAGTGCCATCACGCTTTTGACTTCGATTTTCCCGCAGTCGATCAAAAATAACCACCGTATCGTTAATAGAGTATGCTGCGGTGATCAAAATGGCCACCACGGCGCTCTCGTTGAATTCAAAACGGGTCCACATGAAAAAGGCCAATAACCCAAGACAATCATGGATCAGTGCCACCAGTGCACAGACACTGAATTGCCATTCGAAACGCATCCAAACATAGGCCATCATGCCTAAAAGGGCCCAAAAAATCGCATAACATCCACTTTTAATCAGCTCTTTCCCGACTTTTGGCCCAATGGATTCGACTTTATGGTATACCGCATCTTTACCGACAACACTTCGGATTTTCTGCAACATTTCAGGACTCTGCACATCGGTGCGCAGTAAAATTTCCCCCGGGGTATTTCCCAGTGATTGCACAGAAACCTCGTGCCCTGTCTCTTGGCGCAATTGGCTTCGCAGTATATTCAATTCTCGGGGCTTATTCATGCGCAATTCCATCATGGTCCCACCACGAAAATCAACACCTAAATTTAAACCTATGTTTTTCCAACCTATGATTACGGCTGCCAGCATGGCGCACAGCAAACCAATGGGCATCCATTTAAAACGCAAAAAAGGAATGGAGAAAGAGTGTGGCAGTGCAATCAGCGCCATAACAATGCTCGCGTGTCATACATTGAAAAAATGGTCATGGTTTTGGTTTTTTTTGCGCAATATATCTTGTAATTATCTCATGATTGGTTCCAATAATACAGGGGATGTTTGAAAAAAAAGAGGAATCAAATTTTATTGCTCATTGGATATTTTCGGTGCGTTTTGCCCATTGCATTGGCCGCATTATCCCCCAACGGAAGACACTATGGTGTGCAAACTCCCCATTGTCCAATCGAGAGGGCAGTTCTATTTTTAACTTCAGATGGCTCGAGGGATTGGACAGATGGTTCAAAAATTTCGAAATAGGTGGGATCAGCAAGAATTTCCCTGGATTTTCAAATCCAGGGATTGGCAAGTTGCTTAAATGGATAATTTCATAGGCTTTTTCCAGCGCACCCATTCCTGCACGACCATGCGTGTCAAACCTATGGCAGTAAAGAGGGAAATTAAAATACCGATACCCATGGTCACGGCAAAGCCCCGAACGGGTCCAGATCCATTGATGTACAGCAACAGGGCGCCGGTCAGCGTTGTGACATTCGAGTCCAAAATGGATCGCATGGCTCTGGCATAGCCTTGGGTAATGGCGTGATTCACGGGATGCCCCTGTCGCCACTCTTCTTTAATGCGCTCGTTAATCAGCACATTGGCATCAACAGACATGCCCACAGTCAATGCAATGCCAGCCAATCCTGGCAACGTTAATGTTGCCCCCAATAGAACTAAAATAGCGACCAGAAAAAGCAAATTAAAGGTGATTCCAAGTACAGCAAATAGGCCAAAGTAGGCATATGTCATAACCATCCACACAGCCACAGCCACAATGGCCAGCAAAGTACCCCGTGTTCCCGCCACGATGGAATCATTGCCCAATCCTGGGCCAACCACTTTTTCTTCCAGAATACTCAGCGGTGCGGGCAGGGCGCCAGAGTTAACCATGGTGGCCAATTGTTGGGCCTCTTCTATGGTCATGCTGCCGCTGATGCTGGCTGATCCCCCTGTAATATGGGCCTGAATGACGGGGGTACTGAGAACTTCTCCATCCAGGACAATAGCCAGTGCCCGTTTATGGTTTTCTGGACCCGTTAAATCAGCAAAAGTCACTCGTCCCTTGGGGGTCAATTCTAAAATCACTACAGGTTTTTCCACACCGTAAGCATTGGCCTGGTAATCCCCTTTGGAATGCAGAACTTCTTCTCCTGACATTACAGCTGCTTTTTCCACAGAAATACGTTGATCCAAGTTTTTTTGATACGGCATGTCTACACAATCCAAGGATTCCTTGGACCCCACCCAGTGAAATGCAAGTTTTGCAGTTTTCCCAAGCAAAAGCCGGACCCTCTGAGGATCGTCAAATCCTGGAATTTGCAAAATGATGCGATTGTTTCCTTGGGTATGGATGCTGGGCTCTAGGGCACCCGTCTCATCAATGCGCTTGCGCACAATTTCAACAGAACGATTTAGAACATCTTGCATCATGGCTGTTCGGACCGATTCTGGCATTTCCACCGATACTTTGCCATTTTCAGATTCTGTTAGTGCCAAGGGCATATTATCCATTCGTGCCGCCAGTGCCTCGAACCGTGTCATGTCTTTGGGGTGGATCAATGTCAGGCTGGCTCCGTTCTGCTCGGGTCGCAAATTCTGATACAAAATCTTTTCCTTCAGTAAACCTTGGCGCAAAAAGGGCACAATGCTTTGGCTGCGTTCCCGGATGTACTGATCTGTATCTACTTCTAGGGCTAGGTGGACCCCGCCCCGCAAATCCAGACCCAAAGTTATGGTGCGCTGGGGCAGCCAACTGGGCAGGTGTTGCCGCATGGACGGCGTTAAAAAAGTGGGTAAAACCATGAGCATTCCCCAAATGGCACACAGGACAACAGCCAACAATCTCCAGGGTTTCATAAGAATTTTCTCCGCGCGCTTTGGCCACAGGGCCGCCTCATTATTGTAAAAACAGTATACATGGTTTTCTTGGTATAATTCATTTTTTTCCCACTGCAAAAGGTCTTTTGGGCCGAGAATTTTTTTACTACAAAGAACCTAATAGGTTGAGATCTTTTGGATATTCCGTCCATCCTCTGGATCGTTGCAGTTGGGATTCATTGTTTTTCAGATATTCGCTTCTTGTCAAAAAAAAGTTGAAATCTGCAATCATCTTAGGTATTATTAATATTGTTAATTCTCAACAAATTAAAAAAATGATTTTTAAAAAAATGATTTATTCAAAAAAAGCAATATTTTTCAGCATAATGACTGTGTTGGCGGGGGGTTCCAGCGTGCATGGTGTAGAGTCCAACATTGTAGATTCCGGCAATGCATTCCTTCAGCGAAGGCAAAAAGAGAGTAAGGATAACGAGGATAATAAGAGGGCTAATACTATATGTCAATTCGCTTATAGCACAACAAAAAAAATTGTAGAATCTGCAGCAATTCGAATGTTGGAAGTATATTTAGAAGAGCCTGATGAAAATTCCCTTCCGTCTTTTGATTATTCCGAGTCTTTTGATTATTCCCAGGATTTCCGTAACAGACCAGGTTTAGATAAACCAGTGTTTCAACCTATTCTAAATATCATTGATATAGATGGTTTTAAAAACCTAAAAAATTACCCCAGTTCACCCAAAGAATTCTGCCAGGACAATGTTAGTCAATTGATAAAACTATTTAAGAAAATGCAAAATCCTAAAATAAACATAGATCTTTTTAGTCACATGAGTTTAATTCGTAATAATGAAGAAAAAAAATTGAAAGAATTTTTAGAACAGCCTTATTATAATATAATGTATAGCCTGGAAACAGCTCCTTTTGGCCCTAGGAGGTTGTTTGAGAAGCAATTAATCCATTTTCCACACAACACATCTTTAACCACTCTTATTAAAAATTTAGAAAATCTAAAGAATCAGGCCTTTTTTCAAGATGGATTCGATAAGGTTTCATTGAAACCCTCATTTTTGGTAAACATGAAGATTGCAGAGGATATTTACAATACTATGAATGATTTTTTGGACCAGGTTATGTTCCAGAATGCATTTAAACGTATTTATGATGAGAATTTGGAAAGTTCATTCAAAATTGGCCACATTATTAATATCCTTGAAATGCTTGGCATTCCAGTGGAAAACCTCACTATGCCTCAGGATAACCAGGATGGATGCGTTTTCCAAACGAACTGGAACCATATTCCAAATCAGCCCCAATACCAGTGCAAAGAACCTCAAGACCAGCCCAAAAAAGACTAGGTGTGGCAGAGCCCGCACCGTAAGATGGTTCAGACGTGGGGTTCAGATGATTGAAAACAGGGCCAACATCACCTTTGTTTAAAAAATAAGGGGGCAATGCACACCCTGGACGTTTCATCCATCGTCCCCTCCTGAATGATTTTCTGGTCACCTGAGGGGGGTGCGTGGTGACAGATTGCATCATCGAAGTTGGGTCACCGGCAATGGCTTTTCCATGGAAAGTCCATTACTGATCCAATGTTTCTCCAAAGGATCCTGTCACTATAAGGGGAACGGACAGGTGCGCCACATTTTCCATCAGGGGTACAAGGATGCTCTTAACGGCATGCACTTGATCGCAGCGCACCTGAAAAACCAATTCATCGTGAATTTGTAAAACCAAAGCCACATCGTAATGCTTGTTTTGGTCAATCCAGGCATCAGCAGCAATCATGGCCCGCTTGATGATATCGGCGCTGGTGCCCTGCAGGGGTGCATTGGTGGCTTGACGCTCGGCGCTGGCACGAATGCCGGCATGGGCATTTTGCGCCCCAGAAATGACACATCGCCTTCCCCACAGTGTTGCAACATACCCTTGGGATCGAGCTTGGCATCGTGTGCGTTCCAAGTATTCAGCCATTTCTGGATATGTGGCAAAATAAGCTTGAATCATGGTTTTAGCCGAAATCCGATCAATGCCCAAATGTTCAGCCAACCCAAAAGCACTGATCCCATACAAAATCCCAAAATTAATGCCCTTGGCCGTACGGCGCATATCTGGTGTCACCTCTGCTACAGAGCATTCAAACAAATGGGCTGCTGTCTGGGTGTGGATATCTTGATGTTGTCCAAAAGCGCGTTGCAAAGAGGGTACAGGCCCCATGTGAGCCAATAAACGCAATTCGATCTGGGAATAATCCAAGCATAAAAAATAGTACCCAGCTGGAGCGCGAAATTGATGCCGCAGCAAACGGCCACGCTCTGTGCGAATGGGAATATTTTGCAAGTTCGGTTCCAAAGAAGATAGGCGTCCCGTCGATGTGGTAACCATGCTGTAGGTTGTGTGAATGCGACGATCCCCAGAGTCAATGTGTCCGCGCAATCCCCTAGCATAGGTGTTGACCAGCTTGCTCAGTTGACGCCACTCGAGCAGCACCTTGGCCAAGGGGTACCCTTTAGAGGCAAAACTGGTCAAAACATCGCTGCCCGTGTGATAGGCCCCAGATTTTCCCTTTTTGCCCTTGGGCCAACCCAAATCATCGAATAAAACCTTGCCCAACTGTTTGGGTGATGCAGGATTGAATACTTGCCCTGCCAAATCCATGATATTTTGGGACAAATCTTGGATCTCAGCCTCCCATGTTTTTTCTAAATTTTCTAAACCTGCCAAGTCCATATCAATGCCACGATGCTCCATTTTGGCAAGGACAGAAATCAAAGGGCGATCAATGGTATAGTAAACCCGCATCAGTCGCTTTTCACGCAAAGATATAAGGTTTCTTTCCCATGTATGTCTCATGGCCAGTGCTTTTTGTGCTGGCGTCCAAAGGGCGCATTCCTCCTCTGACCAACCCATATGGGTGAAAATAGAGATCAAATCATGCTTGACGGATGTGCCATTTAAAACATAAGACATGACCATTAGATCGTCTATGGGTCCCACAAGGCCCTTAACCGGCTTGGCAGAATCACGGGCAGAGGAATGGATAAGATTGGAAAAATTCACCCCAATATCTGCTTTTTTACCCTCATTCCCACACTGTTTGTCAGCAGCAGCCTCATCCATCGCACCAATGGCGGCAGGGGAAAATCCATGACCGGCCAGGGATGAATTCAGGGGCGAAAAAGAGTTGAAAAGGGCAAAACGCATCCATTTTTTCGCATCATGCAGGATTTTAATGCACCGGTCGTCCTGCCAAATTTTCCATAACGTCCCTTGGTCCAACTGAGCGCACTCTGAATCTCCCCAACAAGCCGTCACGTATTGTACTTTTTCCCAGTCCCATTGATCTTCCTGTGACACCATGAGTACAACGGATCCTTTTTCTAAAATATCCAGCAGAATGGCATCGGGTGATTTAGAGCAATCAGGGGGGGGTGAAATAGTGGGAAGTTGAAGGACCCAAGAGGGGTTGTATCCAGGAGTGGAATCAGCATCAAAGGTCACAGTGCTTACAGGGACAGAATCAGGTTTGAAACTGGTTCCAGTATTGTCAATTTTGGACTGTGAATTTCGAATAAAGGGCAAGAACATGGGGCCAGATTCAAGGATCACAGAGGCAGAATCAGGGGAAAGGTCTGTGGCTGCAGAAAAAGAATCGGCAGATGGGTTCTGGGGTTTGGATTCTTCTGAAGGCACCTTGTGTGAGTGACCTGAGAGGTTTGAATCTTTGCAAGCAGAAGGGTTTTCAAAGTGAGAATCTCTTGAGGATGGGGGGTGCAAAATACCTCGACGATGCAATCGATGTGCCAGTGTCTTTAAATGAAATCGATTGACAAAATCAGACAAAGCACATTGGTCGACTCTGTTGGTCCAAGTCCAGTCAGTGGGATTCCATTCATTATCCCAAAAAGTCCTTCGCAGCAGTGCCAATTGATAGCACAAAAGGGCCTGATCCTTGTATTGCGTGACCAAGGCCTGTTTTTTGATGGACTTTAGTTGACCTACTCCATCAATCAACCCTTGCAATGATCCAAATTCTTGAATCCAGGCAGTGGCCGTCTTGATTCCAATCCCTGGGATACCGGGAATGCCATCGGCGCTGTCCCCTGCCAAAGCCTGAACGTGGGGGATTTGATTGGGTTTTACACCCCATAAATCCATAACACCAGCCACATCCAATGTGCGGTGCTTTAGGGGATCGTGCATCAAAATATTCGGTCCAGAAATTTGGAACAAATCTTTGTCAGAGGTCACCACATCCACTGACCATCCTTGGGCCACGACATGGCCAGCGATGCTGGCAATGAGATCGTCTGCCTCTACACCAGGATTATCTACCATCGGGATATGCATGGCGCTACAAAACTGCCTGATCAGAGGAAACTGTTGGGCCAATTCAGGGGGTGTTGGAGGTCTATGGGCCTTGTAATCTGGGAAAATTTCTTGACGAAGGGCGGAACGACCATGATCAAAAACAATAACTCCATGGGTCGGTTGGTGGGTTTCTTGCCAGCGCAAAACCATATTCGCAAAGCCCACAACGGCCCCTACGGAAATACCTTCGGGTGTCGTTAATGGCGGCAATGCATGGAAGGCTCTGTAGATGAAACCAGAGCCATCGATCACAGTTAATGCGGGCATGGTTTTTTGTCTTGACATTCTGTTTCCACCATCGTTTATCTCCACCATCATACCAGGCATACCCCCTGTAAACAGCCCCTGGGAAAATTCCCCTACATTGAGGCGATATGGACAACATCCCTGCGATCGTCAGATTCGCCTTGCTGCACCACGGAAGAATAGCCCCCTATACCAGAGGCCTGAGGGCTGATTCTTTCTGTGATCTCATCTAAGGGCACCCCTTCTTTTGCAAGATCGCTGCACCGGCTATGCAATTGGACCAAGTAGCGTCCTTCCTCAAACCACCTCCTCCAACGTTCACAAGAGAATCCAGCGCCATTTAATGTTTGCTCTTGGCGCTGAAAAAAGAGGTCCATGGATTGGTACAAAAGGGTACCCTTATCAGAGAGTGCCACAAACAAAACCCGGCGATCGTGGGCACTGGGAGAGGTTGTCAGATACTGTGCAGATAGCATTTTTTTTAAATTATAGGATGGATTGGATCCTTCGTAAAAATGATTTTTCACAATTTCATTCACTTTGAATATATTTTTTCCAATGTGATAAATGATGAGAGCTTGGGTCGCATTTAGATCGGACTGGTGGAATTCTTCTAGAAAAATTTGAATATTTTCTAGAAAAAATCGATGGAGTGTTCCCAGCAAGGTTATGCTCTGAACATACATATTTTTTGACATGAAGTTTACCGGTTTATGACTGATGTGTTGTTCAGATAGCATCAGTATTTTCGGATTGTCAATTTTTTATACACAAATCCTTGTGCAACAATGACTTGTAGGCCTTTTTCACCAGAAGATCTAAAAAAAATACATTCTTGATACAACTAAAAGTATTTTAAATGCCAATGCGAAAATCCCTTCAATGAAGGAAATATCCCTAACAAAACAGTCCAGGGTCCAATTTTTTTGAAAAAAAATACACATTGCCCTTTGAAAAAGTTTTTGAAAAATGGTGCAAAAAAAACAGCAAAGTTGCCTTTTTACAACATTTTTTGGCCTTTTTAAAGGGTGTCTGTTTGTCCATCCATGACCCAAAGGTTTTTAAAAATCCCATGCATTGATCCATTGGAAAAAGAAACGTATCCTGAAAGAGATTTTGAACCAAAAAAACCATGATTCGTGTTCGTTTTGCCCCTAGTCCCACTGGACTGCTGCATTTGGGGAATGCACGTATGGCGGTTTTAAATGCACTTTTTGCTCGGCATCATGGTGGTATTTTTGTACTGCGCATTGACGATACGGATACGGCTCGATGTCGACCAGAGTACATTCAGGGCATTCAGGATGATTTGCTTTGGCTGGGATTGCATTGGGACGACATGTTTGCCCAATCTGATCGCCAGGAAGAACACCGATCTTATTTTGAAACATTGTTGAAATCTGGCCGCATTTATCCTTGTTTCGAAACAGCGGAACAACTGGATGTTCTGCGCAAAGAGCAACTTTCTAAACGTTTGCCACCCGTATACGATCGGACCAAGGGACAATCCGCAACACCCCACGATGCACCCTACTGGCGCTTTGCCCTAATGGATAAAGAAGTTTGCTGGGATGATGCCATTCAAGGTTCTATGCGGTGTCAGGCCCGACATCTCAGTGATCCTGTGGTGATGCGTCAAGATGGATCTATGAGCTATTTATTATCCAGCGTTATTGACGATGTTCATGCAAATATGACCCATATTTTACGGGGCGCCGATCATTTAACCAATACGACGATCCAAATCCAGATGATGGAGGCTTTGGACAAACCCATTCCTGTGTGGGCTCATTTTCCACTGATGCTTGATGGCCAGGGGGAGAAATTTTCCAAGCGTACAGGTTCCAAGACGCTGCAAGAATTGCGTTCAGAGGGGTGGTTTCCGCTGGCTATTGTTCAGGCCTTGACCCAATTGGGGCTGTCGCGCATGGTTCAGGGTGATTTTTCGGAAATAGCATCTGGATTTTCCTTGAATGAATACAGCAAATCCAATGCAAAATTTGGGATTCACGATATTGAAATGAATCAATCGCGATTGTGGGCCATGACCGATTGGGCGCATTTGTCCCAACCTTTGCAAGCCCAGATCTGCCCAGAGTTGTGGCTGATCATTCGAGATAATATTGTGCACGAGTCAGATATAGGGCACTGGCAAGGCATTTGTCAGGATTCGGCCCTAACTTTTCCCCCATCATTGGACACATCTGTACCCATGGATTTTTTTAAAACAGCCTTAAAAACATTGGAAAGTTCCGGTGCATTGGTATCAGCCTTACCAACAAAAGTTCAGCCCCATGATGGGGATGGTGCCGACTGTATGGGTGATCAGGATAATATAGATGGCCTGGTTTGGGCAGATGATCCATGGCATCTTTGGATTGATGCCATGGTGACGCTGTTTCCGGATTTAAAAAAAGGATCCCTGTGTCGCACATTGCGCGCCGCACTGACAGGTTGTCCAAAGGGGCCCAAAATGGATCAATTGTTGCCCATGATGGCGCCCCATTGCGTGATGGCCAGGATCAGATTTGAAAGCAACAATTGTTTTTAATAATGACATTCAGTAATAATGACATTCAGAAGTAAAGGAGTGATAGTCACCATCGTATTTGGCATAGCATTCATACGCAGTACTTGTATGAACTTTTTTTGCAAATATTTTTACACCGACAGAGCTGATGGACCCAATGAATAGGGTCAGCATCAGTATTTTTTTGAATATATTTTTCATTTTCTCAATACTCCAATTTTTGTAATTTAGAAACTATATTTTCGTACTTTTTGTACAATAAAATCGTACTATTTTATTTTTAAAAAATAATTAATATGGTTTTTACTTCTTCCCACATCACAAAAAATCCCCCCATTATGTTTTAGGTAGGACTCAAGCACTGCGGTGAATGGTTTTCCATGTTCTGTAAACAATGGGCGTGTTGTTGGCAACGAATAATGGGGTTGCCCAAACCGATCTCAATCCAATTTCCACCAGAATAAATGCTGCCAACTGCCTTCTTAGGGTGCTTTTAAAATATTTGACCCATTCCCAGAAAAATAAATGCTGAGAAAAGTCATTTTGAATGAGGCAAGAAGTCCCTTTATACAATAAGATTGATCTTTTATTTTTAATCAAATTAATGAAATTTTTGAAATAATTTTAAAAAATTATATATAAATTTATTTGATATTGATAAAATATTGATATAAACTTAATTTTTATTAACAATATAAAACCGTATGTATAAAAAATCATTAAAGGTTTCCTTCTGCATAATGGCTTCGAGTGCCCTTATTACAGAGGGTGTTTTTGGCATGAACTCTGATCCTTTGGGTGGAAATCTGCGCAGTAAAAATACCTCGGACACTGTGCAAGAAAACTCCCATAAACCAGCATTAAAGCAGATGGTTGTTGGTGAACATGAAACCAAGAAAAAAATCATGAACGACAGTACGAGGGCCATGTTCCACAAGATTGTCGCCCGGACATGCAGCAGGAAAGATGTGGAAGATTTTAGAGAAAAGACAATGAATTTCAATTATTTCGGTAGACAAAATATTCAAAAGACAGAGTATTTAATTTCTCTAATTGAATCGGCGGATTCACCCACCAAGTGGGAGGATGCCTTGGATCTGGCTTACAATGTGTGTAAGATGAACCCTGTGGCAGATGCTTTCAAAAAAGCCAGGAATTTGCAACTTAATCCACCTAAACAAAATCCAGAAACCATCTCGATCAAAATTGCAAACCAGGTGATTTTAGAAAAAGGATCGAAAAAAATAAACCCCCATGTATCAGCGCAACAGACATCCAATGAGGCAAAAATGATGCAAGATCCGCACCACATTGCAACAGAGGGTGGAATTTCCCCCAGCTTCCCTATGGAGAAAGGTAAAACTTTTTCATGCGCCACCACGTCCGACATTCCAGACTTTGCAGATCCCTTTAATTTGAATTTTCCCCATGATTTTCCCAATATTAACAATAAATTACCCCATGGTCGTCAAAACAAGAATCTTCTCGGGGATCGTCCTGCTGTAATCCTGGGTTTAAAGGCATTGGACCTGGGGACAAGCAATGCATATTCAGGTGAATGGCGTTCCAATACTCAGGGTTCAAAACCCATGTGTGAGGTGGAGTTAAATTTATTGAGAAAGAGGTTGCATCATGAGAGTTCCCGCGATTCTGAGAATTCTTCGTTCGATGAGGATTTTTTGGCGCAAAGCAATAAGCTGTTTGAAGGGACAGTTGAGTAAAGGTTATTCCCAAAAATCGAGAAAATCAGGGCGACCTCAAAAGAAGTTACAGGGACCATGGATTCGATATAGAGGGCAACAAGGATTTGTGAGCAGGGGGGTCTGATAGGACGAAATATGTCGAGCCAAAAATAGGTAGATCTATGAAACATCAAGGTGTGGAAATGGGGCCCTTGTGGATACCAGGAACATTCTACAATGGTGTCCATGGGGCAACCCAGATTTATGAGGATGGGAACCGATTCCCCCAACGTTGGCTCTGGGACACGGCCAAACTTGGATGCATCCACCTGGCATTGACAGAGGCATTGACGAAATATGTCTGCAAAATTAGACAGTGGGAACCCCTTGCAGATAACAGGAACATTCTCAAAAACTTCCTTCTCCTTGTGGATACCAGGAACATTCTGCAATGGTCTGATAAGCTTGGATGCATCCACCTGGCATTGACAGAGGCATTGACGAAATATGTCTGCAAAATTAGACAGTGGGAACCCCTTGCAGATAACAGGAACATTCTCAAAAACTTCCTTCTCCTTGTGGATACCAGGAACATTCTCAAAAACTTCCTTCTCCTTGTGGATACCAGGAACATTCTCAAAAGCCTACTCCCCCTTATGGATAACAGGAACATTCTCAAAAACTTCCTTCTCCTTGTGGATACCAGGAACATTCTGCAATGGTCTGATAAGCCGCACTGTGAACCCAACCCCCAGGACACGGCCAAACTTGGATGCATCCACCTGGCATTGACAAGGTGTAAACCAGGTCAGCTTTGGCGATATGCGTAAGATTTGGAAAAATCGCATCAGGATCGCTATGTTTTGCAGCCATTGTATTTTCTGAAATCTGAATATTTGCGAAATGATGTGGGGCCGAATCCCCAGATTCTAAGGTGCCACAGGTGGGATCAAGAGAGTTGACACCATTGAAATCGTTGGCATTGGAATGATTCAGTGGATTTTCGGATGAAGGGCTGTGGAGATGGGGGCCATGGGGCGTTATGGAACTCTGCTCCATAGCAGACAATACGGCTCCGATGGCGCAGGCTGCCGACCCGCACCCCTGAGTAAGACCAATGCCACGTTCCCAGGTTTTAACCCAAAAAGTCTTTCCATTGCAGCCCAAATGATCAATGATTTTTTCCAGATTATTTGCAGGATCTACCAGATCATTGACAGGATCCTGTTTTTCTTGTTCATGGAATGATTTTCCCTTCCCAAACCTAGGCCCATCATTCACAGGCTCTTTTTCCCCTGGCATACCCCCTATGGGGCAATCCTCATTCACAGGATCTGGGGTTTTTTCTATGAAATCGATTTGTGAGCAATCTACCCCATTATCTCTATAGATTTTAAAAGCAGGGCAGGGTATTTTTGGCCAAACAAAGGAAACATTGACCCCATCGGGGAAATCTGAATTCATGGGACGCCAGTTGGGATTCAAATTGGATGGCGGATGCCCCCAAACAACCACATGAGGATTGCCAACATCGGCTGGAACGCCCACAACGGTGGTGCCATGACTCTGTCCTTCTTCGCCATCCACATAGAATGTGCTTTGGCGCAATGGCAACCACACATTCTGAGACCACATACCGTTCAAAGCCACGGGGCCCTGTTTGACAGCCACTGTATTATTCGATGTTTTCCACCCCTCTAGCAGCCCAGCAGGACCTTGTATCGCTATAATTTCATGAACAGCAGTTGCCACAGACCCAATAACACACCGCGTTCCGTTGCCGCAAGCCATGGCCACAGAGCCATCAGCATTCCAAATGGTCATGTCTGGATCGTTGCAAACCATCAGTTGATCTGCTCCTATACCTGTTTGAAAATGACATATTTCCCGGACTTTTTCAGGGGTCCATTCCCAAAAATCATCCCCCAGATTCCTGGGTTTTAAATTTTGCCCAGGTGGCACAACGAGGATAATATTGCGAACCGAATGCATTTTAAGGACACGAATGGGTGGAAAAAACCTAGGAGCACGCATGGATGTTGTAAAAAATTTTATTAAATGACCCATGTTGTAATTTTACAAGAAAAATGAATTGCGATTCAATCCAGGGTTGCAGGTGCCAGACCGGGCCATGACCAGAAAAAAACTCCTAGTTCAAGAGGATTTGACTGAATTCTTACGTCAAAAAATCCAAAGGCAAAGATGATCAATTTTTTACCCCAGCCAATCTATTCTACCCCTATTTTGCCTCATGGTATCGGGGCAATTGGACATCCCTGGGCTGGTGTGTGTATTCTGAAAAAATGTCTATTTTCAATAAAACCAAAGCAATGGCTGATTTTTCCTGGGTCCATCAAGATATGTATCAAAAATTATTTGCATGCTTGCCAGATCCGACATGCATGCGTTTTGTCGGTGGTGTAGTGCGCAATACATTTCTGAACTTGCCCTTTGATGACGTGGATTTTGCAACGTCTTATCGACCAGAAGAAATGACGGCTTTTTTCAATCAACATGGGTGCAAGGTCATTCCAACAGGTATAGAGCACGGGACCGTTACGGTTTTGTCCCATGGCAATGCCTATGAAATCACAACATTGCGTCGAGACATTGAAACCGATGGACGCCATGCCATCATTGCTTATACACCTATGTGGGAAGAGGATGCTCAACGCCGAGACTTTACCATGAATGCCATGTATGTGGATCATTGTGGTACTGTGCACGACTATGTTGGGGGTCAAAACGATGTTCACCATGGGTTGATTCGATTTATTGGGGATCCAGAAAGGCGCATTACAGAAGATTATTTGCGTATTTTGCGTTTTTTCCGATTTTGGGCTTTGTATGGTCGTCATGCCGACCCTGATGGGCTAGAGGTCTGTTTCAGAATGAAGGATCATTTGGCGCAATTGTCCAGCGAGCGCATTACCAAGGAAATGCTGAAGTTGTTGGGGGCCAAGGATCCTTGGCCCATTCTGAGCATCATGAATAGTGGCGGATTGTACCCTTTGGTTTGGGGGAATCAGGGGCGGCCCCATGGGATTTCGGCACTGCAGATCCTGGAAAATCTTTGGGGTCCAGCGGATCTTTGGGTGCGTTTGGCCATGGTCACAGGATGCATGCCACAGCGCCTGACCTTATCTCGAAGTCAAAAAAAACACCTTCAAGACTTGTGGACTGAATTGGATGAGACCGAACTATGGGCCAGTGTTTACACCGTTGGCCTTCCTGTGACCCAAGAGCGCATGTGGATGAAGGCACTGCTTGGTCTGGTAGAATGGAGCAAGCCCAGTTCGTTGGCAGAGGTTGATGGGTCGCAGAGAGTTCATGAGACTGAGGCATTGCCAAACGCCATGATTCAGTGGCTAGAGTCGCGCAAAAAAGAGATTCAAGAATTGGGGCAGCAGATTTTCCCAGATTTTCCCCTTTCTGGTCGCGATGTGATGTCCCTGGGGATTTCTGGACCAGAGATAGGGCGAGTGCTGCAAGGGACAAAAGCCTGGTGGATTCAATGCAAGGGCAGGCCGACTCATGAAGAATGCCTTGAGTATGCTGGGAAAATTCCGGGTAATCCTGCCTTATGAAATGGCATGGCCAGAATTTCCTTAAAATTGGGGTAAGATAAGGGCCCCAATCATGGATGCCATTGCGAGGGAAACCATGGGTGCAAATTTTCCAAATCGTAAAATTTACCCAATGTCATCATGAAAAGTATCCACCGGATTTGTTGGGAACTTCTTTTGAGTGAATTTTTAGAATGCACCGGTGCGACCTCCAGTAGTATGGTGGGACTTTTGGCATTCATGTTGGCCTTTTTCAAAGGGTTCATGGCAGCCTAAGTCATGGATTTCTTTGAGTGTACCTATTTGGGCGCATCGTTGCCGTGGCTGTCCCTAAAAAAACCTTATCAAAATAAAAATTTTATTTTTTCAAAACAATGACTGATGAGTGGATCCTGATTTAGGGTTAAATAAGGTGGGTTTTTCCCACAATATATGGGCTGAATTGGGTTCTGACAGCGCTGTGGATAAGTTTTTTCGTATTCTTATTTTTTCCCGTAAAAACGTTGCAGAACAAGGGTTTTAAGGGAATTTTACTTGTGGATAAGTTTGTGGACAAAATTTTAGACCAGACCATTGACTCTGGTCTCTGGGCATGGTAACCCATTAGATGTATTTGATGAGTGAGTTTTTTCTGAGCCTTCTTTTGTCCACCTTTTGCAGCATAATAAATGCTAAGGTGGGGTTTCCTATGCCTGTGTTTTTTGCAAATGTATGTGGTGATGAGACTTTTGGCAGTATTTCAGCTTTTCGATTTTTGGCTCTATGGGGCATAGAAATATTCGCTGCAGATGGGATGGAACACCACAATCGCCGTATAAATCGTTTTGATTTGCCCCAAAAAAATCCCAGCATTTGCCCAAGAAATGTGCGTTGGGTCAAAAATTTTGCAGGTATATGTTGCAAGTTTTTAAGTATAGAGGCCCATGTCACATTGCTAGAATTTGTGAAAAAGCATTCAAAGTCAATGAAGGGTCCTTTACATGTGGGGCTGTGCCACCCATTCCAGTTCAGGGGTGGGGAAAATTGTTACTTGCATTCAAACCTAGCCTGTCATTATCCAGCAGAATCTAAGCGTTTTTATTCCAGTGCCTTAAATACCCCATTGAAAATTTTGTATCCGCAGGGGGAATAAAAATGACCGCGCATTGGCCCGTAATGTGTCAAGAAATTGTAAGATTGCTATCAAGTCAACCTGGAAAACCTCATTTTGTTGATGCAACTTTTGGACGAGGTGGACACACAAAATCCCTTCTAGACGCCATTCCAGAATGCCGCATAACCGCCATTGATCGAGATCCAGAAGCCATTGCCTATGGCAATACCCTGGTATTGGATTATGGGGACCGTTTGCGCATGATCCAATCGCGATTTTCCTGCATCAATCAGTGGATTGAGCCTGGTTCCGTTGCAGGAATTTTTTTCGATTTTGGCGTATCCTCTCCCCAGTTGGACCAAGGAGAAAGGGGTTTTTCCTTTATGAATGATGGACCATTGGATATGCGCATGGAGTGCTCTGGGGAATCTGCAGCCGATTTGGTCAATTATATGGGCGAAGAGGATTTGGCCAATTTAATTTTTAAATATGGGGAGGAACGCGCCAGCCGCCGCATTGCCAAAGCCATTGTTCAGGCCAGAAAGCAATCTCCCTTAACTCGCACCAATCAGTTGAGCGCCCTGATTGAAAAGATCACACCACGTAGAGGAAAGCAGCACCCCGCAACCAAAACATTCCAGGCTTTGCGCATTGCTGTGAATCAAGAAATGGATGAAATTGAAGCTGTTTTGCCCATGGCTGCCCGCGTATTACAACCAGGTGGGTGCATGGTTGTAATGGCTTTTCATTCGTTGGAAGATCGTCCTGTGAAGCACTTTTTTAAAGACTCGATACAATTTTCAGAAAAAACAAAGAAACCCATTCGTCCAACGGCAGAGGAAGTTCGCTCTAATCCCAGATCTCGTTCGGCGTGTTTGCGCTATGGAGTGAAATCATCGTGAGAATCATCTTATTTTGCACCATTGTTACGACCATGATTGCGGCGGCTTTTTTATTCCGTGTCAAACATGAAGTTTTGGCTATTGAGCGTCGTTTTTCTAAAATATCCTACAATATTGCCAATGTTCAGCAAGAAATGAATACCCTGCGCAATGAATTGGCTTATTTGACTCAACCCACACGCATGGCTGATTTGGGGCGATCTTATCTTCCCAAATTGGGAACAGTTCGCACCAATCAATTGGTATCTAAACCCATAGTACAAAAAGGAAAACACTAGTGCAGCCCCTGTTTGATCCCAATGATAGGTGGATTAATTGCGGGGTTCCAAAATCGCGATTGCAGATTGTAGGAGGGTTTTTTGGCTTTTTGCTGCTGCTGATCATGGTGCGTTTGTGCGTTGTATGTTTGACGCCAATGAGTACGGGCATTCCAGGTGCAAAAACAGTCCTACGCGCACCTTTGCTCGATCGCAATGGGCATATTTTGGCCAGCAGCTTGGGCACCTTTTCGGTCTATGCTCACCCCAGAGAAATAGGGTCTAAATCCGAAGTCATTGAGGCACTGGTTAAGATCTTTCCCTATATCAAGGTCAAACGATTGATCCAGGATTTGCGATCCAAAAAATCCTTTATATGGATTGCCCGACATGTATCGCCGAATAAAAAAATGGCAGTCAAGGCATTGGGCATCCAAGGATTGGGCGTATTGAGTGATTCAAAGCGCATCCATCATCACGATCGAATGTTTTCCCATATTTTAGGCAGCACAGATGTGGATCAAAGGGGTCTATCGGGGTTAGAGTTGGGGTTAAATGATCGCATAACCAGGTCTTCTTCCCCCATAAGAACCTCCTTAGATTTGCGATTGCAGCATATTTTGTACAATGCCCTAAGCAAACAAATAGAGGAATTTCAAGCTGTTGGAGGCAATGGCATTATTTTAGATTTAAAAACAGGGGAAATTTTGGCCATGGTTTCCTTGCCAGATTTTTCGCCACAACAGCCGATCCATCCCCAGGATCCTGGCTATTTCAATCGCAATATGACGGGTGTGTATGAATTCGGATCGATTATGAAAATTGTCAATACAGCCCTGTTTTTAGAGAGCAAAAAAGGCACACTACGTTCTGTTTTTGATGCATCCAAACCCCTCTATATTGGCCGACATCGGGTGACTGATTTTCGGGGACAAAATCGGCCCCTAACGGTGGAAGAGGCCTTTATTTTTTCTTCCAATATTGCTCATGCCAAAATGGCCATGACCGTTGGTGGCCCTGTGCAAAAACAGTTTTTTGAAAAAATGGGATTTTCCAAACCTATCAAAACCGAACTTGGCTTGTGCGCCCGCCCTTTGATCCCTGCAGGCAATTGGCCCGTAGGTCGCATTATGACAGCTGGGTATGGCTATGGCTTTGCTGTCACACCTTTGCATGTGGCGGCCAGCTTGATTCCCCTGGCAACTGGGTTTCAAAAACCCATTACATTTTTAACCCAATCCAAATCAGTGGGTCAAAGGATTTTGCAACCCTCCACAGTCAAAGATATAGTGCATTTGATGGGGGAGGCCGTTTTGAACGGTCAGGCTAAAAAGGCAGCGGCGCACAATTGTGTTGTTGGGGCAAAAACAGGTACGGCCAACAAACGCATTAACGGCAAGTATGCTGAAAAGCAAAATCTAACATCCTGTGTGGCCGTTTTTCCATTGGATGCACCGCGCTATGGCATGGTGGTGTCCATTGATGGTGCCAAAGCAAATGCAAAGACCTATGGTTTTGCTACAGCTGGATGGATGGCTGCCCCTGTTATTTCCCATTTGGTCCAAGAGATCGCCCCATTGCTAGGGGTTATGAGTCCCCCTGAGGCAGAATCATTGCAGCAGATTGGGTTGAAAAAATAAGACAATATGGGCACTTTAGGCGAAAAAAAAATGAAAAAGCCTTGTACCCATGGGACACTATTGATGGGATAAAATCCAACATCCTGTGTGGCCGTTTTTCCATTGGATGCACCGCGCTATGGCATGGTGGTGTCCCTTGATGGTGCCAAAGCAAATGCAAAGACCTATGGTTTTGCACCAGCTGGATGGATGGCTGCCCCTGTTATTTCCCATTTGGTCCAAGAGATCGCCCCATTGCTAGGGGTTATGAGTCCCCCTGAGGCAGAATCATTGCAGCAGATTGGGTTGAAAAATTCGGCAGTAATTCAATTTTTATTACAATAAGATTCTGTTTTAAAAAGATATCTCGTTCAAATATAATTCATGGCTGCGCCTGTATACTCAGAAAAATGCTTGAAGGAATTGGGTCATGAGGACAGTCAAGGCGCTGGTAATAATGGGGATTTTGTTGGGTGGATTAATCGCTGCAGCGGGTGGGGGCAGGGGTGCGGGTGGGGTCTATACGACAGGGGCGGCAAAAAAAGCTCTCAGCGCCACAATGGCTGTGGGCCTTCTGAAAAAAGCAGGTGGTTCTGGAAGCTCTGGAGACTCCGGAGACTCTGGGTCTAGTGGATCCAGCGGACAAGGAAATCAACCCGCAGCGCCAGCAGCAGCAGCGCCAGCAGCACCAGCGCCGGCAGGTCCAGCTGGCCCACAATTGCAAGTTGCCCCTGTAACACTGACCAAAATAGAAAAAATAGCAGATTACGTCTCTTCCAGCCATTACCCTTGGCGACGCAATGCCTTTGCTGGAAATTATATGGAACCCTCTTGCTGGACGATCTCCCCACCACCGCTGTGACATACCGCGTCCTTGCCTGCCAAAGATGAGAAATGAAAGCCACCACATGGGACCATTGGGGGGATGGGCATTTAGAAATATGCCAAAGAAGAATGTGGCGAAATTTTCTGGTGCACAATACTTGCGGAAATTAATGGAATAGGGCAATATAATAATGCATTGTGCGCCTTTAGCTCAGCTGGATAGAGCATCGGCCTTCTAAGCCGGTTGTCGCAGGTTCGAACCCTGCAAGGCGTGCCACTGCATACCAATGTCTCTGAAAAAAGTTTCCCAGAGCCCACCATTGCGGCACTGGGCAAAGGCTCCCCAATCCTACATACGCGGCACTTTTGACCCACTTAATTTGCCCCACAGTTCTCCCCTATAGGCACAACTGGGTTCATTTTCTGCACCAATCCTGGGAACCTTATTTGCATTTGTGGGCAAGCTCCTTTTAACCCCGAAGGATCATTTTACATGGCAGAACCTTTTCAAATACCCTGATGCCCCCCCCTAAATCATGCCCAACATGCACCATTTTTACATAGGTCCTAGGCTTGAGACTCTCTCTAGGGGGGGGTGAAATGCCCCCCCCCTCCTCCTAATCATTGTATTGATATTGGAGGTTTGGATGCACTGGGGAATTTTAATCTTAGGCCGATAAACGGATAGAGATTCGGGATATTACCCTATTTGGGGGTACCCCTGGAATCTCTAAATGCACATTACCGATGTACATTAATGAACAATGCATCAGAAGGGGCCAAGATGGTCAAAAGTGGGTGCTGGGCACCAGCAGGGGAGGGCAACCAAGTTGGCATTGACCCGAACCAAAAGAGCATCTGTGCCTTGGCGGGGGAGCAAAAAAAAGGGGGTGCCCCAAAAAAGGAAGCACCCATCTTTGAACCCACCCTTGGATCCACCTTTGGCCATGATTTCGTCCATGAAAAGGCGGTTCTTTTGGCCAGGTTATTAGGCATCAGTCTAGGTTAAATTCCGTCAACATCATTCTGCATCCTCATTGCCTTTTTTAGTACCACTTCTTTTTTGCATGTGACTATTTTTACCAGCCTCTTTATTGTCACGCTTTTTGCCTGTTGTCGTCTGTACCTCTGGCGCTAGCATTAACGGCACTGGTATCACTACTGGGTTCGCTGGCGCTAGCATCATTAACACTGGCTTTTTGAGATCTTTGTCCGTTGTGGCTTTTCTCTTCTCCATTGCGGCCATTATTTCGTCTTTTTGTTGCTGCGTTTGCTTACCAAATTGTACCATCGGGCCGCCCGCTGGTTTGTTTTGATCTCTGGTTCCGTTGTCACATTCCATTATGTTTGCCACCCCTGCCTGCAATACTTCCAGTCCGTCCCCGTTGGTAAAACCTATCCATGATGTTTCATCCCTACCTCCTCGTTTTGTATTGGATCCTTTCTCCAGGATTGATCTAGAACCACCTTTCTGCC
>JBILXO010000017.1:0-17988 GCA_044378415.1 Holosporales bacterium
TTTGGCAAAAATCGAAAAAACCACGGAAAAAACCGCCAACACTGCCCTACAAAGGGCTGATTCTGGTGTCACATTGTCGGATACTGTGACCTTTGCAGCCAATCCCACCCTGGCAATGGTATCTGGAGCAATGGGGGCCACCGTGGGGGAAATCCCCACAGCCATGGCAAGTGATGCTGCAATATCTTCAAGAAGGGTTGACGCCAGTTCCATCCAAATCCCAGGAATCACGGATAAAACCGCCAAGAATATTGCCACCACAAAGGCGACTAAGAATGGTGTCAACCCAAAGAAAGGCGGGTCCAGTTCTGGCAATGCTAAGATGACGGTAAGGAAGGGTACCTTGGTTGCAAGGTCTAAAAATTCCAGTAAAAGAAAATAAACCATACATTCATTCAATGGTAAAGCCGGAAAAAGGCCAATAAATAGAAGAGCGACCCAGAAAAAACTGCATTACAGGGAAAATTGTATTACATAGAAAAATGCAATGCAGGGAAAAGCACAATACAATGCAAGGGTCGTTTGGAAAAACAAACCAGAAAGTCTGGAAAAATAGGGTAAAAAATGCAAAAGACCATTCTTGATAAAAAGTAATGATCTTTTCAACCAAATCATTCATTATTTGTTAAATATAATATGTTAAATTTAAAATACAATATTAATAAAAAATGATTTCAAAATGAAAATACGTCAAAAAATTTTAATGGCCCTGATGGTCTTGACCTCCACGGTCTGGGCGTCCTCAAAAAAGAGCAGCCAAACCACCTCTTTTCCCACTAGGAGCTCTAAAATCCCTCCGAAATATCAGCCAAATTTGATGAAAAAGACAATGAAAGTTCAATCTGTTTCAAAAAATGCACCACCCCAGACACGCCTACCAGCTGCCACACGAGAGAGAATGAAATTTTTGCAAGGAGTTTTGAGATCTGCTTTAATCAAGTTGGAATCATCAAAACAACGGTCCGATGTAATCCAAATTATTTTTGCTGCCTTACAGGACGACATCCCAAAAGGCACCACCATCTCATAATTACTGAAAAAGCCATGATCACAAAAAGCTAGGGAGTGCAAAGGCAGTATTGCATAGGGCGCTTGCATTGATGGTGGCAAGCATCCTACAGAATGGGCAATTTCAAGACCAACAATTCAATAAATCCGACATTCTGAACGGGTGCACCCGCCTACCCCATCTGTGCAACAATGCAGCGTAGGGGTTGAATCAATTGATATTACAGTTTCATAACTGAAAAAAACCTTGGCCAAGGTGACCGCCCATCAAGCCATTTAATTCCAGCTAGGACAACCCGCCCATTACAGGCAGCATGGAATGGTATCTCAACAATCCAGCCAATTATGGTGAATTTTTCATTTTTATTTAATTCATTTTATCTATAGTGTATATTACTAATAAAGAACGATAGAAATTTTTCAGATGAATTCTAAATACTTATTGGCTCTAATTTTAGCCGTATACAACTGCTCTCTTGCACTAAATATTTCAGCAGCAAAAAACAAAAACCCAATCCAATCCACAGCTGCTCCTGGCAAAAAAACCTCATCTGCCCCTGCTCCTGGCAAAAAAACCTCATCTGCCCCTGCTCCTGGCAAAAAAACCTCATCTGCCCCTGCTCCTGGCAAAAAAACCTCATCTGCAACCAAAAATCAACTCAGTTCCATTAACAGTAAAAAAAAGGCCCCATCTGGGTCCAAAACCAATCCAGTGACGGCTCTTGAAAATAAAATAAAAGGCACCTTAAAATCAATCAAAGACAAAGAAGCTGCATCACAGGCGTTGGTGTCTGCTGCTGTTTTGAAACTGCCATTTGCAGAAACAGATAAGGAGAGTGTTTGGGACAAATTTCTGAGAAGAGAGAGAGAGGAAGATCCGGAGGATGATTTTTGGGAAAAGGGTTATTGGCAAAAATACCCCAAAGATTCTGCACTTTCGTTATCACTAGAACAACGATTGGCAAAAGCGAGGGCAGAAGCAGAATTGGCGGAACGATCAAGGCTTGCCACAGCAGAAGCAAATAGGGTGCTGGCGGAAAAATCCCAATATCAAGCAGAACTGGATAAAAACGCTAGGTCGGATGCCAGAGCCGCTGTAACAATGGCAACAGGAATGGCCAAACAAAGTGCAGCTGCAACTGTGGCCGCTGAAAAAGCGGCTCAGAGAGCGAGCATGTTCAAAGCAGCAGCCAAGGCAGCATACCACAAAGGTACGGAGGATTATTTAACAGCAAAGCAGAGGGCAGGAGAAGAAGGAGAAAAAGCAAAAGCAGCAGCAGCAGCAGCAGCAGAGGCACGGGCGAATAAAAATAACGCAATGCGAGCAGCAAAAACCGCAGAAACAGCCGCAAAAACCGCAGAAAAAGCTGCAAAAGCAGCAGCGGCGATGGCAAAAAAAGCAAAGAGAGTAGACGCAGAACAGGCAAAATCAGCAGAATCATCAAGTACGAAATTGGCGGTATTGACCAAAAAATCAGCAATAGAAAAGGCGACCCTATCTGCGGCACACGAAGCCGCTGCAGCAGCAGAAGCAGCAAAGCCTGGAGCAACCCAAGAAATAAAGGCCGCGGCAGAATTGGCAAAAGCATCATCCTTAATAGATAAGGTATCTGTATTCGCAGCAGAGGCAATATTGGCAGAAAAAGCAGCGGCAAAGCTGGGAGCAAGCCCAAAAACAAAGGCAGCAGCAGAATTAGCTGCCACAAAAGTAGCCTCTGCTAAATTGGCAGCCAAACAAGTGGTGGAGGTGGTGGTGGCAGCAGCCAAGACAGATGCCGTAAAAGCAGCAGATGCAGCAACAGTGGCAAATGCAGCAAAATTAGAAGCTGAAACAGCCTCAGAGGTGGCAAAAGTTGCAGCAGATGCAGCGGAAAAAAATGCAGCCACAGCAGCAGCTACAGCGGCAAAAGTAGGGGCAACACCAGAAGAAAAAGCCGCCGCCACAGCCGCCGCAGAAGCCTCAGATGTTGCCAAAAAAGCAGCAGATGACAAGGCAATATTGGCAAAAACAGCCTCTGATGCAGCAGCAGACCTGGACAATCTGTTCAAAGCGGCCGCAGCAGAAGCAGATAAAATAGTGGCAGCAAAGCAAAAGGCAGAGGCAGATCTTGCAGCAGCATCAAAGGCAACAATTGCCGCAAAAGCCGCAGTCACTGCAGCAGCAGATGCTGCAAAAGCAATGGCACCAGCAGAGGGAACCATAACATTGGAACAAATAAAGGCAATAGCGGCTGAACAATCAAAAGCAAACGCTGCAAAAATAGGAGTCGCAGAGGCCACGGGGGCACTGGAAGAAGCGAGAACTCTGAAAGACAAATTGGATGGGGAATGGCTACAAACATTTAATGATCTGACAGCATCAAACGCACTTATCGATAACGATGAGCTGCGTTGGAATATTAGCACAGCTGCAGGCTCTTTCGAGCGAAGGAGTGATGCATTTAAGACACTTCTACTGGCACTTCCAGGAGAAGAAGACGTACCAGATTTGGTAACACTAGAATATTTTCAATCCCATACACAAAACCTACAAGCTGTATGGGATAATTTTCAAAAAAATGAAGCGGATGCGAAGGCAGCCGAGGTGGCGCAAAAAGGCATTGCTATCTCTAGCACGCCCGAAGGTCAAGATCCAGGTCAATGGCCAAGCTACAAAGCCGCACGAGAATTGTACTTTGCAGCAGTAGCAGAGGCTAAAAATTTTAAAAACAAGTTAGTTGGGATTAATCAACCTATGGCAGATTACAATAAAGACTATGACACTGTGTTAGAAATTGCAACAAGAGGTGAAATGGGAGAACTCAAAGATACACTAGATTTTCTCCTCGATTTAACAGTGACACGAGACCGGAGCTATGGGGATTTTTATCGCAAGGAGAAGGAATCAACTGCCGCAACGCAAGCCGCATCCCAGGCAGCAACAGAATTAGAGGCAGCAAAGAGCGCTCTATCCGCTGCAGCTGGAACGTTGACATCAGAGCAAATTTCAGGATTGCTTGCAGCGACAGAAGCAGTTAACGTTGCAAATAAGGAAAAAGAAGCAGCCGATGCAAGGGAAACAGCGGCCCTAGAAGCCGCCGCAGCAGCAAGAACAGCGGCGGTCAATGCAGCCACAGCCGCCCTGAATGCAAAAAATACCGCAGAAACGGCGGCACAAAACCCAGCAATAAACGATGCAAAAGCAGCACAGGATGCACTGACATTGGCTGTGAAAATCGCCACAGAGGCCCAAGAAATAGCATCGAAGGTAGAAGCAACACCGGAGGAAAAAGAAGCGGCCACAGCGGCCACAGCTGCAGCAAACCAGGCAA
Organism: Holosporales bacterium; assembly: GCA_044378415.1. Lineage (GTDB taxonomy): Bacteria > Pseudomonadota > Alphaproteobacteria > Holosporales > Holosporaceae. The sequence continues at coordinate 4,320 of JBILXO010000017.1, forward strand.
AATCAGCATTAGAATCTGCCCTGGCCGCAGCAGCAGAAAGAGCAAAAGCCGCCGCAGCAGCAGAAATTATCAGAATAGCCAAAAAGGATGCAGAAGAAAAGGCTCTGGAACTAGAAAAAAGGTTGCAATAAATGTGTTTTCATAAATGTACACGATTGTATTTTTAAATTAACATTGTGAATTAATTATATTTTAATAAACATAAAGTACAATTAATATAGAATGTTAATTTATAATAAAATAAAAATGAGATATAATAACTTTAAAATATTTTTAATGGCTGTAATCGCCTCGAGCTCAACGATTGATACTCGGGCTGCCAAAAAGAAAAATCTTGCTCCGATACGATACGTTATCTTAAATCGATTGCCTATATCCCAAATACCGCGATATGTGTATGTATCACGCCCCGTGATTAAAAGCAAATTAAGAGCTGTTGCGGTTAGAAGAGTCCCTGTAATTGCCTCAAAAATACCAAAAACGACCACCAGCACATCGAGTGTAGCCAATACAATTACTGGAGACAATAATACTCTTACCGTCAATCTGCAGCACATCACAAATCCGGCAGGAGTAAAAGGAGACACAGGGGCGCAAGGTCCAAAAGGAGACAAAGGAGAGACGGGGCAAAATGGATTGGATGGAATAAATGGATTGAATGGAGAGGCAGGAGCAACGGGGGCGCAAGGTCCAAAAGGGGACACAGGGGCGCAAGGTCCAAAAGGGGACACAGGGGCGCAAGGACCAGTTGGACCCGCAGGACCAGCAGGACGACCAGGAATAAGTATAGTGGATGGATGGGCAGTTGATAATGGATGGCTCAATAACAGCGGGAGTGGCATTGGGGGTGGGGGTGGCATTGGGGAGGGCGGTTATTCTGAAAATAACTGGGGATTGGGATCGGGCAACTTGGGATTAGACCCAGATTGCGAATGGTAGCCCAGATGGGATTAATCCCAGCCCTTTAAAACAGAGGGAATTAATTCAAGGATGCAACTTTATTCGCGATGCAAGATTTCATGGGGCTGGGTTCCAGCCATGGATTGTGTGTTTTCGAAAATTAAAAGACATCACACACCTGTATACAATTTATTTGAAACCCTGTAAGTAGAATTAAGGATGTGCAAGATGGGGAAAAGTTGACAAAAGTTCGAGGATCATGCAGGTGAACACTGGGGTGTATAAGATCCCGATTGCATAGAACCCACTCAACCATAAAACCTATCTAGAGCTCATCCAAAACAAAGGGGCACAAGGTGGCCAACCTGTGTCTACCCAATGAGGCATCAAATTTTCTATTGCACCATCTGTGGCATCAATTATTCCAACCCGGAAATGAGCTTCTCACCTCGACACAAGGGCTCTTTATACCAGGTTCTCATTCTTTCTACGCAACCCTGGCCTATGGCTCTAAGACAATCCAAGCTCCATTCAGTTACTGGACCATGGCTCTGAACCACTACTTTACCTCCATTGATCCAATGCTCTAATACAGATGTCGGTGTGACCTATAAGAATGGCTTACCTTAAATCCAGAAACCGAGATAATCCACGCACCCATATTAATGCAACAGCTTTTGCAAAAAACTGCCAACTGCCATAACAGCCTCCCCCTTCATCCCATGGATGTGCGAATTTGGCTGGCCCAAGTTGAATCAACCATAACGGTTAAAAATAAATGCACGGTTTTATCCAAATGCTCGCTCATTTCTAAACGGGATTTTTCCCCAATCAAACGAATGCGTTGCCCCTGATAACCTAAAATCCACTTCTTGTACCGCGCATCATCCACATAAATGGTTTGCCGCAAGGTTAATTCCCGTTTTTTTTCTTTCCATTCGTCCGTCACCACATGGGCATGGTACGGAACCTCTTGATGCACACATTGGAATAACTTTTCCCGAGTCATTTCAGCAGCCCACATGCGTTGTGTAATCTGAGTCATGGCATCCTCATCAAACAACCATGGGCCTTCTGGCAATTGCTCAATAATAGAAGACATTACAAAGTCCAAACCATTCCCTGTTCGGCCAGAAGTCATGGCAATCCATGGGGACCATTCTTTATAGGTCTCGGCCATGGGCAATAATTTGTCCTTGGGCACTTGGTCCACCTTGTTCAACACGATCATGAGTTTTTTGTCTTTTAGACGCTCTAGCAATGTTTGAGTTGATTCTGGTATTTTCCGTGATGCATCAATAACCACCATAAACAAATCGGCTTCTCGCACTGTTCGCGTCGTCATTTTGGCCATAAAGGATTGCAGGGGGCCTTGGGGCCGATCAATCAATCCGGGTGTGTCCACGAAAATAATTTGGGCATGGTCATGACAAATGATGCCGTAAATGTCATACCGGGTTGTATGTGGTTTGGCCGAAACAATGGAAACCTTTTCCCCTGCCAACGCATTGACCAAGGTCGATTTTCCTGCATTGGCTTGACCAAGAACCGCCACCATACCACAACGCTGAACCATGACCATCTCTTGATAAAAGGCTTTGCCTTGTTGATACCCCCCTTGTACCAGAAAAGCAACCCCAAAGATGAATAAATCTTTTATAACGGCTGGTTCCTATGTACAATGAGGTCAATTTACCTGTAAAAAAAAATGAAAAAATCCTCGATTTTTCCAGACGCATTTTCTTTCGATGATTTTTCAATGGCTACTTCAGGCACCAACAGCACAGATTGGGCGCCTTTTTTCTGATGAACACGCCCCTTCCTATTCAGAGCCCCTTAAAGTCCTTGGTAAGCCTCTTGGTTGCTTTTTTTTCAAAAATAGGATCAAGGATGCCCAATAGGGTGGGTGGGTGGACAGAATGGATTAAAAAAGAGGTCAAAAAAGTTCTTAAAAACGACTTTTCAAAAATCTTATCAAGCCGTTTTTCCAGCCTTGGCAAGCAATTGGATGCCGAGGATTCGCGCTGGGTACTGTGGATTCCCGTGGCCTTGGGTTTGGGCATTGGTCTGTACTTTTCCTTGACTTGTGAGCCCAGTAAAAACCCCTGGATCAGCCCAGGCCTTCCCATTGCTGCTGGCTGCTTTTTGTGCATGGGATTTTTCATCAACCAGACCCTTGTGCGTTTTTTTTCGTGGGCTCTGTTCTGGGGAATTTCTGGATTTTTTCTAGCCCTGGTCCGCACCGAGCAGGTGAATCCTTATCTTTTAACCCAATCCACAGGCCCTATATGGACCAGCGGCATCGTTGAGAGCATTGATCACCCCGCATCATCGACTTGCTTGTTTCAGCGCATTGCATTGCGCCTTGATCCTCTTTGCCCTGCCCGTTCGGAAAATTATGACTCATTTGTAGGCCCCACTGATGGGAATGATTTAAATCATCCAATGAATGGAAAAACAAAGACAGAGTTGAAGCAGAGAATAGAAGAAAGGATGGGAAAAAAGATGGGGAAGGACATCAAAGACGACCACTCTTGGGCTGCTCAGAATGCTGGGCGCAACAGCATTGATTCTGCTAACATTAAGCACAACGCATTTTGCCATGAAAAAACGAAACCTCTCTTGCCGAAAAAGGCAATGATCACCATTCGTACGGCTTGTGCCCCATTGCTAGAAGGCGACCACATTCGTTTGAAGGTCATTCTCAATCCCTTGCCCGGGCCGTGCTTTCCAGGTGCCCATGATCCCCGGCGTCAGTTTTTCTTTCAAGGTATCGGTGCCTCTGGATTTGCCCTAACCAGTCCCCGCATTGTATCCCGTAATCCGAAAATTTTGGCACGCTGGAGACATACTCTAACACGGAAAATTCATGGTTTTTTGCCACCACCATTGGGCGCCATAGGGTGCGGTCTAGTCACGGGGGATAAAATTGCCCTGCCGCAAAATATTCGCCAAGAGTTTTCCGATTCAGGGCTGGCTCATTTATTGGCCATTGCGGGTCTGCATATCTCGATTTTATCGGGCTTGTGTTTTATGGTTTTTCAGCGCAGTTTGGCCCGCATCCCATCCTTGGCCCTGTATGTCAATTTAGATCGTGTGGCGGCATTTTTATCCTTATGTGTGGGATGGGTCTATCTCATGATCTCTGGACAACGTTACCCGGTTCAGAGGGCTTTTTTCATGATGGCGGCCACTATGTTGGGGATGCTGGCAGGTCGCAGACGCCATTCTATGCGTATATTAATGCTCTGTGCTGCCACTTTTTTAATTCTGCAACCCGAATCCTTATTGTCCCTCAGCTTTCAATTGTCTTTTGCTGCAGTGGGGGGATTGATTGCTGTGTACGAATGGCGCATGCAATGGCGCTATAGACCAGGGTGGAGACCATGGAAAAGAAAAAAATACAGGCACATTAAACGTTTTGTTGCCGATTCTTTTTGGTCCACAGGATCCATTACATTAATGACATTGCCCATCATGATCCATCATTTTTACCATGTTTCCTTGCAGGGTTTTCTCAGCAACATGATTGCCATTCCCTTTACAGCGGCGGCAATCATGCCCCTTGGGATCGTTGCATTGGTTTCCATGGCCACACCTTGGGCTGGCCCCATGATGATGGTTTGGGGTTGGTCATTGCGAGGACTCATGGGCATTGCTGGGCTTTCTGCCCGCTATGGCGCCTGGATGATCGGGTGGATTCGACCGCACAACAGTCTTTTTTTTGCCTTAGAAATGTTGGGGATAGGCTGGATGCTGTTGTGGCAAAATCGATGGCGCTGGTGGGGGGCTGTGGTTTGGGTGATGGCCAGTCTATTGGGACATTCCTTCCGAACGCAACCCTCTTTTCTCATTGATTCCCATCATAAATTGGTGGCTTATGTGGACAACCCGCATTCAACATTATGGGTATCCTCCTTGCGTCGGGGTAAGTGGGCTGCCCAACGCTGGTCCCAAGCTTTTGGCGTACATCATGTTCGTTTGTGGCCAACAGAAAAATCCCATTGCATCGCCATGGGATTGCCTTGGTATGCCATGATTGGGGACAAAGGGGCAAAAGATTGGTCTTTGGATTTGGGATTAAATGAAAAGTGCTTTCTTTCTGGCAAAGGACTGGGGCCACAAACGGGTTGCCAAATGCTGGATCAAGACGGTCAAAATATGGAGAGATGGACCAGCCATCGCCCATGGAATCCCTGAAAATATACAGCGCCAATAAATATATGGCTGTATGGCTGTAATAATTGGTGGCGCTATATGAAAAATAAAAAACGATGAAATGCAACGGGTTTTACCTCATCCTATTTTCCGGCTGAAGTTTTGTCCTGCCCTATTTTCTACCCTGAACAATCCCTCCATTGAAAAATCTCTGGTTTAGAACACTGCGGGCTTTGGAAATAGGGGGATCCCACTGGGATAGGGCAGTCGCCAATTGTCTGGTACCTTATCACAGGACATCCCCTGGTCTTGGCATTATAAAATCCGATACAATGTAACCAGTTTTCTTAATGTTTTATCATTCTATGTATGCTGAAAGCACGCCCAACCCCCTAGCTTTAAAAGTTGTTCTGGGGGTGCCCCCTGTGACCAGCGGGTATTTTCTCTACTCTTCTTTGGCCGAGGGAAAAAATCATTCGGTTTTAGAAGATATTTTGTCCTTGCCCGGCATTGAATCCATCTTGCTGACGCCCGATTTCATCACCATTAACAAAACGCCAGATGTCCCATGGACCCTGTTAGAAAGCATTGTTATGTCTGTTTTACAGCACCACTTTTCTGCATTTCCCCTTAGCTTAGACCTTGAGGGCATTGGACAAGACGATCAAGACAGATGGCATAATTGGGTACCAGAAACCCCAGAATTGGCGGCCATTTGTAAGGATGTTGAAGAATTAATTGATTCGCGCATTCGTCCTGCTGTCGAAGCCGATGGGGGCATGATTTCTTTTTGTGGATACGAGGCGGGAATCGTTTATGTCAAATTGCAAGGGGCCTGTTCCAGCTGCCCCCACTCCCAAGAAACATTAACGGGTGGCATTGAGCAAACACTTCGATACTATATTCCAGAAATCACAGAGGTGCGCCTTGCTTCCTAACATTGGGCCTTCTGACATGGGGCAGCCCCTGATTTTTTCCATAAAAACAGGCCTTCCCCTTGGTTTTAAAATGAAATTGATGTATTTATAAAGGAAGTCATTCGGGATATTTTGGATCATCCAGAGCCCAGCCCACATCTTTAAAGGATTTTTATGGCCAGCACGAAAGGTACGGTAACCTTACCAGAATTAGGAAAATGGCGAAAACGCCTTTTGCCGGTTTATGCAGACGAGATGATGCAGTTTATTCCAATGGTCATTATGCTTTTTTGCATTCTATTCAGCTACACCATTGTACGAACACTTAAAGATACATTGTTGATTAATGCGCCCCATGTAGACACAAAAATGGTTGTTTCTACGGCTAAGTTGTTTGTGGTTACACCAGCCTCCATATTATTCGTAATATTGTATGCCAAAATGAGCAATGTTTTTTCAAAGGAGCGGCTGTTTTACGCAACGCTGGCCCCATTCATAATCTTTTTTTTCGTTTATGCCTTTGTTTTGTATCCTTCCCTTGAATACTTGCATGCCTCGCCAGATACAGTAGCTCGCTGGTCCACGGGATTCTTTGGTCGCATTTCCCCACTGGTGGGTTACTGGTCCTTTACCCTGTTTTACACCATGGCCGAGCTGTTTGGTAACGTCGGTGTGGGCATTTTATTTTGGCAGTTCGCCAACCAGGTTATCCCAACAGATAAGGCTAAACGACTCTATCCTATCTATGGTTTGTGGTCGAACTTGGGCTTGATTGCAGCGGGATCTTTAACGAAATGGGCCGAAAGCACCACTTCCAATGCCATTATCTTAGCCAATGGTGAGAAGGACTTTGTAGGAACCATACAATTGTTGTGCGGATTTGTGACGGTGGCTGGTATCCTTATTTTGGGGTCCTATTACTGGATCAATCGCAATTGTTTGGATGGTACGGTAAATGCCAGCAGTGGAAAAAAGAAGGAAAAGAAACCAAAAATGTCTATTGGCGACAGTTTAAAATTTTTAATGCAATCAAAATATTTGGGATACATTACAATTTTGGTTTTGGCCTATGGAATAACCATCAATTTGGTAGAGGTATCCTGGAAAGATTCGGTCAAGCTGAATTATCTCGGTGATAAGAATGGGTACAACGGATTTATGGGCAACCTGTATATTTATACAGGTATTTCGACGATGGTATTGATCGTCTTTTCCCAAAATTTGCTCAGTATATTTGGGTGGAGAATCGCTGCCAGCATTACGCCGGTAGTTAGCTTGATTACAGGTGGATTATTTTTTGCCTTTTTGATTTTCAGAGATCAGCCTTTTATGGTCGGTATTTGCGCTCTAGCCGGAGCAACGCCAGCAGCATTTGCCATGTGGTTGGGCCTCATGCAAAACATATCAACCAAAGCATCTAAATACTCTTTGTTTGATCCAACCAAAGAAATGGCTTACATCCCCTTGGATGAAGAGAGTAAGGTCAAAGGAAAGGCAGCCATTGATGTTATTGGTGGGCGCGCTGGAAAATCTGGCGGAGGTCTCATCAACATGGCTGTTGGAAAAATTTTCAATGGTCACGCCTTTACTGTGGCCATTGCCAGCATGACCGTGGTCATCTGCTTGACTTGGTGGTGGGCTGTAAAAATGTTATCTGTTGAATACGATAACAAGACCAAAGGAAACGACGTCGCATAAAGCGAAATATCAGGCGATGCAGCAGTAAAAGCTGAGAAATACAGCATCATAGTTGTTGCATCGCATACATTACTCCACCATACCAGCCAACACATGGCACAAATCTTACCAGCCAGCACCATCGTAACGGTTGGCAAAACCCTCTTGAATATTTGGTTTTCCTGGGATTTATGTTAAAAAAGATGGTGCACTGAAAAAATCCCATCAACAGTCCACGGGATCCTCTGAAAAATCCATTAATCCGAGGCATTGACAGGGGGGGAAAGGGGAAAAAATCCACAGAAACCATTACAAAAACATACCTTGCCATGAAAAAACTTTCCCTGCACAATAAAGATCGTATTTGCTCATTTCTGGATTTTTTTAATTATGGGCCCTATTTTTGTAGTAGCCGGCGAAGCGTCAGGCGATGTTTTAGGCGCCTCATTGATACATGGCCTAAAAAACCAATATCCTTTCGTATCTTTTTGCGGTGTAGGGGGGCCATTAATGGAGTCCGCAGGATCCTTTCGATCCATTTTTCCCATGACTGATCTGTCCCATATGGGATTCAGCCCCGTTTTATGGAATGCACCCATGCTCATCAGGCGGTTTTACCAGACCGTTGCAGCCATTAAATCCTCCCGTGCACGAGGGGTCCTGACCATCGATTCCACCACTTTTTGCTTGCAATTGGGAAAAAAAATAACCAACATACCCCGTGTTCATTGTGTGGCACCCCCTGTTTGGGCTTGGAAAGGAAAAAAAACAACTTCTTATGCCACAGACCACATGCTCTCGCTCTTCCCCTTTGAGGAGAACTATTTTCGCCATATGAAGTTTTCCTTTATAGGCCATCCTATTTGCTCTGTCCCCAAAGGAAATGCCGGCCTTTTTTGGGAGAAGTACGGGCCGGAACGCCCCCTGCTGTGCCTGTTGCCTGGCAGTCGCCCCAAAGAAATCAAGCAATTTTGGCCGGTTTTTTTAAAAACAGCCCGTCTCTTGCGCATAAAAATACCCAACCTTTTGGTTGCCACCGTATCTGCACCTGGCACACACCATTTTTGGCCTAAATTTAGCCCAGAGGACTGTTTGTTGGTGCCACATAAGGACAAGCACCATTTATTTGCAGCAACCACTGTGGCACTAGCCGCATCCGGAACTGTGACCATCGAGTTGGCCCATCAGGGCACACCCATGGTCATCGGGTACAAAGTGGGCAAACCAACTGAATGGATTTTGCGCCATTTTCTAGCCAGATCTGTTATTGGAGCAATCAATATATTGGCTGAAACGCCCTTTGTTCCAGAGTGCCTGCAGAGTCATTTTACCCCCGACATATTGTCCAAAAGCTGTTGGGATTTTCTCGAAAACCCTGCATTGCGCGCCCAGCAATCTCAGAAATCTCTTTCCACCATGAAGACCCTATGGGCGGGAAAACCATTTGGAGAATTGGGCGCCTCTGCCATTGGCCAAACGTTGGGACTGGATCATGGGAAGGTGGAGTAACCAAACGTTGGGGTCCAATACCTGGGGCTTTTGGCAAATCGCACCAATGGTCTGACCGTTCAAAGGAGTCAAACCCTGGATGATGGCATCACAGGGGTTGTCCCGCACCTTATTTTTTCGTTACTCTGATTTTAAGTCGTTTCTTGTCGTGGGCGCTGTGCTTTCAAAAGTTATTGCTGCGTTGATTTTCGGTCTCATTACCCTATATTTGGGGTACCACAGTCTGCACGGTCAGCGCGGATACTATGCATGGCAAGAACAAAAAAAAATACTGTGCTTGTTGGAAGATCGAGAAAAACGCCTGTTGTCCAAATATCATGCACTGAAAATTAAAGTCAGTTTGCTCCAAGATAATGTTGATAATGACTTGCTAGAGCAGTATATGTGGCTCTTGTTTCGCAGTGTGGATCCGGACAGAAAGGTTATTTTGTACCCCTAGAAGTCCCTTTCCAAAGAAAATAGGATGACCCTCTTGGCAGGCCCCTGAAAAATAGACATACTGTTTTTATGCCCAAGTGGCGGAATGGTAGACGCGCTAGATTCAGGTTCTAGTAAAGCCTAGCTTTGTGGAAGTTCGAGTCTTCTCTTGGGCACATTCCTGTTGTTCGAATGTTTTAAAAGCAACTTCATTGTTGTAAAAATTTAAAAACAAGGCCACAATCTGAAAAGATTTGTAAATACTTTATTGGTTGTCGAGATTCCAGGCATGGCCTGGTTCATTCCCCGTATCTGCCATGACCCAATCCCAGATTCATTCATGCCCAGCGTACCAGATTCTGCTGTGCCATTTCCACCAAAGGGCATTTTTTCACCTTCTCCACTGGGCAGATCCTGTTTTTTCCCAAACACCCCGTCTGTTTCCATCCAATTATCACCACATCAATCCAATTAAACTCTGTCGCCACATCATTTGGCTGAATTTTTAACCCTTGCTGATTGTCCCTTTTTTCATTTATGATAAGAAATATTGCGCCCATAGCTCAGCGGATAGAGCGTTGCCCTCCGAAGGCAAAGGTCAGGGGTTCAAATCCCTTTGGGCGTGCCAATCAATCAAGTCAGCGGTTGTATTCTGACATCTGGCACATTAGAATGAGTTATTCATTCTTGCTTTCTTTACAATTCTTTTGACAAACAAGCGTCCCTTGCGCGTTGCGGCCACGTTGCGTGGTTATCTGGCGCACATTATCCCAGAGGTCATGCAATGGAATAAAAAATTCACCCCTTCAGATTTTCATTTGGTTGATGTGCGTATGACACCTGATTTACGTCTGGCAACACTGGTAATATTTGACAATAACAAAGAGTCTCTAACTTTGTTAAAGTATCTCAATGAGCTTGCACCCAATATTCAGTATAAACTTGCCCCCCATATTACGGGAAAGTATGTCCCAAAGGTGTGCTTTGTGTTCGATCGTCAAATCAAAAGAGAGCAAGAAATGTTGGATTTGATGGAATCTATTCGCAAGGATTTAGAGACAGAAGAAAAGGATCTTGTGTAAAAACCTTGTTTTTTGTATTCTAAAGTAGGGACCGGGGGGGTTCCAAGGCGGCAATTTTCAAATTCTTATCTAAAAAATAGAGTACTCATGGCGTTCAAGAAAAATACCAAAAACTTACTGATTTGGGCTCTTATAATAATTTCCATTATTTGTATTTATCACGTATACCATTCAAGTTTAGGCAAAAAGGCCCACCCCACTCGGGAGCTCTCTTCTTTTTTGACCCAAGTTAATCAAGGGCGTGTTAAAAAAGTTCTCCTCCATGATCAGTCATTAGAGGTTTCGACCCACGATGGACAAACCTATCTGGTCAATACGCCTCGCATTTTTGACCCAATTCCTTTGCTAGCCCAGCAAAATGTCGAATTTGATTATGTGTCCCAGGAATCCTCTGTAAGTTTTTTGCTGCTTATTCAGATATTTTTGCCCCTAATTTTAATTTTTTTGACATGGTTTTCATTTTTTCGCCAAGTGCAAAACAGCAATGGTCGGGCGATGGGTTTTGGACGATCTCGGGCCAAGATTATGGATCCAGAAAAAAACCGCATCATGTTTTCTGATGTTGCTGGGGTCAATGAGGCCAAAGAGGATCTAGAGGAAATTGTTGATTTTTTAAAAAATCCCATGAAGTTTCAGGCCATTGGAGGATCTATTCCCAAGGGCGTTTTGTTGGTTGGGCCTCCTGGAACCGGCAAGACTTTGTTGGCACGTGCGGTTGCGGGCGAGGCTGGGGTCCCATTTTTCTCTATTTCCGGATCAGATTTTGTGGAAATGTTTGTTGGGGTTGGGGCCAGTCGCGTGCGCGATCTGTTTGCCCAGGCCAAGCAGCAGTCTCCCTGCATTATATTTATCGATGAGATTGATGCGGTGGGGCGCAATCGTGGATCTGGTATGGGCGGTGGACACGATGAACGCGAGCAAACACTGAATCAGCTTTTGGTTGAAATGGATGGATTTGATCCCAAAGAAGAAGTTATTATCATTGCAGCAACCAACCGATCGGATGTTTTGGATCCAGCTTTGTTGCGTCCGGGTCGTTTTGACAGGCGGGTTAATGTGGACTTGCCTGATTTGAGGGGCAGAGAAGCGATTTTAAAGGTGCATTTAAAGAAAATACAGAGCTCTGACGATGTGGTGCCATTGTCAATTGCCAAAGGTACACCTGGTTTTTCTGGGGCAGATTTGGCCAACCTAGTCAATGAAGCAGCCCTGTATGCCGCACGATACAATAAAGTTTTGGTGCATGCCTCTGATTTCGAAGCCAGTCGAGATAAAATCATTATGGGTCCAGAACGACGATCCATGATGATGACAGATCATGAGAAAAGGTTGACCGCTTATCACGAAGGTGGTCATGCTGTTGTGGCTTTTCACTCTGCATACTCTGACCCCATTCACAAAGCCACCATCATTCCACGCGGCGGTGCATTGGGTATGGTCGTTCGTTTGCCAGAGGGCGATCGGGTATCCCTGAGCCGGGTTCGATTGTACGACGATTTGGCGGTGGCCTTGGCAGGACGGGTTGCCGAAGATTTGATTTTTGGACACGAGCACGTCACAACAGGGGCCTCTTCTGATTTTCGCATGGCAACGGATTTGGCACGACGCATGGTGGTCGAATGGGGTATGAGCGATGCGGTTGGACCCATGTGCTATGCTGGACATTCCGAGAATCAGAGTTTTTGGCGTGACAGTCGACCAGAATACTCCCAAGAGGTTTTGCAATTAATTGATCACGAGGTCAAGGCCCTAGTCGAACGTGGGCACAGAACAGCACGTCATATTTTAACCACTCATCGGGATCATTTGGATTTACTGGCCAGAAAATTGCTGGAATACGAAACCTTATCTGGTCACGATATTGGGATTTTATTGACCGGGGGCTCTCTACCCGGATTATCTAAAAATACCCCGGATGAGGATGCGGCCCCAGACGATATCGTGCTATCAGGTGATCTAACAATTCCGGTTCACATGGTCGAAAACAAGGTTACTGGCACCGACTCTGAACCTAAATCCGAATGTGAGGATTCTGTAAAATTGAATTCTGCTCTCGCATTAGATTCAAAAGAAGAGATACGAGACCAATCGAATGCAGATTCTAACCCTAGGTCTGATTGAGTTGGTTGGGCTGGTTGATGGGATGCGACTGAAAAATCTTGGCTGAACAGATTGATCTGATTCAGCTGACTCGGTTGACTGATGTGAAAAATCTTGGTTCAACGGATTGAGTTGGTTGGGCTGGTTGATCTGAAAATCCCCAGGATCCAGGAATTCATTGGCAGCATTGGAGCCCCCCCGTTATCGCCCAGAATCAGCAAACACCATGGCGCAGTGTGGGGGGCAGTATCCTGTAGGAAAAGAGGGAAGATTTAGGGTATTGAACCACATTACACCATCTGGGATGGTCAAAATTTCTAAAAAATTCACATTGTGTTCATTTTTTGACAGCACTTCCTGAGGCCTGATTTCCTTAAATCGAGGTATTTTTGGGCATGGACAAGGGCACAATCTTGCCAGGACAATAGTGGGCCTAGTCACCGTTATTTGGATGGATAGATTGGGATTTCTGCAATTTTATTGCACATAAGGGATTCTGGAAATGCCCCCCACAACAGCATTTCAAAAGGAGGTATCTGATGGCATCAGACCAAAACATGACATCCTACCAATCTGATCTTTAGAAGGTAGGTAAGATTTCAGCCAAAAATATCCCAAGACCAAACTCTTAATCCGATTTTTAGTGATTTTAAATGACCTAGGGCTGCGGGAAAAATGCCAGGGACCCAAAGGTTGCTTTCAGCCAAATTTCATTCAATTAAAAGCCCGAAATACACACTCCGGTTCAAATATACCCCACTCATTTTAAAGATGACCCTCTACCTTGGACTTATTTTAAAAACAGCTTTGCTTTCCAGGAGCAGTTATTTTAAAAAACAGCCGGCTGGTCCCTCTTGCATAGGCCAAGATTAGGGACTTCTGAGGCGTCTGACTTCAAAATTGGCAATT
>JBILXO010000007.1:0-57720 GCA_044378415.1 Holosporales bacterium
AATGGTTTTTTGCCCCAATGCTCTTGTGAAATACAAGATTTTTTTGCATTCCGTACAAAAAATTCATACTGAATACCCATAAAAAGGTCTGTGCAAAAGATGGGCACTGAAAATCTATACAAAAAAACTGTACAGAAAGCCTGGAATGAATGGTGCCATCGGCTGGGTTTATTTTTTCGAATTTTCAGCACGCAAAACCATGGTTACCGGGCCAGTCAAGTGCAGCTCTTTTTCCGTCCAAGAAAATCCTCTGTGGGCACAAAAGCAGCCTTTTGGGCTGGAGCCATAGGTTGGCCTATTGCTGCTTATTTTTTTTTGTTTGTACAAAACTTTGGCAAAGTCTGTACGAATGTGCTGATCATGATTATCCCGCACACACACCTCTTTCCGCAGCGTAAGGATATTGGAGCGATCGTTCCACAATCCATACTGGCCACTTAGAATAATTTTTTGACGTGTCATCTGGAATTCTGCCCAAGGTTGGAAAAATGAAACGTATTCGGAAGATTTAAACTGAATAGATTTGGAGTATATGTGATAGGGATTTCCCGCCTTAGAGATGGAATAAAAATGGGGATCCTTAATGGTGAGAGAGAGGCGGGGGTGTGTTTCTGGCACAGAATTCATCCAATGGGATATTGACCAGCACAGCAGGCCCATACATCCAGCAATCCAGGTCCAATGCAGAATGGACCGCATATATTTGTTGTGCATCCAACTGTATTTTAATTGCACTAATTGATTTTTTATAGACATATTAACTTAAAAAATTTTGACATAATTTTGAAATTAATAAAAATTATAATATTTATTTAAAATATTATTAAAAAATACCGGTTTTTTTAAAAAATATTTCTCAAGATAATTGGAATGAGCTCGGACACAGTATTTGGAATACTGGAAAAATGTCTGCAGGCTTAAAACCCTCTCTAGCCAAGGATTCTGGATAAAAGAGAAGTCCTTGAAAATTTTTGCAAGGGATTTAGAAGGTTGAAAAAAGGACATTTCGAAAGAACGACCAATGGAATGATTTTTTGGAAGGTGGTCCAGATGATGCACCATGATATAGCTAAACATGGGAAACTGTGATACCAGCATGATGGTAAAAAATTCCAATGGGCCTGTCATTACCATCCACCACGATCATGGCTGATTGTTGAAAACGGTGAAGTTTTTCCAGCGCATCTGGAATAGGCGTGTGTTCCGAAAGGGTGTGCACGGCTGGCAAAAGCAGAAAATCCAAAGGATGATCTTCCCCATCAGACGCAACGGAAGATAGAGGATCCAGAGAAGCCCCATCAGACGCAACGGAAGATAGAGGATCCAGAGAAGCCCCATCAGACGCAACGGAAGATAGAGCATGAGCGCCAGGGGAATTGATTTTAAAATCGAGGAAATTGGCTGCTGAATTGGGGCCAGAGATCTGGGAATGCTGGTGCGAAATCCTATCAGTATCGGGGCAATCCGAGTTTTCAGGATCCATGGAGCAAGGGCCAAGAGTTGCGACCAAGGCCCTGGAATCAAAAACGGGCAATGTGGATAGGTCTATTTTTTTTCGAAAATCCTGACCCAATAACTTTGGAATATCTGCGGGCGTAACGATCCCTGTAATTTTACCATGGCTATTGGTCAGGGCCAAAATACCGCTTTTGTGAGCAATCCATTGAGTCAGCAATTCTGGAAAAAGGGCGGTATCTCCTACGACAGGGGCAGGGGTTGCCATGACCTGACCTACGGTTTTCAAAGAAAGCCCGAGAGCGCCGGCTGGATGAAAATGCCCAAAATCTTCTTTGGAGAAATTTTTTTCCGCAGACAAGGTCATGGCCAACGCATCACCCAAAGCCATCATTACAGCACAGGAGGTTGTGGGCGACATGCCCAAGGGACAAGATTCTATTGGCTTTGGAATGTCTAAAATCCAATTGGAAAGCCGCCCCATGGAACTGTTTGGGCATGCGGTGATTACAATGGATCTATGCGCCCGGCTGCATTGCAGCAGCCTCAGGGTCTCTGGCGTTTCACCTGATAGGGAGAAAATCAGCAAAGCATCTCTGGATTCGATCATGCCGAGATCTCCGTGAACAGCTTCTGCTGGATGTATGAAAAAGGCAGGAGTCCCTGTTGAAGCCAAAGTCGCGGCCATTTTTTGGGCAATATAACCGCTCTTGCCCATACCGCTGCAAACAACCTTGCCATCAATGCTCAACAAAAAATCTGCAACTTTTTGAAAGGATTCTGGAATGGCGTTGGACAATGCATAGAGTGCGTTGGCTGCATCCTGAATAACTTTTTTCCCTAAATGCATGCTTTTAGCCATTGAAACACACTATTTAGGATAAGGCCTTTGTGGGATATGGGCAAGGCTTTTTATCCCTTAGAGAGAGGGGGAACCTTGGAATGGTTTCAAGATCTATTTGGTTCTTGGGATTATTTTATCATGGGCTGTGTGCAATATAAGGGCGGTGCGTTAAAAAACGGGCTTCGTGCCATTAAAATGAGCGGCTCCATGCTGTGTCAAAAGTTTCCCATTTGGCTTTGGGGCCAGATTGTTCAAGGCGATGAACTTTGATGCCAATGAATTTTTCGGGTGCGCATTGCACGCAAGCCAATGCTTCTATTTTTAAAGATGGGGGCTGGAACCAATGTTTGAACCAACATAGAGCAAGGATAGGGCAAAGATAGGGCAGATTGGGGCCAAATCCGTTGACCAAATGGCTGTTTTTATAGAAATTTTGTTTTTGCAAAAATGCCATTGACTTTGCCAGGGCAAGGGGTTTAGAATGAATGGAATCGTGGGCCCTTAGCTCAGCTGGTAGAGCACTTGACTTTTAATCAAGGTGTCGCAGGTTCGAACCCTGCAGGGCCTGCTTTTTGAAAAATTCTTCAAAATCAAAAATACCAAACATTCTATAAAAATAGATTAATATTTAAATTTAAAAATTAATAAGAAATTATCGGATATTTATTAAAGGATTGACATCCTTGGTTCAATATTTTAATAAAATTTATTTATTCATTGATTTAACCACACATTCAATAAAATGTAAAAAATAAAAGACTGCGCTAATTGTTGTTTTTATTGTTTTTTTTCATCGAACCACAGGAAAGATTCCAGGTTCTTTTGCTGCATCAATTGCTCGGTCCAATAAACCACTGGGCCCCTGACTGGGGCTGCAATAAACCCTATTGGCCACCCAAACGTGGCGCCCGTGGCTCTGCCAATAAATGGGGACTGGCTCTTGCAAAAAATAAATGACCCATGCAAACACTGGGGCGAATCCTGGTAAAATACCACAATGGGACCAGATTGGCAGGTCGTCTAATGGGCAAATGCTGGCTTCATCAATGTCTATTGCCTCTTTATCGAGTGAGCTGGGCGTTTCTTCTACTGCATCACTCACTCGGGTCCAATAATGATCATTGGCTTTGCTATTATGGATCCGACATCCATTCAGCCGTCGTCTGTTCAGTTTTCAATAGGCATGGCTCAATGGGCAATCCATTCAACGGTATCCAAATCGATGCCCTCTTTGTACATATCCCAAAGAGGGGAAAGATGGCGCAAATGGTTCACAGCGCGGATTAAGGCCTTGGCCGCAATGTCAACTTCTTCGAAGGTGGTAAATCGTCCAAAAGTAATGCGCAAGGATGTGTGCGCCAGAACATCTCCCACACCCATGGCCATCAAAATATAAGATGGCTCTAGAGAAGTCGACGTGCAGGCTGAACCAGAAGATATGGCAAGCTCTTTTAAGGCCATCATTAAACCCTCACCTTCAACTCCAAAAAAGCTGAGGTTGAGATTGCCAGCTACTCGCTTATCCCAATCCCCATTGAGATGAACGGCTTCCAAATGAGTCATAATGGTGGTATAGAAATGCTCTCGAAAACCTTGCAGTCGGGCTGATTCACTGATGCGCTCTTGGTCTGCAAGTTCGGCTGCACACCCAAAACCCACACACAAAAAAGGCGATAATGTGCCCGAACGCAATCCACGTTCTTGGCCGCCCCCATGAATCAAAGGACGCAGTCGGACCCGAGGACGTCGCCTGACATACAGAGCACCAATCCCCTTGGGACCATAAATTTTATGAGAAGACAAGCTCATCAAATCAATGTTCATGGCATTGACATCGAGTTCTATTTTTCCCAAAGCTTGGGCCGCATCTGTATGAAAGAAAATACCCCTTTCCCGACACAAACCACCAATTTCAGCCAATGGTGCAATAACACCAACCTCTCCGTTGACCGCAGCAACAGACACGACCAGTGTGTCTGGCGTCATGGCTTTTTCCAGAACGGCCAAATCGAGCAAACCAGATGGCAGGACAGGCAAGTAAGTCACAGTACGGCCCTCTTGCTCTAGGGCACGCCCAGTCTCAATAACGCACTTGTGCTCTGTTTGCACCGTAATAATGTGTTTTTTTTCATAAAAATGAGCCAGGCCCTTCAAGGCCAAATTGTTGGACTCGGTTGCACCAGATGTAAAAACAATCTCTCTGGGGTCGGCACCAATGGCCGCAGCAATTTGCTCGCGGGCTTTTTCCACAGCTTCTTCCGCATTCCAACCATAGGGATGATTGCGTGAATGGGGGTTCCCAAAATGTGTTGTGATATAGGGCCACATGGCTTGGATAACACGGGGATCACATGGGGTTGTGGCCTGATAATCCAAATAAATAGGGGGCTGGTTCATGGTTTTTTTGAACGCGTTCATAAAGATCCTAATAATGACTGTATCGAAAAGTTACGATTCTGTCCATTAAAGACTGGGTGTTCCAAGGGAAAAAATGAAGGGGGAGTAGCGGGAAACAGAAGGATTCTTGGTCCCACTTTGCACCAGGCTTTGACCTTATAAAAAATTCATGTCCATTATTTTAAAGTATCCACACAACCAGACCGCTCATACACACATCATTTCAAAGTGTCCATACAACCAGACCTGCCCATGCGTCCATCAAAAAATAGGCCCTTCGGATCTGCATCAATGGTTTTGTGAAATCCTATTGCCTACCCTGCAGCTGAGGGAATTTTTCTTGATTTTGCCATGAATATTGCTGCAAATATGTGTCTGTAAAACACCAACGATTCTGGGGGAATGCCCTTAATCAATCCCATCTACAGGGCCTTGATTTTTATGGGCTGCAACAACCCGATGCCCAGAATTCACGAGATCTCAGGGTTGCGCCATTCCTTGGCACCACCAAAAATGAGCCCACTCAATGGCTAACATTTCTTGGGCTCATCCCTTGTTCATGCCAGGCTTGCAAAAGGTATTGATCCCATGGATGCCCCAGAAGCTGGAAAATTATGGAAAAATTTCCATCTAGGGTGATTTATCTCTGTGACCAAGGTTACAATTCACTAAGACTGAGATCGATGACAGCCATGGCCTCATCATTCTCTAGCCATTGACCATTGCTTAAATGCTCTTTTTGCAAATCGATGATTTTTTGATAAAGATCTGGCGAAACAACGGGGCGCACAACGCGATCCACACCGCGAAAAACAATGCCTGTAAAACTGCACTCAAAGGGAATTTCTTGGGCCCATTGTATTTGCTGAATGCAATCATCAATCATGACGATATGATCTGGATGATTGTCTTTTAAATAGGTCTGTAAAATATTTTTTTTATCTTTGGGAATGGATCCCGTAAAAAAAACGCCCTTGTAAAAAACAGGTGGAGATTCCCATTGAAATGTTGATTCTGGAAAAGTCATTAAGGGCAAATCCTCTTGATCCAAATAGGTTGGAGTAAAACAGATTCCCAATTGACCCAGCTCGTGGATGCGCCATTCTTCTACCCGGGACATCACACCGCAAGCTCCTGTACTCATTTGGGTCAATCCATAGACCAAAACCCCTCTTTTTTGAGCCTGTTCGATCAATACAGGCCAATCCTGATGGACCAACTGAATGCGTCTGGACAAGCGCCAGCGACTGATGAAGTCCTCAAAGGATGAGATATGGGCTTGTTTGATGGACTCAATCATGCGCGCCCCCTCTGAAAGAGGGTCCGATGGGCTGGTTTGGAACAAGTAGGATGTGATGGTTTGAATGGTATCAT
The DNA here is from genome assembly GCA_044378415.1 of Holosporales bacterium. Taxonomy (GTDB): domain Bacteria; phylum Pseudomonadota; class Alphaproteobacteria; order Holosporales; family Holosporaceae. The sequence continues at coordinate 6,071 of JBILXO010000007.1, forward strand.
CGATATCGATAAAAACAACATCACCTGTCTTGCACATGTTTATGATTTTGGAAACATCATCCATAAGATCTGTAAGGATTAAAACTTTGGCAGAGGGGCTCAGCGCAATGGCGTTAAGCTCTGGATTCAAGGCGGTTGATAAGAGCATGAAAAGCTTTGGTAAAAAAAGGAGGCAAATTAGAACGGTAATGGCGGATAGGATGGAAAAAATTCAACAAAGGTCTGGCAAAAGAGGTAGGCTCTAGACCCCACACTCTGTGCCCTATACCCTATGCTGATGGCCATTTTAGGATTAAAAAATGGGTGGTGCATGAGCCCGATTGGAGAGGGTTTTTAGTTTGCGGTGCAAAGCCGATCGCTCCATACCAATGATTTCTGCAGCCTTGGTCATGCTGCCTTCGGATGCCACCAGTTGGGCTTTAACATAGCTCATTTCAAACCGGGCCCGGGCCTCTTTTAGGGGCAAAGAGTAAATATTCTTAGGTAGGTTCAGGGTTTGCACAACCGCGCTGACGTCATGGGAAACGATATCCCTGGGTAGATGCTTGGGCTCAATGATGGGCGCTGACGTTTCCATAATGATGCGCTGCAAGACATTCTGTAATTGCTCCATATTGCCAGGCCAATCAAAAGTTTTCAGATGTGTCAAGGCGGATTCAGATAGAATTGGGGTGGGGATATCGTGATCTTGGGCCAGCTCTTGCAACAATGCATTGGCCCATAATGGGATCAGGGCGATGTTTTTGCGCAAAGAATCCAGAGTAAATGGCGCCAAGGTGATCCTGTCATAAAAAGAGCGATCTGTGGTCCAGCACAGAGCACTGGAAAGGGAATTGGGTGAATTTTTAGATCTTTCACACTCCTTATCTTTCCTGAACTTTTCTGATGCCAGAACTTGGGAATGGGTCTCGGCGGCAGCTGTTGAAAAAACTTTTGAAGCTGGCCCCTGGGATTCTGCCTCAAGGGCTTGACCAATAAAATCCGGCAAAGAAGTGGCAATAAAGCGCACATTCAAAGGAATGGCTTGATCCCCACCCAAGCGCTTGATGGTGCCCGATTGAAAGAGTTGGGCCAATGCGACTTGACGCTCTGGTCTTAGACAATGAATGTTGCTTAAAATAATTGTACCGCCTTGGGCCTGCTCAAAAAATCCATATTTTTGGATGCGGCCCAGGGATTGCACTCCAAAAAAAGAAGCATCATCCAAGGCATTCAGCATGACGCTTCCTGCTACAACCAATGGTCCTTCGTGGCGTGGAGAAAGGATGTGTAGGTATTTTGCCAAACGGGTTTTTCCAACGCCTTTTTCCCCGAGCAATAAAATTCGAGCATCCGACGTCGCCAGCTTTTTTAATTTTCCATCAATGGGTAGGGGCCATTCCCAAGGTCCCAGTTCTCGATGGGCCACAAGCCGAGACTGAATATGTTTAAATTCCAAGGCCCGCTTAACAGACAATAGCAGTCGATCTACACTAATGGGCTTTTCTAAAAAGTCGTAAGCCCCCTTTTGCAATGCGCTGACGGCTAGACTTAAAGTGGCATGACCGCTAATCATGATAATGGGGATAGATGGATGGGACAATTGAACACGATCCAGAAAATAAACACCATCCCAAGATCCTTTTCCAAACCACACATCCAGCAAGAGAAGCTGGGGTGTTTCCGACGCAATAATGCTGCTGGCTTCTTCTGGGGTGTGGGCCACCAATACCCGATATCCTTCGTCTGACAAAAGTCCTTTCAGCGCTTTGCAGATTTCTTTCTCGTCATCGACGATTAAAATAGTCGTCAAAAATGATCTCTTTTTTTTAGACAAGATGAAAGAGTCAGTATAATATTTTTCTTATTTTCTACGACAGTTGGCAAAAATGCAACACCTTGTGTGAGAGATGGTAAATATTTTATCAAAAAAGAGCACTGCATTCTGGGAAACCGCGGACTATAGAATAAAAAATAATGATTCTGAATAATAAGGAAATATAACATAAAATCTTTTAGACATTTTCTGAAAAGGGAATTTTTTGGTAAGAGCAGTCTGTTCAAGACTCTACCAGAGAGGTACACTGTTTCAAAAGGTCTAAGTGCAACGTATGACGCGAAAAATACCGCACGATCAAGAAAATTTTTACGACGAGCAGGCTGCTGAAAAAGAACTCAAACGTCTCTTTGATATTTGTCATGGATGCAGGCGGTGTTTTAATCTGTGTGGTCTTTTCCCAAAATTATTCGAGCGTTTAGACAGCCCAGAGATTGATGGAGATGTTGAAAAATTAACATCGAAGGACATTCAGGACATTCTGCCGTCGTGCACCCTGTGCGACATGTGTTATATCGTCAAGTGCCCCTATGTTCCCCCACATCCATGGAATGTTGATTTCCCTAGGGCTATTTTGCGGTACAGAGCCATTGGTGCTAAAAAAAATAGATCTTATAAGGGGTTTATTGAAAAGCGACTGGCCCATGTGGACCAGTATTTGCCCCTAGCCAATGCGGTCTCTCCTGTTGCCAATGCCGTGATGGGATGCGGCAGTTTGCGTCGTGTGGCAGAGGTGGCTACGGGAATTGACCGCCATGCTGATTTGCCAGAATTTCGCAGCAAGGCCTTGAAGAAAACATGGGTTTCCCCAGATCCCAATCCCAGTGGGTATGCTTATGGTCAGGAAGTTTGGTTTTATTTGACATGCATGACCAATTATTACGAGACGGAAACCGCCTATGCCGCAGCCAATGTTCTGGCTCATTTTGGTGTCCGGGTGCACGCCGTATATCCTGGTTGCTGCGGCATGCCCTTGTTAGAGCAAGGCCATTTGGACGATGTGGTGGCTCAGGCAAAAAAAGTGGCACCCGCACTATTCGGTCTGGGCACTGTAATTCCCTTGACCCCATCGTGCAGCTTGATGTTGAAATCCGAATGGCCCGCAGTATGCCCAGAAGATCCCATGGTGCAAGATTTGGCCAATCGGACCCAGGACTTAATGGTGTATGTTTGGCATTTGATCCGAAACTCTCCCACACCTGTAAAAATGCCCATACCGCCCCATGTAACGGTGCATATGGCGTGTCATGTGCGGGCTCAGAATCAGGGCAATGCCTCTTATCAATTGTTGTCAAAGGTGTCGCATCATCCCGTTGGCCTAATCGAACGCTGTTCTGGGCATGGGGGAATGTGGGGGTATAAAAAAGAGCACTTTCAACAGGCTTTGGCCGTTGGAAAGCCTGTTATTTCCCAATCTGCAGGTATGGGGGCCAAAATTGTGACCAGCGAGTGCCCTATGGCTGCCAAACATTTGCAGCAAGAGGCCCGCATGATGGGGTACAAGGATTTATGGGTTGTTCATCCCATGATTTTGCTGGCCATGGCATTGGATCCAGAGTTCTTTAAAAAACAGGTCGCACCCCAGCCTGAACAAACTTTTTCTCTAGGAGAGCCAGCATATGGATAATACGTTGCCCATGGATATATCGATGAAATTTTTGAACAATAAAGATTTCTGCATCCATCGTCCTGAAATTCTACAAGAAATAATGGCTTTGAAAAATATGAGGCGGGTGGCTTTGGGGCCAGACATGACGGTTATTTTTGAAAATCCCCAATTAATTTGGTGGCAAATTCAGGAAATATTGCGGGTAGAACAAGGCGACCAGGCTCAATTGCAAGAAGAATGGGATGTTTATTCCCCCTTAATACCCACAAAGGACTCTATTACACTGACGCTGATGATTGAAATTCACGACCCCATTGCCCGCAAAAAGGCCTTAAGAAGCCGCATGGGTATAGAGCGATGCTTGTTTTTAGAGGGGTCTGGATTTCGCATTCAATCTGAGCCCATTGATATTGGCAATGCCCAAGGACCAGTCACACCCCTTGGCCCAGAGGATGTTCAAAATTTTCAAAAAGACTTGAATGCAAGTCATAAAAAAGACCCCCAGAGCCAGTTTTCTTTGGGGGGCGATCTTAGAAAAAATGGGTCCAACGGTGCCATTCATGATGGCAGTTCATGGGACAGCGGCGGGGGTCCAACTGAGGCGGAATATGGCAAAGAAGTGGGGGCACAAAGAGATGACCATAAAACCGATAAAACCAGCAGCGTTCATTTTCTTCGATTTCCCCTTACCCAAAGCACGCGCAATGCTTTTGCTATGGGGGAACCAGTTTTGTCCTGCCAACACCCCCAGGCTTTGTATAGAACCCCCATTGTGACACTTTTGTGGAATGCTCTTTGTCAGGATTTGGCCATTGTTCCATTGAAGTATTAGGGGGAGGGTAAGGGCCCAAGAGATTGGTGTATGGGGCCCGGACATATTGGGTGGGGGGCTTTGGACAAAAATCGCCTGGGACCCCTTATCCTTACACAGGATTTCAAAGGATACCAATAAGCAAGGGTAAAGAGTGCAGGGCAAAAGAATACGGGGATGAGGTGGGGGGGTGGTGCGGCGCCGGGAACAGGCTCTAGTTGGGAGGTGGGGGGGGCTCCAGTGCAGTGGCATTAGAATTGTTTCAATAACCCATACTATCAGACCGCGTTGCACTGGGTTAAAGGACCATACTCAACAGGTAAGAATTTTAATAAGGCCCAAGGACTGGGTGATGTACAATGAAACTCAACGAAGTTTTTACTCCTGCATTCCAATCATTGCATTTGATTTAAATGTGATAGGCTGTCGGGCACCAGATTAAATTAGCCCCGCACCAATGCCAAAGTCTTGATTGAAATTCCAGTGGATTCAGTGTGCATGCAAGATCAGAGTGCTGGCAACCAAAGCGGCTGTTTCTGCCCGTAAAACAGCTGAACCCAAGTGAACAGGTGTGATATGGGGATTTTGAGCAAACAGAGCCACTTCTTCCGGGCTCCATCCGCCCTCTGGCCCGACAAAAAATCCTCGAGCCATGGGGTTCATTTGCGACATAGGCATTGCTGCATCCAACATCAATACACACGCAAAAAAATCACATCCTTGGGGCGTGCTAGGCGAAACATATGTGGTCAGTGGCATAATGGGGTGTATGGTGGGGATGGTCCAGCGGCGACTCTGTTCGCAGGCCTCGTGGACGATTTTCATGTGACGTTTTGGGCAAAAATGACGTACTGTGGTTCGGCGACACAGGATGGGAAAAAAATCTGTGACCCCCAATTCAACTGCTTTTTCAATCAGCCAATTTTGGGCTTTAATGGGACTAAAAAAAAGGGCTGTGGTTGGGGGCTGGGGCGGTTGGGGCCCCAATGGGCAGGCTTTGATCAAGGTCATTCCATCTAGGTGGGCCCGCCACAATCCCTGATTCCCATTAAAAATATGGACCACGTCATGGGATTTTAAACGCATGACTTTGGATAAATAATGGTGTTGCGGGGCCGACAAAGGGATGGAATCTGTCAAATTAAATCCATAATGCACATAAAGATGGGGAATCATGATTGAGTATGGCGCGTTGTCCTGATATAGTGAGAGCATAAGCGAGTTTAAAAGCAATGTCATGTACGCCGTTTTTGAAACAGGTGGAAAGCAGTATCGTGCGGTTAAAGGCGAGACTGTTCGCATCGAAATGATGGAACACGATCCAGATCAGCCGATACGATGGAATGGGATATGCGTTTCTGCAGAAGGGGTCACCCATGTAGTGGTCCATGCCCAACCCATGGGGATTTTTAAAGAAGATAAAGTTATTATTTTTAAGAAAAAAAGACGTACGAACTATCGTCGTAAAACAGGCCATCGTCAGAAATTGCTTTGGGCCAAAATTACAGATGTCGTCCAGGTTTCTGCGTCGCAATAGGAGAATACAATGGCACAAAAAAAAGCAGGCGGCAGTTCGAGCAACGGTCGCGATTCAGCGGGTAGGCGGTTAGGGCTAAAAGCCTCTGATGGTCAATCCGTAATGCCAGGCAATATTTTGGTGCGTCAAAGAGGTACGAAGATTTTTCCAGGACCCAATGTGGGTATGGGCAAGGATCACACCTTGTTTGCTTTGACATTAGGGCGCGTTTCTTTCTTTTTGAGGAAGAGTAAAAAGCACATTACGGTTGCCTAAACGCTGCCCAGTATAATGGCCCCCTGAGTCACACGATTTTTTCATCTTGAAACGTGTGACTTTTTAGCATCCATTCAGTTGCACCCCTTTTTCCAAATTCTTTGGGGCATAATCTCCCCTGAATGTTCTTTTTTCCCCAATACAAAAACTGACACCCTAGATAGGGGTCTTGTTGAAAAATTAAAGAAAATCTACCTTTAGATTAAAAATAGGATTTTGTAGAAAATTTTTCCAAAAATTAAATCCACTGATCCAAACTAGAAGCATCCATCGAAGGATTTCCCCTAGAAGCATCCCCCGAATCACCCCAGAAAATTAGGTTGGATAAAATTAGGTTGGATAAAAATACGAATCCAATACACGCGACAAAAAACACGGGACAAAGGCCTTATTTTTATGAAAAAATACCTTCTGCTTGCAGCAGCAATTCTGAACAGCTGTATTTATGCCTATCCCTCCACGTACTATTTTTACCTCAACCCAAAAGGTGATGTTACCCTGAATACGCCTTTTTGTACCTATGTCGAAGATCCCAGAGACGATGGGGACACCACTCTGTCAGAAATGGCCAAAATAATGCCAAAAAGCATTTGGGGTGCCAAAGGTTCCCATCAGTTGTCCACCAATCCTCGCATTTCTTTGACAAGTATCCCCATGAAGGTATTGGCACGAACCATTAATGGGTCTGATGTATCCATTGAAGATGACATAGCCGTTATTGTGAACAACAAAACTGCAAAAAATTTAAAAATCAAATTACCTTATTTTCTGCCTATGCGTGTTTTTCTTTCAGGAAATGACATGACGCTTCATGGAGATACGACATGGGGTTACGACATTTCAAGATTAATTGTTGGGGTTGATCCCATTACCATGGGTGGCTTGTTGTCCTCAGGTTGCCCTTTTTACCTAAAGCACATAGTGCCAGGGCACCTTTTCATCACGGGAAAAGTATCCTGTCGTTCCTGTATCGTGGCCAGATCTACGGTGGATATTCTAGGAGATCTGGCCATGGGAAATCCAACGGATGCCAACCAATATCTGGTGCATTTTGCAGGCTTGACCCTCTATAATGCTCATATTGTGGCCAATGGAATAGCCCTTAGAACACCAGAAAATCAAACCCCTTTGCACCTTTGCGGAAATTCATCCTTAGAGTTCCGGAATAAGAGCCTCTTTAGTGGGGCCATTAGTCTTTTTCAGGAAGATGGTTTATTTCGCACAGATCCATGCGATTCTGACAACACCAGCATTGCAACCCTTAAAAATGTAGATTTCAAACCTTCTTTTATTGAACATGTTCTACCTACTGTGCACAATGAAGGAGGGTACTTTGAAATCCTTGGTGAGGTCGACTTAAGTAGCACCGTGGTTAGCCTGGTATTCAACCGACACAAGCTTTCAGATTATGGTCCAGGAAAGAGAATTCTGTTTGTCACCTCAACCCACCCCATCAAAGGAACGCCCAGGGTTCAATTCCCCCACAATCCCCTAAGGGGACCACTTATGACGGATGGATTGGGGCGACCTGTGGACCCAGAAGTTCGTTTTGAAAAAGAGGGGAACAAAATGTACATCGTTCTATCTGGTCCCAAACCATAATCACCCATTCCAATGAAGGGATGTACCATCAAACGGGGGCGATGTTTTTCCCCTATTTTCCCCCATGGTCTGGATTTTCAAGACCTGGATGAACTGAATAGGGGCAATGCATGAATTTTTTTTGATGCCTTTGGGATTTTTCCGCAGCACATCTTTAAAGTGATTAAATTTTGATTAAAATTAAAGAAAAGATATTGTTTGACAAAAATTGCCCTCTTTTATTGAAAGGCAAAGAGCCATCATAGGGTAGGGTGGTGGGGGAGACCCAATACGCCCCACCCCCTAATGTGGCAAGAGGGCTGCTCTGGGCCACAAGAATTCTGGTTGTAAGCAGGGGACATTCCCTTGAAAAAGTCAATAATATATAAAAAATTGAACCGATTTTGTTGGGTTTTTCATAAATATGTGCTAGAGTAAATCCATGATTCACCCTGCTTATTCCATCATGAAGGCTGTCACTCAACCTGAGTTTTTTGATGATGTGACGCGGCATTATGCCAAAGTTTTTAACGATTTGCCCCAGGATGTTCTCAGCGAGTTGGCCGCTTTTGTACAATGGGCCAAGGAACGCCCCTTGCGACGGTCTCTTTTGAAAGAAGGTTCTTTGCCATTATGGTGGCATGAAGCCCTGTTTCAAGAGTTCTTTCAGTTGCATAAGTCCCAAGAATTAACTTTAAGGGTACTTCGGGTTCTAAGCGCTCAAAAACGATTGGAAATTTTGCCTGATATTTTGGCTGTTTTAATCGAATCTAAAAGACCCGATTGTGTCATGTATTGGCACACGTCAAAAATGCTTTCTGATACAGAATTGGCCAAATTAGAAACCACCCTCAGTCATCATTTTGGAAAGCCCGTTACAGTTCATCAAAAAGAAAAGCCAGAACTCTTATTGGGAGGAGTTTTATTGTGGTGCGATTTGATGATCGACCTTTCTTTGAATACAATGTTATCCAACCTTCATACCGAGATTGATCATGTCTTCACCTGCTCTTGATTCTTCTGAAATTTCCATGTTGCTGCGGCAAAAAATTTTCGGATTTGATTCTGAAAACGCTGTAGAAGAGGTGGGTTTTGTTCTAACCGTAGGGGACGGAACGGCTCAAGTTTGGGGAATGACCCGGGTGTGTTCTGGAGAAATGGTTGAATTTGCCTCTGGTATCAAGGGCATGGTCATGAATTTATGGGCTGATCGTGTGGGCATTGTCCTATTCGGAGAAGATCAACTCATCAGACAGGGGGACATCGTTCGCCGCACGGGTCACATGATGCAGGTTCCAGCAGGTCCGGGATTGTTGGGGCGTGTTGTGGATGCCCTGGGTAGACCCATTGATGGACGGGGTCCTTTGACGGATGTCAAAATGGTGCCCATAGAATGTGCCGCTCCGGGTATTATGGATCGGCAATCTGTTTTTCAACCGTTGCAAACCGGAATAAAGGCCATCGATGCTTTGATCCCCATTGGAAAAGGTCAGCGTGAATTGATCATTGGAGATCGTCAAATTGGCAAAACGACCATTGCATTGGATGCCATTTTAAACCAAAAAGAACATTCTCAAGGCCCATTGCATCAGCGTGTGGTTTGTGTTTATGTGGCCATTGGTCAAAAACGCTCAACGGTGGCCCAAATTGTGCGCATGTTGCAGCAGCATGATGCCATGCGTTACTCTATTGTGGTTGCCGCCACTGCATCCGAGGCTGCATCATTGCAATTTTTAGCCCCATATACAGCATGTGCCATAGGTGAAGCCTTCCGAGATGACAGTCAAAATGCCCTAATCGTCTATGATGATTTGTCAAAGCACGCTGTGGCCTATCGACAAATGTCCCTGTTATTGAGGCGACCCCCAGGGCGCGAAGCTTATCCGGGGGACATTTTTTACCTACATTCGCGCTTGCTGGAACGTGCTGCAAAACTCAGCGATGCAAAAGGCGGGGGATCCTTGACAGCCTTGCCCATTGTGGAAACCCAGGCAGGAGATGTTTCAGCTTATATTCCAACCAACATTATTTCCATTACCGACGGCCAAATCTTTTTAGAGAGCGATTTATTTTATCGTGGCATACGGCCCGCCATCAACGTGGGACTGTCCGTCAGTCGTGTGGGTGGTGCAGCCCAGACCAAAGCCATGCGACAATTGGCAGGTCCTCTGAAATTAGAGCTCGCACAATACAAGGAGCTGTCCGCTTTTTCCCAATTCGTATCCGATATGGATGCAGCCACCAATCGCCAGCTGAATCGTGGCAATCGTTTGGTTGAAATGTTGAAACAGGGACCCTATGCCCCCGTATCCTTGGGCCACCAATTGCTCCAATTGTTCATGGGCGTTAATGGGTATCTGGATTCTGTCAAAGTAGAAGATTTGGAGCGATGGGTAAGAGAAGCTGTTCTGGCTGTTTCCAAATCCATGCCCGAAATATTGGAAGTCCTGACCACCCAAGCCATCTTGACACCAGAAATTTCCGCACGTCTGAGCGTTTTCTTGGATCAGTTTAAAAGGGAGCGCGCCTAGATTATGTCAGGGTTAAAGGAGCTGCGTCGGCGTCAAAAAACAGCCATGATCATTGAGCGTATGACAGGTGCCATGAAAATGATTGCCAGAGCGCGTTACACCTCTATGCAAAACGAAGTCCGAAAAAATTCAGGTCTAACCCAAGGATTGGAAGATTTGGCACGAAGCATCCTAGCAGAAATGGGCCACCAGAAGACAGTGCGCCCTGTAACTTATACCAAAGAAGGTCCCAGCGATGCCCCCTGGTTGCTGGTTGTAATGACTTCGGACAGCGGTTTGTGCGGTGGTTTTAACCAAAAATTGATCAAAACGGCTTTGGAATGGTTGGCCGTATGCAAACAGGGTCCTGTAGAAGTGATGTGCGTTGGGAAAAAAGGATTCTGTGGGTTGCACAAAAAGCCCGGTGTAAAAATGCATATGGATACAGAGCCAACATCATTGAACAATGTGCTCCAAGTCACAACTGCCCTTTTTAAGGAAGGGCGTATCCGGGGATGTTTTGTGGTTTATGGGAAATTTTTCAATATTTTAAAGCAAGAGCCAGAGGTTTTGCAAATTTTACCTACAACATGGGTAGAATTAAACGCCCATGATCCAATAGAGATGAATCTAAAAGAAGTATCTTTGGAATCCAGCAATCTAGGGGACAAATTGGAAGAAGAATCCCTTGAAAACAAGATCCAAAAAAGAGGTCTTCTGACCATTCAACCCGATGCAGAAACTGTTTTAAGCGGGGTTTTAGAAATATTGGTCCAGGCTGTTTTGAAGCAAACAATGTGTGAGCACAAGCTCAGCGAACATGCTGCCCGAATGAATGCAATGGATTCAGCCAACACCAATGCCAAGGACGTGATTCGACGTTTGCAAATTAGGTACAATCGATTGCGCCAAGATCGCATTACAAAAGAAATTATCGAAATTGTGGCAGGTTCCGAATCGGCCAGGGGGTTCTAGCGCCCTTGGATCTGTTCAATTTCTGGAATATCCAATCTATTGCCCATTTTAAATAAGGCACTTTTTCCTAGAAGTAGATTTAAAAAACCAATTTTTTTAAAAACAGGCCTTTGGAAACAGACCTATTTTTACCCAAAGCAACCCCATCTGTAAAAATTTTTATTTTGGTGAAATATTTGCACAATGTGGCCTAAATTTTTTATATAAAAAATAATTAACGATTGATGATGCCCCCAGTTCTTGATACACTGGCTTATGCATAGGTGGCAATTATGACGGTTTTTGTTACTGGCGACAGGGAAGTTCGCATCTTATCCCATATCATTCATATTTATTTAGAGACACATTTGCCTGTAGCCTCTCATCGCATTGCCCAAATGATGGGGGTGTCCCCAGCAACCATACGGTCCGTTATGGCCGATCTAGAAGAAAAGGGCTTCTTAGAATCTGCACATTGCTCTGCTGGTCGCATTCCAACCATAAAAACACTGCGTTTTTATGCCCAAAATCTTGCAGGCCAAGAAGAATCTCTGCCTTTGTCAGAGGGAGATTTTTCTGTGTTGGATGCCATGGAGCATTCAGATAGTGTTTTGGGGAAGGTGAGTCAAACATTGTCGGATTTATGTCAGGGGGCGGGCGTCTTCTTTTCAGCGCCCCAAGATCCCATTATCGCATCTTTGAAATTCACATCACTGGGCCCAGGCAAATGCCTCTGCACCCTAGAGGATTCTTCGGGAAAAACAGACTACAGAATCGTCTCTATTCCCCTAGAAACAAATGACGAGCAGTTAAACGAGGCTTCCAACTTTTTAAACCATCTCATTGCTCGGCACACCGCTCAGCATGCTTTGGCCCATGTTGAAAAAATATTGAATACAAAAAAAGATTGCTTGCATGTATTGATTTTGCACTTAATGCAAAAAGGAGTTTGTGAAGATTTGGGCGCATTGGATATTAAGGGTCACGGGTATTTGTTGGATTCCATTCAAGATGCCCACAGCATGATCCAGTTTAAGATGCTTTTTGCTTGGCTGGAAAAGCAAAAAATGTTTTGCGACATGTTGCACAATGTGATTTTGAAGCGTCGATTGCAAATTTTTTTTGGATCCGATGACGGGTTTGCCAATGTATATGGCTGCTCTGTGGTTGTGGCGCCCTACCAAGCAGAACACAACAAAGGCGTTGTGGGAGTTATTGGACCTATGCATATGGACTATCGTCGTGTAATCCCTATAATTGATGGTATGGCTAAAATTGTTGAGAGAACATTCAAATGACTTACCTAGCGGAATTCCAAGATCGGCATCATGGTGAAAGCGGCCAACAGGACCACATCTCGGATGACTTTAAGAAGGGTGACAATGCAGATCCCAACAGGAGCAATCCGGAAATTTCCCTGGATTCCCCTTGTACAGAAACCTGCATGCACCCCGAGCATCAAGAGTTAGAAACCCCTGAGGAGTCCTTTCGGGACAAGTGGTTGCGCGCTGCGGCCGATGGTGAAAATCTGCGCCGTCGCCTAGAGAAAGAGAAGAAAGAGGGTATTGACTATGCGCTATTTCGCTTTGCAAAAGAGCTTATTGCCATTGCAGATCAATTGTCTTGGGCCATAGCCAGTGTGACGACATCAGAAGGGCAGAAAGATGTTTTGTACCAAGGTGTATCTATGACATTGGCCGAATTAGAGCGTGTATTTGGGCAATTTGGTATCGTCAAAATTGATGCGCTGAATCACATGTTTAATCCTCATTTTCACCAAGTGATGCAAGAGCAAGAGGATGACTCAATGGCACCTGGAACCGTTCTGAATGTTCTTCAAAATGGCTATAGAATGCATGATCGTTTATTGAGGCCTTCTATGGTTGTGGTGGCTAAAAATACATCCACATCTGTGCCAACATCGGAAAATTCCCAAGATCCAGCTTAGGAATTGTGGATTTTTGGCCTCGATGGGGGAGCATTCATAACCCTGGCGCATACCCCCCCATTGCAGGGTCATAATCGTTTGACTCTAATGGCATGGTGCCAGTCCTGGTGGGGTGGAGAGGGGGAGGGGAGGTTAATCTTCCAGCATCTGGTTTAAGGGCCTGCCCATGAGAAAATTCGGATCCCCCCTAGGCCCCCAGAGTTTTTCCTAAAAAACATCAACCCATGGTGGAGAAAAAAAGCCTGTGCCCTGGGTGCTGGTTGGTTTGAAGAAATCTTTTTCAAGATTTTTCAAGCACCCGAGGAAGAAGAGGTCCCAAATTCTCACATTTTATGGGATCGTGTCAGATGGGTTTTTATTCCTTCCATACCATCAATTCCATTGACCCAATATCACAGTCAAGTTTATTTGGAATGGATTATTTTTTTATACATATTTTTATACATTTTGAACAGTGTGGACAAATCACATGACTGGCCAAAAAACCCTGCCCCAGAAAACACATTCTGATTCTGGCCTATGCAAAGGTGCCCAAGGGTCTGGCCCTGCCATGGGATCCCTAGACACATCTGTGCAGAGCCCAACCTATTGGATTCAACATAATCCATGGTAAGGTCTAGCTTGATAAGGCCCACTTGAATCCATGGTAAAATTTGGCTCTTGGGGTCTCATAGGGGTTGGGTTTGTTCCGTCAACCAGGCTTGGGCAAGAGCGCTCAATCCAGGCAACAAGGTATTTTGAACTTGTTCGTGGTAATTATTCAGCCAAATCCTGTGTTCATAAGACAGCCTGTCCACTAAAATAAGGTTTCGATCAAATGGGGCCATCGTCAATGGCTGCAAGCGCAAGAGCTTTTCCGAATGATGCGCCACCAAAACCAAATTTTCCAAACGAATGCCCCCCCAGTTCTCTTCATAGTATCCTGGCTCTACCGAGAAAACCATATTTTCAGCAATGGGTTCCAGGGACCCACGTTGGGCGAGGCTGGGTGGAAATTCATGCACACTGGCAAAGCAGCCTACCCCATGGCCCGTTGAGTGGGCATAATCGAGTCCTTTTTGCCACAAAAAGCTGCGCGCAATGGCATCCAGTTGCATGCCATTGGTACCCATTGGAAAAATCATTTGGGAAAGGTGAATATGCCCTTGCAAAACTTGGGTGTACATTTCTTTGAATTTCAGAGGTGGCTGCCCCTTTCCCAACCATACCGTGCGGGTTACATCCGTGGTTCCAAAATGATACTGCCCACCCGAATCAACCAGGTAGAGACCCCCTTCCAAAGGGGCAGAATCCGTGGGCGAAGGCGTATAATGTGTCATGGCGCTGTTTGCACCCATGGCGGAAATCGTTGGAAAGCTTGGCCCCCTGTAGGCACCACCCTGGGACCTGAACCTGGCCAACTGTTCAGCAGCCGACCATTCTGTTTCATTCCATGCCCCAGGTATCACCAATGATGGTGATACCGATGATGCTGGTGATGCTTCTGGTACCTCAGAGGGTGTATCGGATAATTGGGACAGCCAGTGTAAAAACTGGGTTACAGCGACCCCGTCACTCACATGGGATTGGGTCATATGGTGGGTCTCCCACTGGGTTTTGATGCTGCGACCATTTTCCAAATGGGAAAAAGAGCCTGGAATCCAGGATGGTCCGACCAACGCTCCAGGGGTTTGATGGGGATCGTACACCATGGGTTGATCCAAGAGATTTTTTACTTCATAAAAACAAGGGGGCCTGACACAGGGTGGCTCTGACGCCATGGACTCCTCTTGCCCCTGCAGCAGCATGTCCCTTGACCCTTTTCCAGGGGATTCAAAAGATCCGGCCCTTAGGCGCTGTAAATTTTCAAAATTTTCGATGCGTAAATCAGGATCTAAAACGCCGAAAGATCGAGGCATTGTCGCGTACAGAATGCCTGAAAAATGGTTATTTTTTCTGGTCACGATTAGGTAGGCGTGAAAAAATGGGGCATAGACATGATCGCTGCCCCTTAAATTGCTCAGCCAGGCAACATCGCTTGCTTTGCATACAATCCAGTGGTTGTGGTGGGGCTCTGTAAAGATCTTTTGACATTTTTCTTGAAACGAGGCTTGTCCTTCCATGGGCACAATTTC
The DNA here is from genome assembly GCA_044378415.1 of Holosporales bacterium. Classification (GTDB taxonomy): domain Bacteria; phylum Pseudomonadota; class Alphaproteobacteria; order Holosporales; family Holosporaceae. The sequence goes on from JBILXO010000007.1 coordinate 21,206, forward strand.
GTTGCGCGACATTAAGGGCTGGGGGCAGATCAGGCGATCTGCAATGCCATCGTGATCCAAGACCAAGTCCCATTCATTGATGGATGCCCTCTCTTTGAGAATTTTCATAGTATGGGCGCTGAAAACCCACGGAGAGAGGATCAAACGTGTACCTTTGACCAATTGCTGGTGGAGGGCATGGATGGGGTCTGAGCAAGTGATGATGGTGCATTCTGGACATTGTTTTTCGGCTTGAAGGGTGTACCGACTGTCCACATATAAAAAGATTTTTTCCCATGTCACCAAAATGGTGGCGCGTGAACCCGTAAACCCCGTTAAATGATAGATTGTATCGTTGGTTGCTTGGGATGGGTTTAAAAAAAAGGGTTCTTGCCGTGGAATAAGATAGGCCGTTCCATTGAATTGGGTGCAAATTGCAGAAAACCATGGGGCAGAATAGGTCATTGTGATGAAGAAACAATTGGTTCTGCATACAGTATAGCAGATGGCGCCCGAGCAATGATCTATTGGATAGAGAAATGGTCCGTAAAAAAAGTTACGGTATTTTTATTTTATACGCGTTTGTGTACCGAAAATTTTACGATTTCTTTACAATACAAGATGTATTATAGCCCTGAATCATTCGAAAAGGGTGCTTTCTAATGAGCTTTTCTCCGAAAGTTATTCAGGTGTTGCAAAAACTCATCGATCAACAATTGCAAGGCTTTTCTAGCGACACAGAGGAGCGGATACTTTTGATCAAATGTCGTCAAGAACTAAATTATTATCCGAAATCCGATCGGAATCCATTGCCACTGCTGTATTCGCGTCGCAAAGAATCATGAGGGAATGCCAGGATTTTCCAATTAAAGGGGGTGTTTACCCAAAGAATCGTGAAATCAGATGGGCAAAATTATTCTGATGACAGTACATTTCCCATGTGTGTGATGGTGCAACAGGGCAGCACAACGATTAAATCAAATTGTACCGTATCCCAGGGGAACTCATTGCACGCATTGTGTAAAAAATGCTCGCCGGCTTGCCACAGCCGTTGACGATGCTTTAAGGTGATGCATTCCAATCCTTGGGCCAACGTAGGGCGTTGTTTGACCTCGAAAAAAAACAACTTATGGCCTTGATGCATCACCAAATCCAATTCCCCAAATTTGGTTTTGTATCGATGAGCCAGCAGCAGGTATCCTTTTTGGATTAAATAATCTTGAGCGCGTTTTTCAGCAGCAAGACCTTTGGCAAAGGAGGTTGTTGAATTATCCAGCATTCAGTGTCTGGACTTTATGGGCATGTTGCACCACTGTATCACCATTTTATCCCTTGTTAATTTTTGAATCATAAGCTACAGAGCATCATAAAAATCCAGACAAAGCCATTTTAAAATTTCCAGCAGAATGCAGTCCAACACCCCACAACACAAAAGCCGCCAAGAGACCCAGAGTCCACCCACGCGACAACTCTGATCCCTTGGTTTCTTCCAGATGATTGGGATTTAAAACAGCCGCACATCGCCTAGCCCACATCAATGGGCGCAAAATACGCCACAACACAATCCCCCATAAGCCCATTCCACACATGGCAATAATCGTCACTTCGGACATGTGCATGTTCGTTGGGGGCCATAGAAAAAAGGGCCATGCAATGATCCCAGGAGTTGCCGCCATGCAGCATCCCATAGATGCCATAAGGGCAAATCGATGGGGCACAAAACGGGGTTGAAATACAGCATAAACATGGAACATGGTTAAAAGGGCCGTTGCCGAAAAGGCAAGTATGATGCAGGTAAGCTGGGGCTTTAAGACAAGTGGGGTCTGTTCTAGGTTGGCTATCCAGACTAAGGATAGGGTCCCCGCCATAAACCACATTAAAAGTTCGTACAGACCCCCATTCAAGCGCTGCCATGGATCCCAAAACGCAATCCATTCCGGTGATGCATCCGTGCAGAGAGCTTTTCTGTCCTCGGACAAGGGCAGTGCACCGTAACCCTTTTTAAAGATTTGGAACGAGCTGGATATTTTTCCTGAAAGTATCCCCATGATTCCGATTTCAAAAAATGGACGTTTGGTAAAGTAAGAGAGACCGTCTTTAGCGGCATGTTTCATGGCGAATTCTGTGATATAGGGCAGACAATAAATGCTGCACAAAAATAAAACAGCCCATAAAAATTGGCCCAATATGTTGGTTTTATGAAAATTTTCCTCCAATGCCCATGCGTATCCTTTAGAGAAAGTTGGTGCCCACAAGAAGGTACAACAAATCACTCCCATTTCTAGCGAATGGTGTTTAATGAATAAAAAATTATACGGCAAAGAATAAATGAAGAACAATATCAAGCCAAGCCATAATAAGTTCCATATGGTGGTGTTTTCATAAAAATTTTTCCAGGATGCTTTTTTGGAAAAAGTCGGCATCAGGGTGCGGTAACAAAATACTGCAACAACCATTAGTGCGCAAATAAACTTGAGCGCTATAAAATTTGAAAAATTCAGAGCAGGTTTTATATATTCCATACAATCACTAAGACTGTTAGCGGGGCCGTATGCATCCAACAGAGCCACCAAAAACAAGGCCAAGAGCAGGGCAAAACGCAAGCGGTTTGTTTGGGAAGATCTTTTTTTTCCGCCCTCGTCTGTAATCAGAAAAAGAGGCCTGCAAATCCACAAAATCAGTGTCATGGACCCCAGAAACAAGGGCCATATTTTTTCAGAAAATCCAACCATGGCCATTAAAAAGCACCCCAAACTGCCCAAGGCATGAGCAGTCTGACCATCGGGCCAAGCGGCCAATGCCAAACCAAGGGCAAGGCCAACACCGAGTACCCCCTGCTGCATGGTTAAAATGCTGGACGACGACGTCGCCAAATCTTTATGAGCCAGCAACAGGGACAAAACCAGGAAACATGCCACCGACCCCACCAGCACTCGACGAGAATAAAGCCCATTGCCCTTGCTCAGCAGGGTTAAAAAGCATCCGATCCATGGCAATCCCAGCCAACAGCCCAGCCAAAACATATTTTTTGTCATGATCATAAAAAAAACAGCCAGATTCGAGCATTGGATTTGTGCAATAATAATACGTTGAATTTAAATCCATATCAATTTACCTCCATTGATATCCATTGATGAATCGATGGATAGTGAGGCAGTTTTTAGTACATGAAAAATGTGCTCCATGGCCTGGGTGAATCAGGGTCATTTTTTACAGAGAGCAATCTTGCTTTTAGGATACAAAAGGGGACCCAGACGTCGGATGCGGGCACACTTTTTCCATGTGTTTATGGTAAAAAAAGCAAAGAAACAGGCTAAAATCATACTGGAATAACCAAATCCATAGATGTCAACAGGTCTGTAGAGCAAAAGATCGTGCCAGTCCCCAGTTTCTTTTGCGCACACCATGAATGTGTAGGAAATGGCAACAACAGGTAGGCACAAGTGAATGAAAAAAATGGCCCCTAGATTCACTTTTGGCTCTCTTGTTTCTGAAACCCTGATTTCCTCTGACGTTTTTATCTTGGCCATTTTTTTTATCAGGCGAAAGAAAAAAACACCGACGCCATATGAAATAAAGGTGGTGCAAAGGCCATAAACAATGGCAGCGGTATACAGTTCATGGGCTAAAAAAGATGGTCGCACCAATAATAGGGATCGCGATATGCAGGGCAGGTCGAAGCCAATGGGAAAATGTGATTTCTGGGTCACCTCTGTAAATTCTGACAACATTTGAAATAAAATGAAACATTGGGGAGTAATTTTTCCCACTACCCACAGGGTCAATAAAATATCCGAATTGGGGTTGATGGTATCGAGCATAGAGTGCTTTTTTCAATTTGTTTAAAAACCAAGGGACAATCACCAATACAGAGGTTAGAAAAAACTCAATTTTTTCCCATGGAATTATTCCAAGTTTATACCCTAGAATTTGAGCCAGAGCAATGACCAGCACCATGAAGGCAAAAAAATCCCATTAAAATACAACCTATCTTGACCTATGAGCCTTCCTGAAATAGAATGCCATGATTAAAGGGCTGAAAAACCAAAAAAGAATCCCACTGGCCGAAAGCCATTGATTTAAGGACCACTGTAGCATCGGCATTTTCTCTGGGCCATTCTAATTTTCCAAGGCTTCTCGCTCTGCCAATGCCCCAATAACCGTAAATGTACGCATGCTGTTGGCCCCTTTGATCAACACCCAATCGCCAGATTTTAGGGTTTTTAAAATGGATGGCATCAGGTCAGAAATGGTCAAAGCATGGCCCCACAACAGGGGAATTTCTTGTAAAAACGGTAAAAATGAGGAGCCACACAACCAAACCCCATCAGGGCCACAAGCCTGAATCAGGGGAACCAGAGCCCTGTGACAAGCCTCATTCTCCCCGCCCAATTCACGCATTTCCCCCAGTATGATATACCGCTTGCCCTTAGGCTGATTGTCCCCCAGCGTTGGGTCTGATTTTTCCTGCCCAAGGGGGTTCTGTTCTGCAAAAGCCACGAGGGAAGCCTGCATGGATGCAGGTGCCGCATTGTAACTCTCATCGATGATATGGATGCCACCAATGGTAAGGACATTGCCACGCCCTGGTGACGACACGATGGTTTGCACATCATCCATGACTTGATTCATATTGGCCCCCATAGCCCATGCACCAGCCACAATGGCCAAACTGTTGTCAATGGTGTGGGCCCCTTTTAGAGGCCAGTGATAGCGCCACTCTTGACCTTGAATGACCAGGGTGATGTGGGTGCCGTTATGGTCTGGTTTTTTTGCCATCAAACGCACAGTGGCGTCTGGATGCTGTCCAAATGTAATCCATTGGGTAACATTGTGGCCCTGTTGCTTCAATGCGGCATAATGGGGCGAATCGTGGGGCAAGATCCCTAGCAATGGGCTGGGCGCATAAAAAATTTCTGCTTTAGCTGTGACAATATCGTCGAGATTGGAAAAAAATTGACCGTGCTGGTAAGAGACCTGGGTAATCAAGGTCAAGTGGGGGGCAATCATGCCAACAAGATCCTTGATCTCGCCCTTATGATTCATGCCCACCTCGAAAATGGCATACCGAGCATCCATGGGCAAGCGCGCCAGAGACAAGGGGACGCCCAAGTGATTGTTTAAACTCTGCCAAGAGGCGCTTGTTAGGCTCTGTCGAGACAAAACGTGGGCCAGGCCATCCTTGACGGTGGTCTTACCCACACTGCCTGTTAGGGCCAACAAACGTCCTTGAAAACGGCATCGTGCAGCCAATGCCAATTGTCTCAGGGCTTGGAATGTATCCACCACAGCAATGATGGGGCGTGCGGGATTCATGGAAACGGCGGAGATATCTTGAACCAGAACAGCGCTGGCCCCCAATGCCCAAGCTGCATCTATAAAATCATGCCCATCAAAAAAGGGTCCACGCAATGCAATAAAAAGGTCTCCCTGGTTCAGGGTTCGTGTATCAATGGATACACCCGTAGCATGCCAATCCCTCGGTCCAGCCCCCTGAACCGCATCCACCACATCCCCTCCGTGCCACAAAATATTTTGGGTGTTTTTTGTTATGGTCATGGGAATCAGCAAAAATAGTATATTTAAAACTATATCAAAATTTTATAAACTTTTCAAATAAAGGATGGGGATATTCTGTCATCTTTGGCCATTTTTTAAGGAATACAAATTGGCACCTTCAGATTTTTTTTAAGAAAAAGCACCTTAAAAAAAGTCTGCCACACAGGGTACAGGGCCATTTTTTCTAAAAACACAAGGGGTTGCGCCCTACTTAGGTGGCCGTGGTGCAGATGGATAAGATGGCTGAAAATTCAGGATCCCACCAAGACACACCGCCCCACCTTGGGCAAAAGGGGGAAGCCAGCAGATTTCAGATTCTGGGCAACCATCAAAAGGTTCTAGGCATGGGCTAGAACTAGGTCTGGGACGTTGATCCCTGGGGGGCCTTGTTTTGAAAAAAGGTGCAATGGCTCTGCACGGGGCACGTTACACACAGTGGAGATCGTGCCTTGCAAAACCTACGCCCATGGGCAATCAACCATGCGTGAATGTGATGCTTCCAGGGCAGGGGGATCATTTGATTCAAAATTTCCTCGACTCTAAGGGGATTGGCCAGATTGTCACCCACCCACCCCAATCGCTTGGATACCCGCTCTACATGGGTATCCACAGGAATGGTGGGTTGGCCAAAAATAACATTAAGAACAACATTGGCTGTTTTGCGACCCACACCAGGTAGTGCCACCAGGGATTCCAATGTATGGGGCACCTGTCCAAAATGATCTGTGATTAATTTTTCACTGAGCGCCAGAATGTATTCACTTTTACGGCGATGCAACCCAATAGAGGCAATGACTGCGCGCAACCCATCCACACCCAAGGCCAACATTTTTTCCGGTGAATCCGCCCGATCAATCAATATGGGCATCAATAAATTAACAGAACGATCCGTTGCTTGGGCCGAAAGAACCACCGCAACCAGCAATGTGTAGGGTGTTGTATAATCCAAAAAACATTTTGGATCGGGATAAGTCTGGGCAAAATAGCCAATAACACTCCCCATAGAGGATTCATCTGGTGCCATTGGCCATAGAATTTTCCCCGAACAGCTGGTGTCAAAGGGCGCCAGGGTTTTAGTGGGCAGCATCTGGGGCCAACAACTCGGCAGATTGATCCATGGATTGTCCCATCATTGGGGGCATTTTGCGGAATAAATCCAAGACGTTCTGGGTGGTTGTCCGCCCAACATGCTCTAGAGAGCAATTCTGAAACCCAGCCAAAATGGCGGCAGTTTCCACGATGTAGGCGGGCTCATTGCGCTGACCCCGATAGGGCTGTGGCGCCAACCATGGGGCATCGGTTTCCACCAGCAAGGATGACAAAGGTAATTCACGGGCCATGCTATGCAAATCCGGAGCGTTTTTAAAGGTTACAATGCCAGAAAGGCTGACTTTCCAACCCCAATGGATGACCTCTTTGGCACATTCCAGTGACCCTGTAAAGCAATGCAATACCCCCATGACCTCATTACCCCCTGGCCAGTTGGCGCGAACATCACGCATGACGGACAAAAAGGACTCGTCGCTGTTTCGGGTGTGCACAATGAGGGGCAAATTACAAGCCAAAGCAGCCCGGATGTGATGGCGAAAATAGCGCTCTTGGTCCGCCATTGCAGGCGATGTGGCTAGGGCATCTAAACCTGTTTCTCCGATGCCAACGATTTTGGGATGAGACGATTGTTCAATCAACCAGGGGTAAAGGGCATCCTCTGACATGGATCCAATGTCGCATGGGTGCAAACCAACCGTTCCATAGACATCCTCATGGCGTTCCACAATGGGCAAAAGGTGGGAAAAAGTTTTCTCATTGGTGGAGATGGATAAAAATCCATGGACCCCATTTTTTCGACCACGCTCTAGGACCATGTCCACATCTTCGAAACGATCCAAATGGCAATGGCTATCGATGAGAGGCATGGCGTACAGGGGTCAATTTCCGTTATTTACGAGCATACCCCATCCCAAAAATCCATGCCAGACCCCGCCTTGATTCAGGCCATTCTTAGGAATGAGGGGCATTCCTTGGATTTGCAGCCATTGAACAAGATTGTGGGCAGGGGATTGGTGCAGCATTATTTGGAAAATCAACCACCAATGCTTTTGGCTCGTCCCTATGGGTTTGGGGGCCTTCCTGGGTCTTAATAGCCCAACACATCCCCTGTACCCTCCCCCTATTTCAAGGATGCATCATGTGCAAGGATAATGGGCCTAAAGAGAGGGGGGAATCTTACGAATCCTTGAAAAAACAACCTTGTCAACGGCGCACCAAGGGATGCATCAAGAGACCGAAAAAGAATCGCCACATCCGCAAGCATTATTGGCTTTTGGATTGATGATGATGAACTGGGATGACAACAGCTCCTCACGATAATCCACGGTGGATCCTGCGATAAAATGTAGGGACAAAGGATCCGTTACCACAGAACTTTCGTGCTGGGTAAAAACCAAATCATCTTTCTTGAGGACATTCTCGATGGTGAAAATATAGCGCAAGCCAGAGCAACCCCCGCCCTTAACCTGCACGCGCAAAAAGGACCCTTGTTCAGCAATGTGTTGCGCTGCAATGGGTGTCAGATACAAGGCACTCGTCATTCATAAAATCCCGTCATGTTTAAAGTTTAAGGTTTGGGCCTCAGAGCTGCTTGTGCAGATGTGGTTTTGAGCCCCTGGATTCAAGATACCACAGATTTAAAAGCTGGGTTATGAATAACGTCCTCTTTTCCAGAAGGATCCTCTGAACAGAGTGTTGGGACGTGCAAAGCAGAAGGGTCTGTGATGGCAATATTTTTCAACAAAAGCGTCATGTACTGCTCTAAAAAGGGCAGGGCAATGGCCGCAAATCTTTCCCATTCAATCATTAGAAGGGCCAGATCGTTGGATGCAATGGCGTTTTCCAGGGGAATGCAGGCCTGATTCACATGATCTTGGGGGCACTCTTTTAAAACCCGCTTGACTTCTGTTAAGGCATCCATGGCTTGATGAGATTTTTGAACCCAAATGCGGTCCAACACATCTTCTCCAGAGTGAGCCAATTCTTCCTCTATGCGGTCATAAGTCACATCCCGCGTGGCATTGATGCACAAGGATTGTTTCACCCCACCCGAAACTTCCTCAGCCACAACGGTGAGTAATCCATCGGTATCCAGAGATAAGGTTATGTTAATTTTAGCCTGACCTTTTGGCAGGGCTGGAATGCCTGTTAGGTGAAAAATACCCAAGGATTGGCATCCTGAAACCATTTCGCGCTCTCCCTGGAGTACATGAATTTTTATAGACGTCTGACCATCGATCTGCGTTGTAAAAGTCATTTCTTTTTTGGCAGGTAAGGGGGTATTACGGGGTATTAGGCGTTCCACAATGCCCCCCAATGTTTCGATGCCCAAGGAAAGTGGCGTGACGTCGAGCAACAAAAACGAGGAATGGTGCACCAAGTTATAGGCATAAATGGCTGCACCGCAGGCAACAGCTGTCTCTGGATTCAACAATGTGCTGGCTGGACGACCCAAAAAAGCCGCTATTTTTTCCTTGACAAAACTTGCGTGGGTAGATCCACCCACTAAAAAAACCTCTTGCAATTGGTCCAATGAAAGATTGATGTGATCTAGGGTTTCCTGACAGACGGCCAAGGTGGACTCAATCAAGGGGTCTACTACTTTTTTCCACTGGTCATTGCCCATGATAGAGGATAGGTCTCGGCCAGATTCTTTTAGGGTTCTGGCTTTTTCCTCACCCATGGGGTCATCTGGAAACCATACATGGCCCAATGCGCAATCTAGGTCATCTCCCCCCAGTGTGGCATGTCCGCCTGTACCTAAAACCCGGAACAATCCTTGCTTTAGGGTTAAAACAGAAAAATCAAATGTCCCCCCACCTAAATCATAGACACCATACAGACCCTCTCGATCCACCCTGTGGCATAGGGCTGCAGCTGTGGGCTCACTGAGCAAACGCAAAACATTCCAACCTGCTGTGGAGGCAGCATGCTTGATGATTTGCCGACGCGATTCGTCAAAATACGCCGGAACGGTCACCACAGCATTGGGGATCCATTGGCCCAAATGTTCCACGAGGTGGGTTTTTAGGCCCAAAAACAGGTCGACAGCCACTTGAAATGGGCTGCGTCCATCAAAACATTCGTCCCTTTGGGGGTCATAAGCTTGGGCATCCAACCAACGCTTGATAGAGCGGATTTCTCCCGGTCCCTTGGCCGCATGGCCAATGAGGACCTGTCCATCTCTGTAGGCCACAATGGATGGAACCAGGGGGCCTATCCATTGAGGATTTGGGGAATCGATACACCAGGCCAGACCGCAAAAAGTTGTTCCGAAATCGATGCCGATGGCTTGGGTCACGGTGCTGCGTTCGATACGGTCTTGGTCCTGGATATCAAAAAACATAAGCAAATCCTGAAGATAGAGTTAAGAAGCGAAGTTGTTGCCTAGCTTACACAAATAGGGTGAATTTGACCAGTCCGGATGTGGCCAGCATTTGGGTTAATAAAGACTGGGGAAGAAGAAGGGCTCTGGGACAGAGAGGGTGTTCTGGGGTGGGGTGTTTTTGTCAGATCTTTTGGTCTGGTGGCGGTTTCCATCTAAATGAGGCGAATTAAATGGGGCGAATTTGACCAGTCCGGATGTGGCCAGCATTTGGGTTAATAAAGACTGGGGCAGAACAAGGGCACTGGGACAGAGAGGGATGTTCTGAATGTATTTTTCAGATTCTTACTTGCCAGAATCACAGTCTGCCCTTTTTACCAATGTACCATACTGGAAAATGGTACCATTTTTGCATGAAGGATTGGGCATCTCATTGGAATGACAGGGCATTTTGGTTCCGCTTGGGGCCATTGGAATGCTGTCCACGGGTGGGGCAGGCCTCTCTTTGAGGCTTTTTTCGGGATTTTGAATGGAAGAAAAATGGAAGATGGGGCAAATATCCCATCAATGATTTTTTTGTTGCAAATTTTTTACAAAAGCTGAGGCCCCTGAAGGCTCTGGAAATGTTGTGGTCGCTGTGAAATCCATGGCTTGGTTCCCCGTTGCAGCACCGTGATGAATAAAAGCCGTGGTCGCTGTGGTCTTTAATATGGCTTTTTTTTAAAAAAATTAGGATAAAAACAAGAATATATAAAATTATATTGCTGGACAATTTTAAATATGATGCAATAGGTTAAATAAATCTTTATATCTTTTTTTCATTTTTACAATATTTGCCACATTGTTATTGCATTTTTTGGACGATTTTTACAGATTTTTATTTAAAAAATATTTTTACCAAAAAAAACCACATTTTTAAATATAAAAACATGGATTTTGATTTTTTTTTGATTGGCGGGGGCGACGGGGCTCGAACCCGCGACCTCCGGCGTGACAGACCAGCACTCTAACCAACTGAGCTACACCCCCATCTAATCAATTTTAATTTTGCCCCAGTTTTCTGGACCAGTCAAGCCGTTTTCTTTAAAAAAATTTTTCACCCCTAAGGAATAGGTTAAGGCCTGCTAGTACTTTTCCAACAAAGACGTGTTACAATCAGGCATTGTTGAACAAAGCACCCAATGGCACCATCTCAGCTTACATCCCAAAATGCACCAGTTTTAGAATCTTTTAAGGGCTTTTCCCCTTTGGTTGTTTCTGGAAGCGCCCACACAGAGGGCAATACCACCCAAAGCGTTCAAGGAATATTGGGGGATATTCCCACGGTATTTTTGTGCCAATTGGATATTGCCCCTTTCAGCTATGAAAATCCCCAGGAAGAAGATGATTTTTTGCCCCTGATTCGGCGTTTGATGAATCACAATCCCTTGATTTTCGCAACGCCTGTCTATTGGTATTCCATGAGCGGCCGCATGAAAACGTTCTGGGATCGTGTGACAGATTTGTTCTATCACCACAAAGAACTCAGCCAGGGTTTGCGGGGCAAAACAGCCATGGTCATTGCGTCATCTTCTGGGGGAAAGCCCGATGGCTTTGAAATGCCTTTGGAAAAAACTTTTGCTTATTTAAAAATGGACTATATGGGATGCTGGGATTATATTTTTCCTCTGGATGCCCACACAGAGCACAACCAAAAGCAAAAGGCCTTGGCTGGGGCTCAATGGGAAATTTTGGTCAAAAAATTACAATCCAAAGCCTGAGACTTTGCTTTCAGACCGTACAAGCAGGCGAGGTAAGCCAGATAAGCCAGATCCTGGTGCACTTTGCTTTCAGACCGTACAAGCAGGTGAGGTAAACCAGATAAGCCAGATCCTGGTGCCATTGGAAAGGCTCAGCAGTTTCACCTTGATTCAGGTGGGTTGGATCCCATATCGGGGCAACGGTTTTAAAAAGATCAGAGCCAGGAAATGAAGGTTGGCCATTAGGGTTTCGGAACACCTGTTGGATTACTTTCAGTAAGAGGGTCACTTGGGTTTCAGATCATCCCAGTAAGAAGGCCGTCGGATCACCCGTTGGAACATCTGAGTCAGATTATTTTAAGGTCTGCAGTTGGGGCCCAAGTCCTTAGGTTTAAAAGGTGCTCTAGGTCCAGCGAGCACCCTGCATTAGGTTTCAGGTTCAGCCCATATTCTCTGCCTGGTGGTACAGCACACCCATTGCAAGGGGCTTCTTATGAAAATCCGTGAAATGTATGGGGGTCACATTCCAACATGGGAACTTTTTGAAGAGAGCGTCCATCTACAGAAAGTTCATACCGCGGGCCATAAGTCATGCCGCGGGCCATAAAGTCCAAAACAATTCCATCAAAAAAAACCAGATTCAAAAAAATATACAGATTGCAATTTTGTTACCTTTTATTAATATTTTTGTTGTAACATTGGATAGAATACTCAAAAAGGAAATCTGTAATGAAGAAATGTTTATTTGATGGCGCTTTTGATTCCATGCACGGTCATGCAGCGCACCCACACCATCCTCCTCATGCCGACAGAGATTGTCGCGAACAGGATGCTGGCCACCATCGCCATAATCACCACCATAATCACCACCATCACTATCGTGCCATTCATATGTTTAACGACATTGTTGGTCCAAAATGGTGCCAAGTCGAACGCGTAATGGGTCAATTGCATTGCCCTGACCTCAGTCATGCCCAATTGCAGGTCATTCGGGTAGAAGTTGCAGGGTTGGGTGCCAACAAGCATCATAAGCACAGCGTCAAGCATGCCTTGCATCATTTTTACCATGAATTAGGCGTTCATCATGCGGCATTGCACAATCCATACATTGTTTTTGGTCCAATTATTGCTCAAAAAATCAAGCATCTGAAATTAGAATTGTGCAGAATGAAAACCATCTTGATACACAAGTCCGATTCCATGAGCCAACAAAGATTGTTCAACGAAGCTTTTCACATGGCCTTTGCCCATGTTGGTGGCCTCATCAATGATTTGCACTCAGAGGATCTAACGGTCAAGCGTTTAGAGCACATCAAGCATGAAGTTGAAGCAGCTCATCATAAAATCCAAGAGTGCAAGCATCATTTTTACAATCATGTTGGCGGGTTTGGTAAGCATATCGATGCCAGCGTTGTGGGTATGGCCAAAGGTCTGAAAATGCAATGGCACACAGTCAAGGAAACTTTGCATCAGAAAGAAATGGAAATTGCTCGCGCATAACATTTTACGCTGCAATCCCATCCACACAGGGTGTGTTGGCACCCTGTGTCTGTTTTATAAAGGAATTAGAAAATAGCCCCCTCAACCTAGTGGCGATTTTTATTCCCATATAAAAATGTGGGCAAAGTACAAGATCTGTGCAAAGATCTTAGGGGGTCATCACAGAACTTATTGTAATCATGTTTCTACTCGGCAAGATGTTGCGTTATTTTTGAAATCCATGAAAAATATTCAAAAATGAAGAGCAATCTTGCAGACGAATCCATGAGTTTAACGTATACTGATTTGAAATTATTGCGCTATAAACAAAGGTTCAGACGATGGCCAAGAAGAAGACGCCACGTCGAGGGGGAAAAAGCACAGTCTCTTGGTATAAAAAAGTTATTGTAGGTTCTGGAGTTCTTGCCGTTTTTTTGGCAGCCTATTGTTATTTCACCCCAGAATCAGGGAATATTCCCGTCATTGTTGGACCCAATTATCCCAAGCGTACCCCAGGTGTGGTTTCAAAGCAGGCCACTTATGCCGTCTATGATCGTTTGGCAGAGGCTCCAGAGCGTACACAAAAATTGACGGTGGCCCGGTTGATGCCCCCAGATGAAGTTCCGGAATGGCACTCTGTTGGTGAAGATTCCCCTGAAACAAGGCGCCCTCCTTCTGACACATCTGTTGCCGCCAATGGCACAAAAAATCCTGCTGAATTCCCAAATTCTAGAAAGCCACAATCCAAGGCCTTGGCCTCTATTGTACCAGCACCATCCGTCACTCTGTCTCATAGCACTGAACCATTAGACAGAGGCATAAGTCCATCTGAAAAGGGCATTTCTGGATTCAAAAAACCCAATGAACTGCCTTTAAAATCCGAAAAATCTGGGAATAAGAGGGAAAGCAGGGTCCAGGATTTGCAAAAAAAAACGACCCAACACTCTTTACGCAATGGACCATCAGCCTTGCCCAAGGCCAATCAGCCAGGTGGTCAGTACAAAACTATGGCTGAATCGCCCAAGACATTGGTGCGCATGCAAATAGGGGGCTTTTGCACTGCAGCGGATCAGGCTGAGAAACGCATCAAACGACTGATGCAAAAAGGAGGTGCCCCTGGGGGAATGCGCCCCTTGGTTCAAAAAGCCAACATCAAGGGTAAAGTGGTGTATCGCGTCATTTTGGTGGGTTACTGCTCTGCAAAAACTTTGGCCCTTTGTCAAAATTGGGTGCGCCAACAGAACCTCTAATGCTCTAGCCCCTATGGGTCGGCCTTCCCCAACATCTCTGGTTTTAGAATGCCTAATGTCCCTACATCAGTCCCAAAACAGCCTTCGTTTTCCAACAGCAGGGGGCCACCATTTTCCAATATTCACCAGGCCCCATGGGTTTGTACCATTTGACATCAAATGTCCAGGCCCCTTTTAAGCACTCTTGTAACTTTCTCTGGGCACCTTGACCTTTCTCGATTTTGGCAAAGGTTCCCTATCTTAGGGAATGTCCAACATATGGCCTAGATTTTCCCCTGCATTCCCCACCTTTATGGGCTATTGAAAATATGGGCAAGCAGATCAAAGATGGATCAGGGTCCCTTTCTAAGGGGCAAGCCAAGGCGCTGTAAAGTCAAGTTCATCCCATGATGTATTGGTGAGGTTTGGAAGAATCCTATATTGGGGGGAAGTTTCTGGCTGGAATTTTACAGCGACGGATCCAACAAGGAAGGCGCAGTACCCAGGGCAATGTTTTCAGCCGTCCATCCGCGATGCCCTAGGGCACGTTTGATGGCGCCAGCCTGCTCAAAAGCCATATTCGACGCCGCTGTAATCATGGCCTGGTACAATTCTAGATCAGATAAGTTGGCCCACATATCCACAAAATTTTCTCCTTGTTCCACTTGCAGAACAGGGGATTTAACGGACCGTGGCGTAATGCCTTGTTTCAGATTGTGTTCCCACTGAATTTGACGTCGACGGGTGGTCTCATCCAATGCAAGGGCCATGGATTTTGTTATTTTGTCTGCATATAAGATGACATGGCCATTGATATGCCGCGCTGCCCGGCCCATGGTTTGAATCAAGGATGTTCGCGAACGCAAATACCCCTCTTTATCCGCATCTAAAATAGCCACCAGTTGGCATTCTGGAATATCCAGGCCTTCGCGCAAGAGGTTAATGCCCACCAAAATATCGAAAACCCCCTTGCGCAGATCCGCTATCAATTCAATGCGGGCCAAAGTATCGATGTCGGCATGCATATAACGTGCCTTGAATCCCCCTTCGATAAAATATTCAGACAGGTTTTCAGCCATGCGCTTGGTCAGAGTTGTCACAAGGGTCCGCCCGTCTGCCTTAATGGCCTTTGTGATTTCACTGCGCAGATGATCGATTTGCCCTTCGCTGGGATGAATGGTGTATTCAGGATCCAACAACCCTGTAGGGCGAATGATTTGCTCGACGACACTATGGGATTGCTCTAGTTCCCAAGGACCAGGCGTGGCCGAAACAAATAAGGTTAATGGCCGCTGAGCATCCCATTCCTGGAACATCAATGGCCGGTTGTTGCAACAAGAGGGCAGGCGGAATCCATAATGAGCCAAAGTGTTTTTCCGGGTTTTATCCGCCAAATACATGCCACGCAATTGGGGAATGGCCACATGACTCTCATCGGCGATGAGTAAAGCATTGGCGGGCAAATATTCAAAAAGAGTCGGGGGCGGATTCCCAAAAGGTCGACCTGTCAAATAGCATGAATAATTTTCGATACCTGGGCAAATGCCCGTTGCAATCAATGTTTCTAAATCGCAACCAACCCGCTCTCGCAAACGTTGGGCCTCAATCAAGCGCCCTTCTGCCAACAACTCTTCCTCACGCTGTATCAGCTCTTTTCGAATACCTACAATGGCCTGTTGTACCGTTGGACCAGGTGTTACAAAGTGGTTGTTGGGGTAAACAGTCACCGTATCCAGGGCAGCAATGCGATGTCCAGTAAGGGCATCAATTTCATGAATGGTTTCAATTTCTGATCCAAAAAAAGAAAAACTCCAGGCACGATCCTCATAGTGTGCTGGAAAGATATCGATTTTATCTCCACGCACTCGAAATACGCCACGCTTGAATTCCGTATCGTTGCGCCGATATTGCAGGTCGGACAATTGGCGCAAAAACCCCATTAATGGAATGGTTTGCCCCCGTGTAACAGGCAAGGCCAAGCCTTGATAGGATTCCACCTCTCCCAATCCGTAAATACAGGATACGCTGGCCACCACAATGACATCTTCCCGCTCTAACAGGGCTCTTGTGGCGCTGTGGCGCATGCGCTCGATTTGTTCGTTGATGGTGGCTTCTTTTTCGATATAGGTATTGCTGCTGGGCATGTAGGCCTCTGGGCGATAGTAATCGTAATAGGATACGAAGTACTCCACAGCATTTTTAGGAAAAAATTCCTTCATCTCTCCGTACAATTGTGCAGCCAAGGTTTTGTTGGGCGCCAAAATCAGGGTAGTGCGTTGAACTTGCTGAATAACATTGGCCATGGTAAAGGTTTTTCCAGAGCCCGTTACTCCCATCAAGACCTGGTTTCTCTCGCCATTTTCTAAACCCTGGACCAAAGCAGCAATGGCGGCTTCCTGATCTCCAGCAGGTAGAAAGGGGGACTTTAATTGGAATGTTCCACATCGGCGTCCCAGTGTTGATGGGTTGTATCCTCGAAATACACTTAAATCATTGCTCATAAAAAGGGTCTTATGATTGGTTTTGTCCGGATTTGTGGCCAGAATTTTATTCTAGCATAGTTTCAGTCCAGAAGTGACGGTTTTTAAAACACAATCTGGGCCAATGCCTTACTCTGAATCAAGTGGGAAGAAAATGGGCCCAATCACATGGGGCAGATGGCAGGGGCAGGGGGTGGATAAAAAAATCAAACTGCAGGGCTGTCAGGGGTAGATTTTTTAGAGTCAGAGTTTCTGGGGGTGGATTTTGCCCTCTTTTGAAGATCCAAGGCATCCAAAAAATGGATGCCAAGTTGGGAAAGTTCAATCCGGGGCTCTGACGGGCTTTCATCAAGCTTTGCTTGGAAAAACCGCAATGCTGGGTATACTGGAATGAACAGAAATCACATTGTTGGGCGCTGCATGCTTATTGGGTTCCCGTAAAACATAGCCTCTGCCCCAAATGGTTTCAATGTACTCACGACCTGATGGCCCCAAGATATCCTGCAATTTTCGACGGATTTTGCACATAAACACGTCAATGATCTTCTCTTCTGGCTCATCCATTCCGCTGTACAGGCGATTGAGGAAATTATTTTTAGTGACTGTTGCCCCTTTGCGCACCAGCAAAAATTCTAAGATTTGATATTCCTTACCAGTCAGCTGCAAGGGACGCCCCGCAACTTCAATATGCTGGGTATCCAGATTCAGTTGGATCTCTCCAACACGAATGATGGCAGATGAGTGCCCTTCAGCCCGACGAGCCAATGCCTTGATGCGCACAATGAGTTCCTCGCTGGCAAAGGGCTTGGTCATATAATCATCTGCCCCAAATCCCAATGCCTTGACTTTATCTTGGATGGATTGAAAGCCTGATAAAATCAAAATCGGCGAACTGATGGAAGAATCGCGTAATTTTTGCAATAAATCATGGCCGTTCATGTCTGGCAATCCGATATCCAAGACAATAACGTCATAGTCGTAAATCTTTCCGATTTGAAAGGCTTCTTCCCCCGTTGTAATGCAGTCGCAAAATAGATTTTCATCCCTCAGAAATCGCTGGATGATTTCACCTGTTATTGGATCGTCTTCAACCAAAAGGATTTTCATTTTTTTTTCCTTATTAAGTGTTATGTATGTTATAGCAAACGAATTGTTTCAAAAGGTTTAACATAATCTGTGATCTTTTTTTAAACGCATTCTTCTGGGGGGTCAATATGCCTAAAATACATATTTTTGCATTTTTTGGTCAGAGCATTTTTACTGCCTGCCATTCTTTTGAATTTCAAAAATTTACAAAGCATCAAAATATCTTACAAATGTCTTAAAAATATTTGAAATATATGGGGTTCAGACAAAAAGTTCAGATAAAAAATGTGATGAGAAGATGGCATATTTTTTGCTTTCTGCAGCTTTTATCCCAGGGTAGGTCTATTTTTAAAAAAGAAATCGACAAAGATTTTTTGGATATATTTTTCACAATAAAAATAAGAGAGCGGGGAGAAAGCCCACCATTTCATCAAAATAGTGTAAAAAAGATCCTTTGAATTTTAAAAAATTCGGGTCATATTGATCTATTTCATAATTTGACAAAAAATATTTAAAGAACAAGGCCCGCTTTCTCCCAGTGGGGTGGCTCTTTATTGAAAAAGGACTTTGTTCTGGATTGCATCTGTGCCAGCAATCTAAGTGCCCCCGGATAAATGGGGGAAAATTCAGAATTTTCAAAATTGAGTGACAAGGCCGTATTGACACAGGGCCTAAGCATGTTTAGTATTTTATGTAACTGCCCGAGTAGCTCAGTTGGTAGAGCAAAGGTCTGAAAAACCTTGTGTCGCTGGTTCGATTCCGGCCTCGGGCACCTTTTATTTAAATTTAAAAAAATCCATTTTGACCTAATCCATATTTGTATTTACACATATTTGATATTTAAATGTGGATACATATTCTGGTATTTTAATTATTAAAAATATTGGGATTGGGGGATGGCACATAGGAATGTGGGAAAAAAGTCATTGAATTATGAGAAAAATACAGCACATCCATCCTTGGGATGGTGTCAAATTTATAGATAAAAAATAAAAATTTTTACCGTCGTTCCGGATAGCGTCTTTTTGCCCCCCCCATGCCAAAGGGCGGCCCATAGCTCTATTCGCGCCCCAATTGACCAATACTCGAAAAATTTCTGTTTTGGAAGTGAGTCAAAAAAGAGTATACTTCCCCATATTCCTTGTTCAAAACAATGCGCGATGAAGATGCACAAAATGGTGGTGATTTTTGTAAAATATTGCATTTACGGGTGCAGCATGGCTCTGCTGACCAGGGGTAATGATGCTGCCCCAGTGTTGCCAAGCCAATCGTCTTCTAAGATGCAGTCCCCAGGTGCCCTAAAGAAGAATAATCACCTCAAACAAAAGTCTGAGAGTGAGTTAATGCGCTTTTTTCTGCGGTGCATGAAATTAATTCAATTGAATTATGTTGATGAGATAGATAGTGCCACCCTAGTGGAATGTGCCATTCAGGGTATGCTCAATGGTACGGACCCCCATTCTATTTATTTCAACGACAAAGAATACAGTCGCTTGCAAGAAAATTGCAAAGGGTCTTTCGGGGGGATAGGGGTTGTAATGACCAATGATCGCAATGGCATGCGGGTCATCTCTTGTTTGGACGATACACCTGCAGCCAAAGCAGGCATTTTGCCAGGCGATATTATCATGGTTATCAATGATACCGTTGTGGGGGCTGCTGATGGATTTTCCGGGATTTCGGAAATGATGCGTGGCGATCCTGGAACCACTGTCAGAATCGGTATTGAGCGCAAGGGACAGGCCAAGATGATGTATTTTTCCATCAAACGTGCGGTTATTTCTGTAAAATCCGTCAAATACGAACTGAATGGAGATGTCGCCATTATTCGCATTGCTAATTTTGACGAGCAAACACCGGATTTATTGAAAAAAGCCATTCAAGATGTGCAGGCCAAAAAGAAGGACAAGTTGCGGGGATACGTTATTGACTTGCGAAGGAATCCAGGTGGTTTGGTTGACTCGGCTGTAAGCTGTTGCCAGTTGTTTATTGATAAGGGGATTTTATTGCGGTCAAAAGCCCGAAGTGGCATGCCGGAAGAAGTTAAATACGCCGTACCTGGTCTGGCCATGGTAAAAAACAAGCCCATTGTGGTATTGATTGATGAAGGCTCTGCATCCGCATCAGAAATGATGGCTGGGGCCCTAAAAGATCATAAGGTGGCCGTAATTCTGGGGGTTACTTCTTTTGGAAAGGGTTCTACACAAGCAGTCATGCCTCTGGAATCTAAAATGGGTGCCATTAAGCTGACCACCATGCGCTGGTATACGCCTGCCCGAAGCCCCATCCAAGGACACGGCATTGTTCCCCATATTACAGTGGCCCAAGTTAAGTCCATGGAACCCTTGGAACCAGAAGAGTTTACACTGCGTGAGAATAATTTTTCCAGAGCATTGGTTCCAGAGAATCTTAAAAATGGGGAAGGGGGTGGTCCAAAAGATGACCAGTTGGATCCTTCTAGGAAATCTATTGACCATAAGGCATTGAACAATGGGGACCCTGGACCAGAACTTGCTCCCCTGAGTAAGAAAAACTCTGCTACCCCACCCGCTGCAAATGGCCTAGAGTCAGGAAATCCAAAAAGCGATGAAAAAGAGGACAAGGGACCAAATGGAAAAACCACAGAAACCCTGGTCAAAGATTCTATTTCAGGGTACAAAGAGCTGGATTATCAGATGCTGCGCGCCGTAGATCTGATTAATGGTGTCTATATTATGAATAAGTTGAATATTTTCAATTCAATCAATTTAGACCAAAACAATGGCAAGTCAACCAATCGGTAATTTTAAAAACATTCCCAATGACAGGTGACGTGGATGGCGACCCCCATGAAATCTCCATAGCACAATTCCCATAAGGTTCTGCCCCATAGGATGCATCAACCAATGGGTGTGTGCATGGGGGGGGAGGTTGCAGCGCCTGGATTGGAGCCCAATGCCATATCTGGGCTTAGAAATGTATAACCCCCCCCTCCAAATGTGCTCCAGGGTACATCCTGACAGCTGGTGCGATGTGATGAGTGCAAGTGCTTGCACCATAAAAAGATGGGATCAAAAAAACAAGACGTCTCTAATCAAGATTGACATGGTTGCAGTCAGAAATTTCCCAACATTAAAGGGGGTAAGAATGGTGCAATGGATGTTGGAATGGATGTTGGAGTAAGCCTTGGAATCAATGTTGGATCAGAAAGGGCATGTCATTTCTTGCCCCCCCCCCTATGAAGAAATGGTGCAGAATACAGTGTGGGTCAGTTTATGAGTACAAAGGTGCTGTTCATCCAAGATGGCCTATGGGGGTTGCGGTTTGGTTTCTGGGGGTCCGGTTTGATGGGTTTGCCTGGAAAGTGTCAAGAAATGTGGGGCAGAAGCACAGACGGGATGTTCACCTAGGATGTTTCACCTAATATGGCAGACCAAAATCTTGTACAGTCGCCCCTCTTATCCAAATCCCTTATCGAGAAACAGATGGTCTTTGTTGGGCTGCTTTGAAATCAATGCATTTCTGGATCTCTGGAAACGCTGAGGGACCAATGATTGGTCTGAACTCAGCGCCCTTGGATTTGTAATGGTGCCCAGGAATGCATACAGGGCTCCGGGAATCAGAGGCATTTTTACAAGACAGAGGGGGTTTAAAGGGCTGTGCTTTTAAAAACCAGCTCTACCCATGACTTGGGGGCTATTGCCTTGAAGCAGTTGTACAGGGTACCAGGCCTTTAAATGAATTGAGGTGTAAGGATATGCTTTTTTTGCCCACGGTATTTCTGTAAAACTGGGTTTCTGCCATGGGTGAAATCCGATGCTTTTGATATTCAGATGGCATTTGCAGTCATTTCAGGTGACTGTTCAACTGTTTTTCAAATGAATTGAGGTGTAAGGATGTATAGGTTGGCATCCCTTTTTTTATTGGAGCAAAAGAATGGTTTAAACCATTTTATTTTCAAGAATTTTAATATTGGGTAAGGCTGGGTAAGGTCATCCACCCTGGGTTTCTCCCCCCCCCGCAACGAAGGTATTGGGTCTGGAATCCTGGGCCAAAGATTGATTTGCGGAATGACATCCCAATGGCTTTCCAGATTTTAGATTTCTAGGCGCCAGAAGAGCCGGTGGACCTGCCGTGGGGAGAAGGTCTTTTTAAACTTTTTAAAATTTTCCACAGACCGTGGCAATTTTGTGCCTTGATTTTAGGGTGGGCAAAAGCATCGGCTTGGGGGCCAACAGAAACAGGGGTACATCCAGCATGATGCGCACACATCATGTCAACGACAGAATCTCCGACGAACCAAATATCCTCTGATGGGGCTAAATTTTTTTGAGATAGAGCGTGCAGCAAGGGGCCACCTGATGGTTTATCCTCTGACGTATCCCCAGACCCAATGGCACAATCGAACACATGGGACAAACCAAGTCTTTGAATTTCCTTGCGCAAACGGTCACCTCCTTTATTGCTGACAACACCTGTGGGAATTTTCAAGTCATGCAACCAAATGGCAATGGTGTGGGCATGGGGCAAAAGAACAGCATCTAGATGGCTGGTATTTTGAAAAAAAATAGACTCTGCCCTTAAAACATCTGATTCAGGGACCATGGTTCGAATAAAGGCACGAATGCTCAAAGATGGTTTTGTGTGAAATTCTTCCAATGTTATTGACCTGTATTCAAAGGCAGCGCAGACGGCGTTTAGGGCGCGCAAAGTATCCCGAGTGGTATCCACCAGGGTATTGTCCCAATCAAATAAAACGGCATTGGGAAAACGCTTTGCTTGTAAAGTCATTGAAAATTCTCCTGGTCTTTTTTTTACGATACGCTTTTTTTGATCATTGGTGCAAACAATTTACTTTTCTCCAAGGCCTTTCATTTTTCCCTTTTACAGTATGAACCATACCAAGGGGATGGTGCTGAAAAATGTTAATCTGAGATGGACATTCAAGAGCCAAGATTGGGCCATTTTTAAATGCGGGGTAGGATATAGGATGGACACCTAAAATAGACACCTGTTAAAAGTTGATTTTTTCTCAGCAGAGGGCGAAATGGTGGGGCACATAGGGGGGGGCAAAGCATAGCCCCATTATCCCATAGTTTTGTCCTAAATTTGCCTCTTTGCCTCTTTGCCTCTTTGCCTCTTTGCCTCTTTGCCTCTTTGCCTCTTTGCCTCTTTGCCTCTTTGCCTCTTTGCCTCTTTGCCTCTTTGCCTCTTTGCCTCTAAAAATCAATACCAGATAAATGAGCGCAATTGGTCTAGTTTTTCATTGAGCCGTTTTTGATCATAAGCACGAACGGGGCAGGGCAAATCTCCGGATTGAAATTGGGAAAACATCCCATGCTTGTCCAAGGTTTTTAAAATGTAGTAGGTATTGGAGTACTCGCCAATGGACATTAGACCTCGTTTGCGCAGCTGACTGGACATAGACCTTTTATTCTGGATGTTGGCAAGGGACTCTGGCGCACCGCCACCCAAACGCGGTGTAAGCAGAAATATCACAGAAGCCAAGTTGTCAGATGTTTGGGCAGAAGATGTAAAATACTGGATCAGGGGAATGTCTTGCAAAAGAGGAAATCCGCTTTTCGTTTTGGTGCGTTGACGGGTCTGGATGCCACCAATCATGATGGTTTGCCCTACCTGGGCTTTAACCGTCGTGGACACCTTAGAACGTTGCACCTGGACCAATTGGTTGGAAATGCCAAGTCCAGAATTGGGCAAATTGACAAAGTCAGAGCCCACGATTGTGATTTCCAAAACGATTTCCCCAGTTTCCGACAAGGAAAGGGGGCGGATTTCGACCTTCATCCCGGCATCAATGGATGCCGTTGCTGCGCCAGTTAAGTTGCCCGTTGTGGATCCTGTAAACTGTTGGCCTTGGAGAAAATAGGCCGAATGCCCTATGGTGGTGGACAAGGTGGCTCGTGATGAAATTTCTACGGTGGAGCGCCCAGAGTTGGCAATATTCAAGCTGTATTGCATGGCAGAAGGCGTAATGCTGTAGGCCAAAATACTGCTACTGGAGGAGGCAGTCAATTTAGCCAATGTGCTAGAGGCTTTCCTAACGGTCCACTGTGGGACGAGATCTGATTTTGAGTCTCCAGAGCTGCTGTCTCCCCCTTGCCCACCCAATGTGACCTGCAAGCTGTTGAATATGTTTTGCCCCTTACTGTCATTTTTTTGATCAGAGGAACTTAAAAGCACCACATCAAAGACAACGGATTCACTGGAAGTATCTTGGGAATCCTTGGATTTTTTGCTCTCGAATGCCGAGTAGTCTGAATTCGATCGCGTCGTGATGCCAGAGGCCTCGCTGCCCATCAACTCAGCCCTCGAGTGGCTGTCAGACCATTGCTGCAAGCGCAATTTCATGACACCAATGTCGGATTCTGTTTTTCCAACCAGCTTTTTATAGGCATCCAAATAAGCATTGGCTTTGACCCTTTGCCCTGCTGCTGCACAAATCATGGCTGCTGAACGGATGAACTCGGGTTTTTTCGGACACAAAAGGGCAGCCTTTTCAATGAAGGTCAATGCCACAGGTAAATCATAGGCATAATAAGAGGCATAAGCCAATGCATAAGTGACCTCTGGATGATTTGGATTCAGGGCCAAGGCATCGGCAAAATACCCTTGGGCCTTTTTGTATTGAGACATTTTTAGGGCAGTTAATCCCCGCAAATGGTGGGTCAGCCACAAAGATGGGTCCAAATCCATGGCTGTTCGATAGGCAATATCTACAAGCTCTCTGCAGTCGTCTTGACCTCCATCTAGCATGGATTCATAGATGAAGGCGTTCAGCAAGTGAAGGGCTGGGCTCCTTGGCTCTATGCAGATGGATTCATTCACATAGCGTGAGGCTCCTTTTAAATTTCCCTGTCGAACCAGAGCCTGAACTTTGGGCAAAGAAAAGAAGGTTGGAAAAGCCACTGGTCCAAGTTTTAAAAAATCCATAGGGTTGCGGGCAACAGATTGCACTGGAGAGAGCGCCACTTTGCCAGGTTTTTGACACCCCTGACCGAACAAGCCCAGAGCAAGGGGCAGCAACGTGCCTAAATACAAACGATATTTCATGTCCACCCTTTAAAAATAGAGAAAGCTTGTGAGTTGTTCCAGTCGATCTGGTAAGGAATTCATGTAGGTATCTGGCACGACGGTGACGTCACCGGATTGAAAATCAGAAAATAGTGATGTTTTGGCCAAATGCTTTAAAATCAGGCCCATGGTAGGTGTGGCGCAAAAAGAAAAAGCCTTTGGATCTGCGGCATGCAGTTGGCTGAATACATTTTGGATGGGGGCCTTCCTCATATAGGCTTTTTTCGATTGGCCACCCAATCGTACCGTAAGCAGATAAATGATGGTGGCTTCTGTTACTTGGTTTTGCACAGATGAGAAAAAGTATTGCAAAATAGGAATATTTCCCAAAAGTGGAAATCTGGAATCTGTATTTTTGCGTGTTGTGGTTTTCAACCCCCCCAACATAATGGTTTGGCCGGGATAAGCCTTGATTATGGTGGACACCTTAGAGCTGTTGACCTGAATCAACTGGTTGCTGAGACCTTGGCCCAAGGCATTTTGAGATAAAATGCTGCTGCTGCTTTGACCCGCAAGTTCTGCTGATGTCATGGTGATATCTAAGGTGACCAGACCATCATCAGCAAGGGATACGGGTGTAACCTCAAGCTTATCGCCAGCGTCAATGGTAACAAGGGATCCGCCGGTAGGGGCTGTTTGTATCATGCTTCCTGCAAAAAAAGAGGCGGGCTTGCCCAATAATGTTGAAATGCTTGGCCGAGATGAGTACGTTGCAATGGTGTAAGACGCATTGGCAATGCGCAGGGCATAATTAAGGGCAACTGGCGTGATGTTGTAGTTGAATGTTTGGCCCTGTGCACTTGGGGAACGGACACCCTTTTCTGTACTTGTTCTGCGCATTTTCCACCACAATGGTTTATTCCCAGCTTGCCCTGCAGTGGTCCCACCCAATACCAGGGATAGGGGATTGGAAACGTTCTTGACCTGATCAAAGGCATTGAGAAGGCTGTTGCCCTTTTGAGTGCCGTCTCCCTGGGAAACCAGCAAGATATAGCCGTCTAAAATAATGCTAGGCAAGTCCTCTTTCTTTTCTTCGGGAGCATCATCACCATCATCTTCCTTATTTTCACGAGCCATTAAGGATACGGTGGGTTTGGCATGAATGGACTTCCAGTAATCGATTCGATTGGCCACATACCGCACGTCGCTTTGATTTTTCATACCGATGGATTTTTTATAACAATCCAAAGCCGCCTTGGTTTCTTGAAAGTGTCCTGCAGAGGCAAAAATAATGGATGCTGTGCGGTGGTGCAGAGGTGATTTGGGACCCAGTGCCAATGCTTTTTTTATGGCACAATAGGCTGTTGGAATGTCCCCATTGCGATAGGATGCACAAGCCAATACATAAAGAAAATTCGCATCATTGGGGCGCATAATGACGGCTTTGGCAAAGTGCTTTTGGGCAATAAAGGCATCTCCCCTGGCCAATGCCTGCTGTCCCAATAGGTAATGTGCTGCGGGCTTGGATGGGTCCGCCGTAAGGGCGGCCTGGTAAGCAACGGTAGCCATTTTAGAAGCATCTGTTTCACCAGATAGGGCTTTGGCCTCCCAAATAAAACCCTGGGCAATATGCAAAGCTGCGCAGTTGGGTGACATTTGAAGAGACTTGTTCACATAATCGGATGCCTCTGTCATTTTACCCTGTCGAACAAAACGCTGCAGGATGGGCAAAGAAAAATGAGTGGGAAATTGAGAATTCAAATCATTCAAAAACATCAAGTGCTCTGGGCGACAAGCCAATTTTTTTGAAACCAGTGTCGGTGCCTTTTGGGAACATCCGGAAACAAACAGAGTGAGGACGGCAAGTGACGACCATCGCTTCATAAGGTACTAGCCTTTATCTTAAAAATCCTTTCCCAACCTAACGGTACCCGCTTGCCAAGTCAATAAAAAAAATATTTTTGTATTTATAAAATTACTTCGTAATAGTTTATTTTTATTAAAAAACTGTAAATTTCTTATTTTTTACTTTTTTTTAAAAAATAAATTTAGGAGCAATGCGTTAACGCTCTTAAAAAAAAATTTTAGTAAAAAATTTATTTTATTTTGAAAAAATACCCCAGCCTGGTACCCTAGGAGTAATATACAGTGGTAAAAGTTAGAAAAAATGGATATAGGTCTTTCGGTTTTGGTGGGTGGTAGCATTGGGGCACTGTGGGTCGTGCGGGAATTGATGGGGTATCGGCAACGTTTAGAGTTCAACCATCTTAGGCAACGGTATCAAATTTTAGAAAACGAGTGGAATGCCGGTCGCAAAGAGATCCTTCATTTGCGGGAAATGAATGGGCACATGCAGACAATGGTCAAGGACCAAGCAATGGCCACGGTAGAAAGCCGCAAAGATATAGAATCTCGATTGCAGAGTATATGCAGCCAAACATTGGTTGGGGCTCAAAAAACTTTTTTAACCCACTTGCAACCGATTTTATCCCAATTTCAACAATCGACAACGGGGCAACTGAAAGAGCAATCTTCTTTTTTGACCCAGCTGGTTGGCCCTTTAGAGCATTACTTACAAGACATGAGGCAGCACATTCATACCCTGGAACAGACACGTGTGGGGGCTTACTCGGGACTGAAAGAGCAAATTGGACATTTGGCAGAGGGGCAAAAAGTTTTGTCTATGGAAACCAATGCCCTGATGAATGCCTTTCGCACACCCCATATCCGGGGGTGTTGGGGGGAGATGCAATTGCGTCGTGTTGTGGAATTGGCTGGCATGGTGGCTTACTGTGATTTTCAGCAGCACCCCACACTGGCTACGGAAAAACGCCACGGTGTTCGCCCTGACATGATCATACGTCTGCCTGGTAAAAAATCCATTATTGTGGATTCCAAGGCCCCCATGACCCATTATCTAGAGTCAACCTCGGCCAAAACATCCGCAGAATATCAGGCAAAAATCAAGGATCATGCCCGGGTTTTGGGTACCCATATCAAAGCCCTGTCCGATAAGAAGTACTGGTCCTACCAAGAACATGCGGTGGAGCTGACGGTCTTATTTTTGCCCGGTGAAGCATTCTTGAGTGCTGCCTTAGAAGGCGATGCCAATTTGCTGGAATTTGCTGCACAAAAGAATATCATTTTGGCTACACCCATTTTATGCATCGCATTGCTGAAAACCATTGCTCAGGGGTGGCGTCAGGATCTCTTTTCGCAAAAAACCCATCGCATCATTGCCATGAGCCAAGATCTTTCTACTCGGTTGGAAAAATTTCATGGCCATTTGCTGGCCGTGGGTAAGGCTCTAAAAAATGGCCAATTGGCTTACCATGCTGCTGTGGGGGTATTTCAGGAAACCATCGTACCAACCGTACAGCAATTGGGATCCATTGTTCCCGACGATGCCACAACAGAACCATTGGATAGCCCAGAGCCCCTTTTAAGCAAAGACTCTCTTCTGGGATCTGCCCAAGAATGGGGCGATGTGGATTTATTTGAAACAGATTTTTCAGAGGCAGAAGGGGGGAAGGCTGGGGCAATGGCGGATGAAACTGGGGCAGGGGAAGTTGCCGAGATGGGGGTGGATCTCTCCCCAGCATCAAAAAACCCTGGGGAGAGAAGTCAGAGCCAAGAGATTGACCCTGAAGTATCATCGAGACTTACCTTAGAACCCCCCATTGAATTGGATCGAGGCTAGGAAGAATCCTTTTCAAAAGATCTGAAAGAAGGCCTCATAGCCTTCAGTACCATCGCCATTGATGCCAGCGCACTTGGCCATGCCGTTTCTGCTGGGGTTTCTGGGTCCATTGATGCTGCCGAAGGCACCCTAGGGGCTGGGTGGAGTGGTGCACACACTTTGGATGGTGAAAAGGGATCCAGCCTGGATTCTGAAGAATCCAGGGCCATCTTAGACATGGGAAATGACCCAAACGGGGATTTGAATTCATCAAAATCAGGCCAACACCACCCAAACCATGTTTGGGATAAATTGGGCCAAAAACCATAAGTTCAAGGGGAATCGGCAACGGATTGATTTTCTTTCAATGCTTGGTCCGAAAAAGACCGGTAAGGCATCAGGATAGATGACCCCCTCACGGGAATCCTTGAGGTAGTGGGTTTTGATAGGAGGGGGGGGTGGCCCAAAAACCCATGGTAGGGTGGGGCCGAGGACAGAAGGGGGGGCTCTGAAACCATGTGCCCCCTCAATGGTGAGTCACCCTAGTCCAAAGTCATTTGGCCCGGATTTTGATCCCCTTGGTTCGTCATTGGCCACAGAATTCATGGCATTTACCCCTTGTAAAAGGCCCCAGGCAGGTGATTTAAGGGGGGGGTACTTCCAGGGGGCATTGAAGCAGGTAGGGGGTGGCATGGGATGATGGGGCTATGGGATCCTTTACTGGGGTCTTTACAGATGGGCTGGGGATACCGGAAATAAGGGTGGGGTTGATTGCCAGAAGAAAGGAAGGGACGAGGGCCGGCCCCTGCATTGCTCTAAAAGATTTGTCTTTGATGAGGGGCCAAACCAATGCGATGCACGACAATGAATTCCCATGGATGCCGGATGGAAGATGGGGAATTCGGTTGGGCCCCCCCTCTTCCAAGGGGTTCAAGTTTGAAAGTTTTCCAGTTCGAATTTTTAGGGCTTTCAAATTCTATCCTTAGGTGGGGATAAGGTCCTGAAGTCCCTGGGCAATCTGGGATTAACCTTGAAATACATCAGACCTGGAATCAGGGTTCTGCAAGCATGGCACCGCGACAAATGAAATCCACCACACTGTTTAAAACACAGCGTCCTTTTTCCGTCAAAATCAATCGAGATGGGATGTCCGACAGGCTGGCATATCTCTGGGATTGCATGGGACTTGGATCCAGATCAGAGGGTGTAGTGAGGTCGGGCTGTGAATCGGCATTCACCAAGGGATCCACCGGGGCAGAAAGGGGCAACACCCTTGGATCTGTTCCATGGACCACCAGAGCACTGGGATCCGGGTCAACACCCTTATGGGTCGCTAGAGGGGCTTCACCCAAAGCACTAGGATCCAAAGTCGCAGGTTTGAGTGTGCCATGGGATTGGTGGGGGGTGACCTCTGGGACCTCAGCCTGGAGGACCCTTGGGTGCCCTGAACCCAACAAAGCAGCCGCCTCTTTTTCACAGGGCTCATTTTTATAGAGACCCTTCTGGTTTTTATGGTCTTTCCCCATCAAAGACTGTGCTATGTCTTGGGTGCCAGAGATTTTCCCATGGGCATGGCTTGAAGGGCAGGGGGATTGTTCTTGTTGAACCCCAGATCCTTCACATTGTTCACCCGGTGCCTGGGATTTGACCTCTATTTCCCTTGCCTCAGGGATCCCATGGTTGGACCCGTAATCTGTTCCTTCGGGCTCAAGCAATCCCTCTGTCAAACACCCATATAGGCGCTGAACCAAGTCTTTATGAATGGATTCACCAGGATCCAGAACCCTATCCAATACCAGACCTTCGCGCAACCTAAGACCCATCAAAAACTGCTCTTGAAGGCGCTGAATGCGGGTCAGGGGACGATCCAGGGCCATGCCATGTCCTTTTTGCTCTAGACTTATCATCCATTGATCCGGCAATCCCAAATTATGTGTGGCCATTTTCGTAACAGCCCCCGATTGCTGATCCCTCTGTGTGATGCGACCATGGGCCCCTGGGCCCAGACCCAGAAAATCTTGATAAGTCCAATACATCCGATTGTGCACACTGTGGGCACCAGGTCGAGCATAGTTGGACACCTCGTATCGGGATAAACCCAAGGGGGATAGGGCTCTTTCCGTCAGAGATTCCAGGTGCAATACAGCCTCGTCTGATAATTCTTGATGGCGTTTGCGATAAAAAGGCGTGCCCATTTCATAGGTCAGTTGGTACAAGGATAGATGGTCGTCAATCCATGGGCAGGCCAATGCCAATTCCTTGGCCCATTGATCCGAATCTGTATGATTTTTGTGGCCGTAAATCAAATCAAAGGAATAGCGCAAACCAACGCTTTTTAAATTGCTCAAAGCCACCTGAATGTCAGAAACCCTGTGGGATCGACCTAAAAATTTCAATGTTTCATCATGGAACGATTGGACACCCATGGAAATGCGATTGATGCCCGCATAGGCAAAGGATTGGGCTTTTTCATGATCCGTTGGATTCATTTCCAATGTAATTTCCACATCTTCAGATAGGGTAAAAAGATCTGCTGTGGTTTTTAAAATCTTGCCCACCAAATGAGGTGACATTAAGGAGGGTGTTCCGCCACCAAAAAAAATACTTACCACCAAGCGCTTGCCCACACGCTCTGCCCAATAGCTCAATTCTTTGACAAAAGCCTCAGCCCAAGCATCCTCATCCACAGAGTCCACAACATAGCGATTGAAATGACAATAGGGGCAGATGGAACGACAAAAGGGCCAGTGAATGTATACAGCCAAAGGTGCGGCCTCCATGGCACAAGGCAAGGGAGCGACAGAAGGCTGAGGCAAAAGAGGGGGCGAAAGATTTTTAAAGGTGGAAATCTCTGAACCAGAAAGATCAGAAACCTTCAAGGTGGATGCCACGAGGGTTCTGATGGATGGATCCAGTCCAGATTCTGAGGGGCTGTGGATGCATGGAGATTGCTTCAAAGTCACAAGCTTGACCATGGGTTATGCAGGACATTCATCCATTGTGTCGGACCCATTGGCTGGGTGCCATTCTTACCGTGACCCATGACTTGTCCCATTGGTTGAGCCTTTCTGGGGTTTCCGAAGGAACAAAGACAGCATGCGCTGGGTGATGAGCAGCCCTCCGCTTAAATTCATGGCTAAAAAGAAAACCGTCAATGTGGTCAAAAATCGCAAAAATCCAGAACTGCTTCCTGAAAATGCTCCGTAAAAACTGACGGCTAAAAATAAAACCATGCTGGACATGGCATTGGTCAGACCCATCAATGGGGCATGAAAGGCTCCGTTCACACGACAGGCGGACCAAAACCCGATAAAAGTGCATAAAATCATGATAAAAAATGATTGGACCCCTGTTTGGGAAAACAAGGATCCGTAACCCAAAGCTGTGGTCAGAGACATAAGGAAAAACACTGGGCCTGTTAACCGCATCATGGCATACACCCATGTTTTTGGCAAGACAAGGGGAGGGCTAAGTCTGCTTCCTATTTTTCCTTTGGATCTTTTTGCCCTTACAATACTGGGCAGATAAAAAGGCTGTTCTGGATGGAAAGGGGTCCAGATGGTTCTATAGGGTGAAGAGGTGGTGGGTTGCCTTCAATTGGGCGGGCAAGAAGGACGGACCCCATTCAATCCCAGTCCCGTAGCTAGGAAGGTCGCCCCACCAAACCTCTCAATGGGATAGGCAGATGGAAGACAAAAGGCAATCCCCATGAAATCTGTTGGCAGATTTGTAGTGAGAAATTTGGTGGCATCCTATTGAGATTGTTTAGAGTGCCCACTGCCTGGGGTCTTAATCTGGGGCGCTGAGGGGCATGACAATGGATTTTATCCGATTTATCCAAAAGAGATGAGGTGAAAAAACACCCCAGATCTCTCAAAATCTCTCCTGCTGACCATTGGATTCTGGGGAGAAAAAGGGCATGGCCATCTAAGGGGCAATGGCAGAATTAATGAGCAAAGCTTGCCACTGCTCAGCATCCAAAATGGCAATATTCCACTCTCTGGCCTGCCTTACCTTTTGGCCGCTCTTTTCACCAGAGACCAAAAAGTCCACATGGCGTGAAAGACCACTCAGTACCCGCGCACCCCATTGCTCGGCCCGCTCTTTGGCCTCGGCCCGGGTCATGGTGGGTAAAGTTCCCGTAAAAACAATGTTTTTGCCGTACAATGGAGAGGTTGTATGGGTGGGATTAGGCCCATTATCTGACGCCACAATGGCAACAAAAGAAGCCAAATCCTGCATCCAATCTTTTTGAGAATGCATAAAATCCATCAATTCATGGGCAACATCCTCACCTACGCCAGAAATGGTCAACAGCTCTTGCCCTGCCCAGGATTCCTCCATGTCGGATGCCCTTAAGCATTCTTTTGGCCCTTGTCCAAAAAATGCTTGCTCAAAATTTCCACGGGTTTTGTAATGATCTGCCAAAGCTTTGGCTGTAATGTACCCCACCGACGGTATGCCCAATGCATAAATCCATCGATGCAAAGACACTTGACGCCGGGTCTTAATGGCTTGAACCACTTGGGTTGCGGACTTTTTGCCCCATCCTTCTAGATCCACAAGATCTTGTGTTTTTAAGCGAAAGAGATCCCCTGGCATGCGCAACAATTGCCTTTCGTACAAAAAGCTCAGTTGCCCCAGACCCAATCCTGCGATGTCCATGGCATCCCGGGACACGCAATGGCGCAACCGTCCAATGGCTTGGGCTGGACAGTGGAACCCTGCTGTGCACCGCCATGCCACTGCCCCCTCTTTTCGGGTGAGTGCATTCTGGCACGAAGGGCAATGGGTGGGAAAAACAAAGGGTAGGCTGTTTAGAGGCCGCTTTTCCAGGATGACCTGGAGGATTTGAGGAATGACATCCCCCGCTCGATGGATCAAAACCGTATCCCCAATGTGCAAATCTTTGCGCTCTAGCTCGTTGGCATTGTGCATACTGGCTCTCGTTACCGTAACGCCGCCAACCAAAACAGGATGCAGATGGGCCACAGGGGTTACAACCCCTGTTCGCCCAACCTGAACGTCAATGTGGAGAACGTGGGTGGTTGCATGATGGGCTGGAAACTTCTCAGCCACAGCGTAACGTGGGGCACGGGAAGAATGGCCCAGGCGTTTTTGATGAGACAGATCGTCCAATTTGTAAACCACACCATCGATTTCATACCCCAAGCCCCCCCTTTGCTGCAGCATAAACTGGAAGTAATCTGCCACATCCCTTGATCCCCAACATAGACGCATCATGGGTTGACTCTGAAAGCCCCATTGATCCAGACGACTTAGCATTTTTTCATAGGTTTCTATGTTGGGGTAAAGATCGTCGCCCAAGGTGCTGCCATGGGGCATAAAGCGCAAGGGACGGCTGGCGGTCATTTCGGCATCTATTTGACGCAAAGATCCGGCTGCGGCGTTTCTGGGATTGGACAGAGGGGGCAATGCCTGGTCTTGTCGCTGGGCGTTCCAGTCTTGAAAATCTTGCTGCAAAATATAGACCTCGCCTCGAATTTCCATGACATCTGGCCCATCGTATTGGGATAAGACGTGGGGAATGGTTCGGATGGTGCGTACATTGGCGGTGACATCCTCCCCCATTATGCCATTTCCACGGGTAGCACCCCGGACCAATAGGCCTTTTTCATAACGCAACACAAGGGTCAAACCGTCTATTTTAGGCTCTGCCACCCAGGTAAAATCATGACCAGGGGGTAGTCCTAAAAAACGAGCAGCCTTTTCAGAAAAATCCCTGAATCCCTGGAAATCCAGGACTTTTTCCAGGGAATATAGGGGCCATAAATGATGCACACTGGTAAAAAGCGGCGAAGGATCGCACCCCACACGTTGACCTGGACTCTTTGTGACGGCCCATTCTGATACTGATGCACTTGACCCTTGGTCCTGGGCCACCAATGGGGGATATTTTTCTTCCAGAACCTGCAATTCATGGCGCAATGCATCGTATTCTGCATCGGAAAGCACAGGATCTTCATTGTGGTAATAGGCCTCATCGTGGCCATGAATACGGGTGACGAGATCTTGCCAGCGGGCTTTGACCCAATCCGGGATTTGGAGATGATTCATCCTAAGGCTTTGATTGAAAGTTCAAAATTCATCATAAATTATGGAGCAGGGAAAAGACACGGCCAAAGGGCTGGGGCTGGGGGATAAAAGAGAAGGGAGGGGTGCCAAAGAGGGCGGATGATGACTGGAGGGGCCCCAATATTTTGAAACAAAATGTCCCATTGTTCAACAGGAATTCCACCAGAAATCAAGACCTCTGTGTCCCCCAAGGCAGTGACATGGGGATGCCATGCTGGATGAACACCCGATCTTTGGCCGTCTTTTTACTGTGCCTTTAATGTGCCGCAACATTTTGATATAATATTTATAAAAAAATTATCTAAATATTAAACAATACAGTTGTACAATAGGAAAAATAAAAAAATAATATTCAAATGAAAAAGTACATCAATCTGAACATGGTTCTCATTCTTGGCCTAATGGATTGTGAGGCCCCAGTCCACGCAGGAGGAGGCAAGGGAGTAAAAATCGAGCTGGAGGTGGTTGCTCCTGTTCTTGTTGCTGGTGTTGTTGCTGGTGGGACGTATCTCGCTCATCGCTACCTTGATAGAAATCGACCAATTCATCCCAAAGATAGGGAAATTTGGAGAGATGAAATTTGGATAGAAGATACGGACGGTGACCGTTGGATTAAGCTGTCAGAACTGTCAGATGGTCAAAGATCTGGCAGTTCTGACAGCCTTCTTTCCGACGCAAATGAATTAGGTGGGGATCCTGAGGCTGAATTAGGTTACACCAATGCAAGGGATAAAATTGGCAATCGCGAGAATTTTTTTGATAATAATTACGGAAGTGAGCGTGTTCGACAGGGATTAGAGAAATTTAAAGAGAAAATTAAAGAGAAAATTAAAGAGAACCGCGAGATCGAGAAAGCCGAGATCGAGAAAGCAGACGCTCAGGCAAAACAATATGCAGAGGCAGACGCTCAGGCAAAACAATATGAAGAGGAATTTAACAAGAACCGCGAGATCGAGAAAGCCGAGATCGAGGAAGCAAAGAGAATTAAAAAGAGACAAGTTGACAATGAATATAAATCTGGTGAAACATATTACGATGCTGATAACCCCACTGCCCATTACCAAGTAGAAGTGTATGATGATGGCAGCTACACAAAGACATTCACTACTGAGAAGCGAATGGAAATATATGATAAAAATGGCTTTCTTCGGTTTTCTGCTGATGGCAAGGTCACTAAACTTTATGATGAAAATGGACGACTTGAATCAGCACTTAGGAACTATAAAAAAAGAAACCCTGTACGCAGAGAGTATAATAGGGGCGAAGATGGAAAGCTTACTGGCTATAAGGATAAAGTGAGAATCGAACAGAGAATCCATGGGGAAGAAAACGAAATCGAAATACAGATTGGAAGGGGAGTTATAGACCGCGATGGCAAAGTGACTCACACTAGCAAGTTTGGTCTGTCTCATAAAACCAGTATTGGCCTTACCGAAGAAGATAAAAACGGAACACAGCGTCGAGATCCAAATTACGGCCAAAGAAAAACTACAGTGGTGGCAAGTCAGGAACAGACAGACCAGCAAATTAATGGTGCGGCTGCAAAGAATGAAAGCGCATCTGGCAATTCTCAAAATCAAAATGAAGTTGTGGCTGGTAATAATCCAGATAGGGGTTCAAATAATCAGCCTGATGGGGATCAATCTAAGAGTGGTGGTGATGAAGGTGGTGATAATTCAAGGCAGGGTGGTGGTGATCTACTCCTAGAGTAAAATTAATAAAATCCAGCCTATGCAATGGCCCACCCTATAAAGGCTAGATGCGACGGCCAGATAAAGGCCCCATGCTGACCCCATGAAAACC
>JBILXO010000008.1:0-55374 GCA_044378415.1 Holosporales bacterium
AACGGGGGAAAAATGCAGTGACTAGAGGGTGATTAGAGGGGTGACCAGAGGGGTACAATACCCCTTCCATCAGAATTTCGCTGTACAGGCGGATATGGAAAATTGGCGATTTTCCAGAGAGCCGGGGGAATGATGGCAGTGGTGCCATTTTTTTACCAACCATTGATCCAAAAGTGCCCAACGGGGGAAAAATGCAGCAATCTAGATTCTATTCTTTTTTGTCATCTAAATCCTGTTGCATCGGCCTTGATCCCAGATTGCATAAAAGTTTACTTTTATCAGCCGTAATTCATGATTCAAAAATTGGATGTTTATAAAAAGATCCCTAC
This sequence comes from Holosporales bacterium, assembly GCA_044378415.1. GTDB lineage: Bacteria > Pseudomonadota > Alphaproteobacteria > Holosporales > Holosporaceae. The sequence goes on from JBILXO010000008.1 coordinate 330, forward strand.
TTATTGCCAGCTTGATGGCGTTAACAGTAAGTGCCGTGGACAGAACTCCTGTTGATCAAGGCTCATCAACAGGTCTGCAACCAAGAAGAAGCCAATAGGGCATTAAAGCTGCAGCTAGTGATGATGTTCTTGCCATAGAGCGCTTCTTTAAACAAAGCATTGCACCCGATCAACAGGGGGTGAATCGTGCTTTACCGTGGGCTGCTTTTAACAATTCTGTGGATGCCATAGACGTTTACCAGCACCACACTATTGGAATAAGAGAAGGAATCGTAGAAGCTGTTGACTTTGCTAGGGCGGCCGGAAATGATTTCCACCCCACTCATCAGATTATCGCCCTCATCATTTAACTGCACATTGTATGCTGGTCATATGCCGCAACATTTTCATAAACCATCGCAGCAATAAAACAAATCAACTGTCAAAAGCATGGATCTTTGAAATATAATTGCCAATGCGAGTATTGATCTTTTAAGTAAACTTCCTATCGTCTGCAATTGACTATGATAAGTGGCCATGACTATTTATCACAGGAATTGATTTTACGATTAAGTTACAATTAAGTCAGACCTTGCTCTGATGTTTTCCTCCAAGTCACTTTGAAGTCAAGCCATTGACATGGAGATCAAGGGCATTGGGCGCTGGATGGTGGAATGGGCCTTTAGCAGAGAATTCAGAGCCGGGCAATGGTGCATGTGGATTGCCGATTGCCGCACCCCTTACAAAGCCATCATTTGGAATGGGCGGGGTAGAGCACTCTTGCCTGGCGCCACCACTCCTTCTGCAACTGCCACCACTATTGGGGCCACCACCATCACATCCACAGAATGTGCAAAGAAAAATCATCCAAAAAGTACTTTTTCTCACAAGAATCACCTAAAGAATAATGGGATTAATATCCAAGGCTGCTCAGAAACATATGGAATGGTTCATTCAAGCAGCCTTGTTCTCTAACTTGTTTGCGCTGAGCAAAGGGCCTGGGATTCATAGGTGGCTCGACAAAATTCACCACCTCATTCTGCCCCGCAGACCCACTCTATCTCGCCCCAAATCACCCTGGAATTCTATTCTGTTGCAGTGGTATCTGTGGCTTCACCTTCAACAATCTTTGACTCATCTTCCCCAGAGCCCGGGCGCTTAGGCAGCTGACTTAGTTCGGTCAGCTCTGTTGTCAATTCTTGGGTCAATGTCTGAATCTCGTCGTAATGACCATGATCCATGGCCTTGCGCAAATCTTGAATTTTTTGCTGAACGTGGCCTCGCTTTTCCTCTAAAACCTCGACCTCTTCCAATTGCTTGGACACAGAGTGAATCATGGCTTCTGCATGATTCTTAACCTCAACCAACTTCTTTTTCTCCTCATCGGCTGCTTTATGATCTTGGGCATCACGAATCATGGCATCGATCTCCTTGGCATCAAGGCCACCAGAAGAACGAATTTCTATTTTTTGCTCTTGCCCTGTTTCTTTATCTTTGGCCAGAACGTGCACTAGGCCATCGGCATCGATGTCAAAGGCAACCTCTATTTGTGGTCGACCACGTGGGGCAGACTGAATGCCTACCAAGTCGAATTGCCCCAACAGCTTGTTGTCCGCGGCCATTTCGCGTTCCCCTTGGAATACACGAATGGTTACGGCCGTTTGATTGTCCTCAGCGGTGGAAAAAACTTGGGATTTTTTGGTGGGAATCGTTGTATTGCGCTCGATAAGGCGGGTAAAAACCCCACCCAATGTTTCGATACCCAAGGATAGTGGAGTTACATCCAGCAACAGAAGGTCTTCCTTGACCGTTCCTTGCAAAATCCCAGCTTGTATGGCAGCGCCCAATGCCACAACTTCGTCTGGATTGACGCCTTGATGAGGATCCTTTCCAAAAAAAGCTTTGACAGCTTCAATGACTTTGGGCATACGAGTCATGCCACCCACCAGAATAACCTCTTCAATCTGACTGGTGTCCATGCCCGCATCTTTCAGGGCTTTGCGACAAGGAACCAAGGTGCGTTCGATTAAGTGATTGACAAGGCCATCTAATGTGGCGCGGGTCATTTTGACTTGCAAATGCTTGGGTCCTGTTTGGTCGGCCGTAATAAAGGGCAAATTGACATCCGTGCTTATGGCACTAGACAGCTCAATCTTGGATTTTTCTGCAGCTTCTTTCAATCTTTGCAATGCCAAGCGATCTTTTCTTAAATCAATGCCGCTGGTTTTTTGAAACTCTTGAGCCAAATAATCAACGATACACTGGTCAAAATCTTCCCCACCCAAAAAAGTATCGCCATTGGTGGACTTCACTTCAAAAATATTATCACTCAGCTCTAAAATGGAAACGTCAAAGGTTCCTCCACCAAGATCGTACACAGCAACTACCCCATTCTTCTTTTTATCCAAACCGTAAGCCAAGGCTGCAGCTGTCGGCTCGTTGATAATGCGCTTGACATCTAGACCCGCAATGCGACCGGCATCTTTGGTTGCCTGACGTTGGGCATCATCAAAATAGGCTGGAACAGTGATCACGGCCTCGGTAACCTTTTCGCCCAAAAACTTTTCAGCGGTTTCCTTCATTTTCTGCAAAATAAAAGCGCTGATTTGGCTAGGACTGTACTTCTTGCCATGGGCCTCTACCCAAGCGTCACCACTGTCTCCTGCAACAATTTTATACGGCGAAATCTTGATGTCTTTTTGTGTAATGGGGCTGTCATAGCGCCTACCAATCAATCGCTTAATGGCAAAAAGGGTGTTTTCTGGATTGGTAACGGACTGTCTTTTGGCCGCCTGACCAACAAGCAATTCCCCTGTATCCGTAAAGGCCACAACAGACGGTGTGGTCCTCATTCCTTCTGCATTCTCTAGAACACGGGGTTGCGCGCCATCCATGATGGCAACGCATGAATTGGTGGTACCCAGATCGATGCCAATCATCCGCCCCTTACGCACAGTGCTCATAGCTGTCTCCTTGTAAATTTATTATTATCTTACATTCAATCTACAAAAAAAAACCCAAAAATTCAAGGTGGGGCATTCATTGTGCCTTGGATGCATAGGTTTCATTCCTGGGATTTTGCCCCCCCCACTGTAACTTTGTGGCTCTGGCCTGAGCCCCTTTCCGATCCTGGAGTTTTTAATGTGCTGCCCCGCCCTTCTGTGGCCACAGCCCAATAGGGCTCACCCCAATTATGAATCGGAATCTTCCTCTGAATCAGATGAATCTCCTTCAGAATCAGCCGAACTGTTTTTTCCAGATGCACCACTCTCTAACAGAGAGATCTTGACCCGCAATTCCGCCATGATGGCATGCTCTAGGGCCACGGCTTTATCGGGATTCTTAATGAGAAAATCCCGCACAGATTCTCTGCCTTGCCCCAATTTTTCCCCTTTGTAGGAGTACCAGGATCCTGATTTTTCCACCAACCCAGCCTTGACACCCAAATCAATCAATTCCGATGTTTTAGAAACCCCTTCCCCATACATAATATCAAAAAGGGCCTCTCGAAATGGGGGGGCCATCTTGTTTTTTACAACTTTGACCCGGGTTTGATTTCCAATAACCGTTTCTTTGTCTTTAATGGCCCCAATGCGGCGAATATCTAGGCGCACGGACGCGTAAAATTTCAAGGCCACACCGCCAGTGGTTGTTTCGGGATTCCCAAACATAACCCCAATTTTTTGACGAATCTGGTTGGTAAAAATGACCAAACATCCCGATTTAGAAATAGATCCCGTTATTTTACGCAAAGCTTGGCTCATCAACCTGGCCTGCAACCCCATGTGGGAATCCCCCATGTCCCCCTCTAATTCCGACTTGGGAACCAATGCGGCCACGCTGTCGATAACCACCACTTTCACCGCCCCAGAGCGCACAAGAGTATCTGCAATTTCAAGGGCCTGCTCCCCCGTATCCGGTTGAGCAATGTACAAATCCTCGATGACAACACCGAGTTTTCTGGCATAAGAAGGATCCATGGCATGCTCTACATCAATAAAGGCGCACACGCCACCCTTTTTTTGAGCTTGGGCAATGACTTGCAATGTTAAGGTTGTTTTTCCAGAGCTTTCTGGTCCATAAATTTCAACGATGCGACCCAACGGCAAGCCTTCGATGCCCAAAGCCAGATCCAATCCAATGGAGCCAGTAGAAATGACTTCGATGCCCTCTGTTTTTCCTTGGTCCCCCCAACGCAACAAAGACCCCTTCCCAAAAGCCCGCTCGATTTGCTGTATGGCGCTTTGCAATGCTTGATCTCGACTCATGATCATCCATCTGTATTTTTTTAAATAGTACCATGAAAAAATCGTTTGTCCAATGTTAAAAATTACATAAAATACAATGTATTTATCGCTCTCATTGTGTATTTATTGACCCATTATATTAAGAAAGTGCTGTATTTATCGGCCCCATCGCTTGGATATTGGGTTTCTAGAAGGAGGATTTCTTTTCAACGACTTCATCATTTTTTGCATTTGAGAAAAATGTTCCAGCAAACGATTCACGGCCACAACATCTGTTCCGCTGCCCTTGGCAATACGCCGCTTTCGAGAGGCATTAAGCAGATCTGGCTGACGACGCTCTTTTACCGTCATGGACCCAATGATGGCCTGCTGTTTTTTAAAATCCATAGATGGGTTTTTTTGATCCAGCTGATCCTTCAGTCCACGCATACCGGGTAAAAAATCCAATAACCCCTTTAGCCCACCCATGGACTCCAGTTGTTTGAGATTTTGAGAGAGATCCTCCAGGGTAAACAAGCCTTTTTCCAAACGTTTCAGCGTCTGCTCTTGATCCACCGATTGTGCCACTTGATTGGCTTTTTCAACCAAACCCACAATGTCCCCCTTGTCCAAAATGCGATCAGCCAAACGTTTGGGATCAAATCCCATGACTTGAGACGGATTTTCCCCCATACCCATGATTTTAATGGGGCAGCCCGTTGCATGACGCAAAGACAGGGCCACGCCTCCTCGACCGTCTCCATCGACCCGAGACAACCCAACGCCAGTGATGCCAACGGATTCATGAAAAGCCTTGGCTGTCATTAAAGCATCTTGACCGGACAAGGCATCTACAACCAATACAATTTCATGGGGATCAAGGCAGGCCTTTACGGCACGCAATTCCTCCATCATACCCGTGTCAATGTGCAATCGCCCGGCTGTATCCACAATCAATACATCGTATTGTGCACCATACTTTAAGGCGCGACGTGCAATATCTAAGGGTTTTTCATGGGCCACAATGGGCAATGTATCTACACCAATGGATTGTCCTAAAATTTCTAATTGTCTCTGAGCTGCTGGCCGATAAATATCCAACGAAGCCATGAGAACTTTTTTATCTTTAAATAACCATGCGATTTTCGAAGACATGGTGGTTTTGCCAGATCCCTGCAGTCCAGCCATTAGAAAAACAGCTGGCTTGGTCCCTGGAAGTGCCCAAGCCTGTTCTGGATGGCTCAAGAGGCGAATTAAAGCATCGTGAACGGCTTTGATCACCATTTGATCAGGCGCAATGCTTTTTAATACCTGAACCCCCATGGCATGCTCTTTGACATCCGCCATTAGGGCGGCTATGGCTGGAAGGGCCACATCAGCATCCAGCAATGCGATTCGAATGTGTCTTAATGCTGCCGTTATATCGGCCTCTGTTAACCCGCTTTTTCCCCGCAATTGATTGAAAATTTCACTGAATCGACGCCCCAAAGATTCAAACATATTCAATTATTATTTGTATTATCATACCGTTTATTATAAATGGAATCTGCGCAAGAAGGAATCCTAAAAAAGCCAAACTTTCCCATAGAATTCCAGCTTTTGTGGAGGGCTCGACTTTTGTGAGGAGCTCGATTTTACCCTGCCCCTTTTGCTGCCCTTCCCCCCCCTCTTTGCCACTGTCACGAATTTTTCTAGCCATTCCCCTTGGATTTTTCAACTGTTGCCCTCACCCATACGATCCCACAATTCTTGCAGATCTTGGGGCAGTGGGCTGGTTAAATCTATTTCCTGACCTGAACAAGGGTGTTCAAAGCGCAATCGGTGGGCATGAAGGGCTTGACGTGGGTGACCTCTGCCATTGCCATAAAGGCTGTCCCCTATTACAGGATGTTTCAAATGGGCGCAATGGACCCGAATTTGATGGGTTCGTCCTGTCAACAAGCCGCACTCTAGAACCGACATGGTGCCGTTTGTTCGTACAGTGCGATAGGTGGTTATGGCCTCCTTTCCCCCCGTTGGAACAACGGCTTGTTGGGTGCGTTTGTGGGGGTTGCGCCCCAATAGAGTTTCAATGCGACCAAAGGGTGGAGAAGGTTGTCCCCATACAAAGGCCAGGTACTTTTTTTCCAACGTTCGTTGGGCAAATTGTTGAGACAATCCTTGATGGGCGGCATCGTGCTTTGCAACAATCATCAGGCCGCTGGTATCCTTGTCCAATCGATGGACCAATCCTGGTTTTTGAACCCCCCCAATCCCGGAAAGATCCCTGCATTGGGCCAATAATCCGTGAATAAGTGTGGGCTCGCGGGTCCCGTTGCCTGGATGCACCACCAATCCAAAAGGCTTTTCGATGACCAGCAAATCCTTGTCCTCATAATATACCGTCAAAGCCATGGGGCATGGGGTTAGGTCACAGGCAGTGGGCTCTGGCAAGGGTGCAACAAGGCATACAGCGTGCAATGTCATACGATGATTGAGGGCAGATATGGGTACATCCCCAATGCGGATGTGGTGCCCCCCTCGGATCCACTCTTGCCAACGTGTGCGGCTGTGCAAGGGCCTCATTTTGGCCATAAAGGCGTCTAGGCGCATTCCAACATGGTCTGGTTCCACAACCATACAGTCCCACCCGGCCTCCATTTCAGGCAATACTGGGTAGAACTCGGCGCTTTCTTCCCTTTGGGGTGATGTTTGGCAGTTTTGAGGGGATGCTTGGGTGGATTTTTCATCCACTGTTTTTTCCAAATCTTTTTCCAGATTTGTTTTTCTGGAAGGCCATTTCTTGTCAAACGAAGTCGTCATAATGTTGTTCTCAGAATTAGGGGTGGGGTGGAGTTCATCCATGGATGTTTGGCACAAAATGATGTCAGCTTGAACGTGACAGGGTGTGGCCCATGGATACAAGATTCATTTGGGACATTCATTTAGAGCCCTCCACAATGAAATTCTTGGGAACATGGGGCCTCTGGAAGGGAGTCAGAATCAGATGCTCGCAAGGTCAAACCCCTCTGAGTCAAACCTTGAGAATAATCTTGACCAGGGCAACCTACAATCACAACAAAGGCTTGGGCATAGGGTGGCTCATCGGACAAAGATACCATGGTGGAAAAATTTTGTTGCCAAAGATTGGTCAGCGCCATTTGGCACCGGGTAGATACAATGAGGGTGGGCTGTCCACTTGGTTGGGAAACCGTTTCAACGTCTTTCCATCCTATGACCCGACCAATGCCCAAGCCAGCAGCTTTTGCAAAGGCTTCTTTGGCGGCAAAACGTTTGGCATAAGACAAAACTGGTTTTTTCTGAGCATCTGCATGGGCGCGCTCTTGATCTGTAAAAATACGCCGGACAAAGCAGTTTGGATGCCGCAATAGGGCTTTTTCAATGCGCCGACTGTCCACCAAATCAACACCGATTCCCAGAATGCTTGAAAATATTGCTGAAGGTAAGGACATTTTCCTTGAAAATATCAGGTATTCCAATATAATACCCTTATCCTAACCAAATTGTAAGGATCCATGCAGTACAGAAAAACCATTGCTAAATCCGCGACCCTTTCTGGAATAGGTGTGCATAGCGGCAATTCATCCACAGTAACTTTTTATCCTGCAAAATATGGGGATAATATTACTTTTCTCTGTCCAGGATCGGTTTCTGCCCATTGGGGCAGCATAACAAGTACCCATCTGTCCACCACCATTTCCAATGCATCTGGGCACAGTGTCACCATGGTAGAGCACTTGTTGTCGGCCTGCTATGGTCTGGGTATCACGGACTTGACCATTGATCTTCTGGGATCAGAGGCGCCAATTTTGGATGGCAGCGCAAAAATATATCTAGATGCACTGTTGGCGGCCGGATGTGTTTCCAGTGCCAAAGACGAAACATTATGGATGGTGGTCCAACGCCCCATTCGCATCACCGAGAAAGATCGCTGGGTTGAATGGCGCCCAGGAAGCCCTTTGTTTTCTGTCAAGGTCGCACCTGATGAGGGGGTTCTTCATGAATACTCTTTTGATCCCATCCGAGATTCCTTTGAAAAAGACATTGCCCCAGCGCGCACTTTTATGCGTCTGGCTGATGTTGAAAAAATGAAGGCACTGGGTTATATTCGCGGGGGATCTCTGGATGTTTCCTTGGTGTGGGATGGGGGTAACCCCATTAATCCAGGAGGCATGCTTTTGGACAACGAGACCGCTCGGCATAAAATTTTGGATATGATGGGGGATTTTGCCCTGCTTGGCGCCTTTATTTACGGTCAAACCCATGCCCTGAACCCAGGACATCATTTGAATTATCGTTTGATGAGTGCCCTAAAAGAGGACCCCAGCGCGGTAACATGGTGCCACTGGAGTCAGATTGGCCATCACTCTAGACCCACACCCGTTCTTGCACCCACCAAAGTCATCTCTGCCTAAGGGTTTCCCCATACAGGTCACTGGCCAAAGCCATCTGTGTCCAAATGTGTGGCAAAGCCTTTGTGATCCAGGTCGGCCCATTATCCCAGACATCAAAGGCCTGGCAATTGGCAAGGTCGTTGGCATCTAAAGGCCTTTAAGAAAGATTTTCAAGGACCAGTAAAGACAACCCACATTTCAGTCTTACCGCCCTAATTCTCAAGATCTTTCACAGCTCTCGCCACCTTTAATAACTTTTTTGCTCCTTTTTCCAACAGGGGGAGGCAAAACGAAACCCCAAGGCTTGGGTCTTTGAAGGATGCCTCAATGGGACTGTCTTCCCCTCCCCTGCTTGGTGCCTTGCCCCTTTTTGATGCAGGACACCCCCCCCTTTTTACCACCTTTCTTTATGCTTTTTGGCCAGATGGGGTTATTCCTTTTTTTCCTCCTCACTAGATTCTTCTTCATAGTTATAACTTGGTTTCATTTTGTCCAAATAGGATAAAAGTTTGGAACCATGGTTGATTTTTAATATTTGGGCCAGATTCTCATCCTTTTTGGCTTTTACCATGTTTTCATCCTTGTCTCTTTGGGCTTTTACACTGACCATATCATCTAGGGCCTCTTTTTGTTCGGCTTTTAAACGGGCCATATCCTCCTCTCTTTTGGTTTCTAGGGCTGTTATACGGGCCAGACTCTTATTCTTTTCGGCTATTACTTCGTCACGATCCTTATTGTTTTTAGCGTATGCCATGTTAATAGCAGCCGTTTTTCTGGCCAGATCGTAGAATTTTTCAGCCTCAATTGAGGCAATTTCTTCTTTTCTTGCTCTATAAATTAAATCCAATTTTTCTTGTGCTTCATTTAAAATTGATTCAACTAATATTCTTGAGGCAGCATCTTCTTGCCATAGAGCCATAATTGCATCTGTTTTTTCTTTTATGAGAGCATCAATTGCATCTATTTTTTGTTTTGCTTCATTATAAAATGACACTTCTTCATTATTAATTAACGCTTTTTCTTTGCGATATTGAAAATTGGACAAACTGCGATATTTTGGAAAATTTTTAGCAATAACGTCTTCAGGTAAATCATATATCTGAATAGTACTGGAATTTAATTCGCACTTAATCATAGTGTGGGTGCGATGTAGGGCTTTTTGTAAACCTGATGCAGATTCAATGACATGGGCCATGGAACTAAAATTTGGATCTGAATACATGACAACACCATCGAAATACCGCAAGGCCACTTTGTGACCGGGAAGAACGATCCCAACAGATCCTTGCCCTGGAAGTTCCCTTACTGCTGTTAAAAGACCCAGACAATCAATTTCAGAGTAAGGCATACCAATAAATGTTTTCCTTCTAAAATCTTGGTAATCATTATCATTTGGATTGATATTGAATTTTTTTACACTCTCCTTGTTACGTTTTTTACTTTGAACAAATTGTTGTGTCAATATATTTGATTTGGACCCAGCATAATGGGCGCTGGTCTCTGGATCGGTGGAATTGACGATGAGGAAATCGGATATTCCAGAATCGGAAATGCCCTTACACAGACCATTGCAATATTTGCGGGCTAACAAATCAAAATTAATAAAATTATTTTGATCAGTGTCAAATGTTAAATGACGCAAAAAATTATATTTAATTTCATGACATTCCTTTATATTTTGTAAATTTTTAAGTAATTTATTTAACGTATCTAAATTTTTATTTAATGCATATAATTCACGTAATTCTAAAGTTGGTTTTTCCATCAAACCAATTGAATCATGTAATTTGGATATTAAACCAATTAAATTATCTTCAGATGCATTAATGTCTGCTGCAGTAGGGGTTTTGTAATCGGTCTTTGTCCAGTATGATGGCATCCCATCTTGTAATATTTCCCCTATTTTTTCCATCAAGGTATCTTTAAAGTAACCTTTCCTCAGACCATGGGTGTAACCAAAGGTCCAGGCATTCCGTTGATTTCTATAGGGTATTTTGTTCATACGTTTGGTGACATAATCCACCAGCCATTTGTCAACAGATGAAATACTTTCCAAGTCTTTGAGGTTCTCTCCGGTATATTTTTTGACCCATTTTGCAGCTTTAAAGCCTAATTTGTATTTTTCCTTTTCCACATCTAACAAGCCTGCACCAGGGGCCTTATTGGTTGAGACCCCTTGGGTATTTTTCCGAGCGCCCCCTGTGGTGAGGTCCCCTGTGGTGAGGTCCCCTGTGGATTCCACAGCGCCAACTGCGCTGGAAATAGCAATCATTAAAAATGGTATTATTCTCTTTTTCATAATCAGTATGTTAAGTTATATTAATATAAAGTTAATATAATATATTTTATGAATTCTGTCAATTGTATTTTTAAAATGCATCAACATTGCACTTGGTATGGTTCTAAAAATTTCAAGGGCATTGTATTTTTTAAAAAGCCCAACTATAATAAAAACATATGGGGGGCGCTTAGCTCAGTTGGTAGAGCGGTTGACTCTTAATCAATAGGTCACAGGTTCGAACCCTGTAGCGCCTGCTCTCCATATCAATCCCTTATTAATTTTATTTAGAGATCAAATCTGCAGAATTTTTTTTCAATGCAGATTGGGATTTTGCACAAGATCTCATTTGAATTTTGATTGGCTGTTTCTTTAACATTGGCAAGACCCTCGGGAAGTCACCCATTGGCTAGATTCGTCGGTTCGTGCTGATTGGCCAGATTCGTCCGACATCACCCATTGCCAAGTTTTTCTGGATGAAATTCATTTGCTCACCATTTGCACCCTAATAGGGCGCATTTTTTCATCAGACGGCATTGCATTGCGTCTTGTAGGTTGGGCACTTGGGCAGGATTCCATTGTATGGGATTGGCTACAACATAGGGACTCTCATAAATAAGGGGCCCTATTTTAACCGGCGCAACCTGCTTTTAATACGGGCAACACTCTGCTTCAAGATATGGTGTCCTTAAAAGGCCCTAGGTTCAGACAACAGTGTGTCATCTAAAATGCCGTCCCAACTGTATATTCATAAAAAATGGGGATGGTTGGCTTTGCACCAGTCTGTTTCTCATAATGGAAGTGACCCTTTATCCAAAGGAACATTACGCAACAGCCCAAATGACAACCTGTAGAGAGTGCTATGGATTAAGGTGGCTTCTAAAAAACTATTTTCTAAGAAAGTTTTCCACTCTGTATTGGGTTTTTTATTGGGACCAATGTATTTGGATTAATGGCAAAAAATGGTTATTTATTTTGCAAAGAAGGGGCAGTTATTGTCAGAAAATCCGTCGAAGACCAAAGAACGTTTGAAGGCCTTGCCAAAAGAGAGGTCATTCAGCGGGGATAAAAGACCTCCCCATGCCAGCCTCTGCTACAAAGATTGGCTGCTATTTTTTGACCGAGGGATAATGATCAATGGCCTGACTTATTTTTTGAGACATCAGGTGGGTTGCATGCTCTGGTTTGGGCAGAGCCGATGGATTTTCCGAAATATAATCCCTCATGGCTGATACCAATTCTTGCCCCATTGCAGCCCTCCACTTTTGACGCAAAGCCACATTTTGAATGCTGCACTGCTGGCGTTCCGCATCCTTCATCGCATCAATGTCATTTTGAGCTTTTCGCAAGATCCATGCAGCATCTTGATGGGCAGACTGCAAGATGGTTTCAATGGTTTTGGCCAAATCTATTTCTGCTTTCTTGGCACTCTCTAGAAGATCCCGAGCCTTTTCCAGGGCAATATGGCCACCATCCAGATTTCTTTGAATGCTTTGCTGGTACCTACTGAGCTCGCCATGAATCAGAGTGGCACCGCGTTTCCAAAGTGCGAAAATGCAAATGACAAAAGCCACCGGAATTGAAAAATGGAGGCCGTCCTCCAGCAGCAAAATGCTGCACAATATAAATACAGCCCCTGTCAAAAAATTTTTTATGGATGGCTTTGCACCTAATGTGGCTAGGAACTTCATATCTTATCTCTAGCAATTTTGGGCAGCGATGCCGACCATTTTTCAATGACAGAATCGCACAGCTCTGGAACGGTATCGTGCAGTGTTTTCCAGGCATGAGACCGCTCGGATTCCACAATTCTTTTCAACTCTTCCATCTGTGCACGATAGGACACTTGGTGTGCATAAAGAGCAGATTGAACTTGGGATCGACTGATGGCCAAGGCATCAGAAACCGCGGTTTTCGCATCCGATCGTGCTTGCTGTAAAATTTTTTCTGTCCCTAGAAACAGGGCATCTGCCGTGGCCTGAATTGAGGCAGCTTGTTCTAAGAAAAAATTCACTTTCTGATCCCTCTCCCGCTTTAATTGCAGGAGTATTGGCATTACCTTGCCCTGAATCGCCCAGAACAACAGTCCAAAGGCGACACACATCCAAAAGATCTGGGAAAAGTAAAAGCTGGCATCAAATTGGGGCATTGTTTTTCTCTGTTCTTAAACAAACAAAATTAACAGTATGACCAAAAGAATGATCAATGCAATGGCTTCGGTCACTGCAAATCCCAACATGGCGATGGTAAAGACCTTATCTCGTACAGACGGATTGCGCCCAATGGTTTCGATGGTTGTATTAAAAATACGTCCCACAGCCAGACCCACCAGACCAAGAGGCAATGCCGCGATGGCGGCTGCATAAGCTTTCATTATATAAAATCTCCTATTAGTGTAAATGCAAAGCATCATTTAAATAAATGCAGCTAAGCAGTGTAAAAACGTAGGCCTGTAAAAAGGCTACAAAAAACTCAAACCCTATCAAACCCACATTGACGAAGAGTGGAATCATTCCAAAAGCAAACCCCATGCTGCCTGTAAAAAATGCAAAGATTTTTAACATGCTGTGTCCTGCCACCATATTGGCAAACAAACGAATGGCCAAACTGATGGGACGCGATAAGTAAGAAATCATCTCCACAGGAATCAAAATAGGTGCAACCCATAACGACACACCCTTGGGTAAAAACAGCCTTAAAAAGGCTGGCCCATGTCGAATAAACCCCCAAACTGTAATGACACACAGCACCAAAAAAGCTAGGGAAAAATTAATGATAATCTGACTGGTGAATGTAAAGGCAAATGGCAACAAACCCAACAGATTTCCCATTAAGACAAAGAGGAATATGGATGAGAGAAATCCCACAAAGGGCAACCCCTCTTTCCCGTTTGTTTCCAAAACCATGGTTTCAATGAGGGAAAAAGGCCATTCTGCCAAAGTCTGAACCTTGCTTGGAATGATTTCCGGTTTGCGCAACCCCAAAAGAACCCCCCCAGAAACAACACCTACAGCCGTCAGCATAAAAGCTGCCGAATTGGTTATCGAAAAATCCATCCCAAAAATATGAATTGGAACCAGTGTTTTAACCAAAAATTGTTGTAAGGGATTGAATCCACTCATTTTTTTATTATCCTGTACACAGCCAGTGCATTGACTGCAAAAGCTAAGATTGCCCCCATAATAATACGACAAGGTGAAGATAGGGTGAATAGACCTCCGATGCCCCAAGCAATGGCGTAGGATACTCCGGCTGAAACCAACATTTCCATACCCGCCATAGATAATTTTTGTCTATCTATTTTTGAACATATTTTTTCCCCACCCATGTTCGAGCCTATGCCCTGCCCTTTGGAACCAGACTCCCCCCCTATTTCATGAACCTCTGCGCCCAAAGAATTTAAATTTTGCACACCATCCATTTGAGCCAATGCCACACCGTCAGAATCCGTTGCCCTTGCCAAAGAAACCTGATCCACCATTGGATCTATACCTTCTTCTTGGGTAAAAACATCTTCTTTTGAAAAGCCATACAACTGATTCGATACGTTCTTTTTTAACTCTTGAACTTGCTGGTGAATGCTTTTTGAATTTTTCATGGGATAGGTTATCTCAGACGGATGATTCTTTGTCTCAAACACATTGCTGAATAGATCGGATAGTTTGATACCATCAACGATTGTACGCCCATCCAATGGATTTGCCAAGATCCACATTGCAGAAAGCCGAAATCCCTGTCACCATAGTCAATAAAAAAGACCAGCCCTTTAATGTATTTCCAATACCCAGCATTACACGGAGATTTTTTGGCCTTTGTTTCAGGAAATGCCTTATGGCTGACCACCCTTGATTCAAAAATGCCTCCCCATCGATTGACCGAATCTATGGTGGGATTAATGCAGCCCCATTTTTCACCCGATGGAAAAACCTTGGCCTTTGTTTTTGGCCAGGATTTGTATTCGGTATCTTTGGATGGCGGCATTCCCAATCGCATCACTTCTTATGAAAACACAGTTCATCTTTTGGGATGGAAGGATGCTGAAACCCTGTGGATTACCACCAATGCATTCAGTATGACCTCTCGGGAAAGTGCCCTTGCCACTGTGGATACCCGTACAGGACAACGGCACGGTGTGGATATTGGTCCATGTGAGTTTTATTCAATCCATGGTGATGGCAGGCAGGTTATTCAACGTCAGGGAGATGGCTATACCTCGTGGAAACGTTACACGGGTGGAACAGCAGGTAGGCTATGGATTGACTCAGACGGAACGGGCAATTTTCAAAAATTGCTGCCCCATATCCAGCACAATCTTTTGAACCCCATTTGGATTCAGAACCGAATTTATTTTCTATCGGACAAAGAAGGTCATGGGAACATTTATTCCTGCCAAAGCGATGGCGGAGACCTGTGTCAGCATACCCAGCATACTGATTTTTACCCCCGTCACATGACTGTTTGTGGCGACAGGCTGGTCTATAGTTGCGGCGGATCAATCCGCATTTATGATGCTGGGACCACCCAAGACGTTCAGATCCCATTGAAGTTGCATCAAGGGGACTTATCCAAAGTGCGCCTGTCCAAAGATCCTGCAACCCATTTGACCAGTTACAGCTTGTCCCCTGATGGCAAGCGCTTGGCCTTAACCACCCGAGGCCGTCTTTTTGAAATGACCCCAACCAAGGGGCCTGCAGAACAAAAAGGATTGCGCGATGGTGTGCGGTATCGTTGGGTCAGTTGGTTTAAGGATCAGACCATGGTTGCTTTGTGTGACCAAGGCCTGACAGAGGTTTTGGAGTGCTATGCCCCCCATGGGCTGGATCCCATTTCCTGCAATCCAAAAATACCCCATGACAGGGATTGGGGGCGCATTATCAGTGCCAAACCCAGCCCCCATAAGCACATCTTGGCATGCACCAATCATCGCCACGAGCTCTTCCTCATTCAGTTGGATGACGATGAAACCATACCCATTGCCACCAGCAAAGCAGGTCAGGTTCAGGGGTACAATTGGTCTCCATGTGGACGCTGGATTGCCTACAGCATCGCATCCCGCATTCGAGGATCCGATATCTTGATTTACGATACGGTGGAGAACAAGAGCCACCAAATTACAGACAATGCATTCCAAAATACCAATCCTGTATTTGATCCAGATGGAAAATACTTGTTTTTCCTATCTTCTCGTCGATTCGATCCCCAGAGGGACGGATTGGACATGGTCATGACTTGCGATTCAGGAACCCAGCCCTTTGTATTTATTTTGCAGGAAAACCAGGAATCTCCTTTTGTTCTGCCTTTTCTAAAAAGGGATTTGGACAAAGAGGACAACAAAGAGGATGAATCCAATGACAAATCGTCAGGCTCAGAGAGCCCAGGCACAAAGTTGGAATCGGGGGCCCAAAAAGACGGTGTAATGCCCACCACAGATGGTGGGGTCAATCCAGACGAGATGTTGAATTCTGGTGACAAAAAGCAGGATTTTCACAAGGAGGCGGATGGCAAGATAAAAGATGGCAGCAAAGTCCCCAGCCCTGTATCCATTGACTTTGAGGACATGCACTCCAGAATTTTAGCTTTCCCCTTAGCCCCAAAGGAATACACCCATTTGTCAGCCTTAAAGGGGTATGTTTTGTATACCATTCAGGATGATGATGGCAAGCAAGACCTCCATGCCTATGATTTAAAACAACTGAAAGAAGACACTTGGATTACAGGCCTGGATTCCATGACCTTTTCCCTAGACCTTCAATGGATGACTTATCGCAGCAATGGTAAATTGCGCACAGTTCGAGCAGGAAGCAAGCCCGATGACACACCAGACTTGTCCTTTCATCAAGGCGGGTGGCTGAATTGGAAACGCATTGCATTGCAGGTCAATCCTCAAAAAGAATGGGTCCACATGTTTGATGAGGCCTGGCGCTTGCAAAAAGAAATGTTTTGGATGTCCAGTATGGGGGGGGTGGACTGGCAAGGGGTGTACAATCGATATCGACCCTGCATCGATCAAATTACCTGCACATCGGAGCTTTACAGTGTCATTTCCGACATGCAAGGAGAATTGGGGACGTCCCATGCGTATGTTTACCAGGCAGGTGACCCCAAGCATACGACCTTGGGATCGTTGGGTGCGAATTTTTCATATGTTCCAGAAAAGGGATCTTATGCCATCGATTCTTTTTTAAAAGGGGATCCATGGACATCCATGCCTTTGCAACGACCCGGTCTGGGTGTAAAGGTGGGGGATCTCATTTGGGCCATTGGTGGGCAAACCCTGTCTGACACCATCCTCCCTCAACACACCTTAGCTCAGCAGGCTGGAAACAGCATTCCCATAGTTCTCAGCGATGCAGAGGGGTCCAATAAGCGTACTGTGATTGTATTCCCCCAAAGTGCCAGCAAAGAACCTCAATGGCGGTATCGTCAATGGGTGGAGGCCAATCGTCAATGGGTGCATCAAGAAAGCCAAGGAAAAATTGGATATTTGCATATTCCAGACATGCAAACGTTGGGCTATAGTGAATTTTTACGAGGATATACTCAAGAATTTGATCGAGATGGATTGATCATTGATGTGCGTTACAACGGGGGTGGCAATTTATCCTACCTCATGATCGATTTTTTAAGGCGTCAGCGCCTAGGGACAGATCAAACTCGACATCATGGGCAATTCCCCTATCCAAGCGATGCCCCTAAGGGGCCAATGGTGGCTCTCATCAATGAGCACACAGGTTCAGACGGCGATATTTTTGCCCATGCATTTAAAAGTTACGCAATGGGCCCACTGATTGGCAAACGCACGTGGGGTGGTGTTGTAGGCATTTGGCCTCGGTACAACTTGATTGATGGGACCCAAACCAGCCAACCGGAATTTTCTTTTTGGTTTCATGATATGGGCTGGAGCGTTGAAAATACCGGAGTTTCTCCAACCATTGAGGTGGATATCACACCTCAGGATTACGTGCAAAAAAATGACCCCCAATTACGGCGCGCTCTGGAAGAGGCTTTGACTGCGGTTGAAAATGATGCAAAGCGACAAGGTGAGCTTGTTCCATCTCAAGGGTCAGAGCCAGTATTGGCTGCACCCAAGCCTAAAAACAGCTGACCAGTTCATGGTGGTAGATGAGGTTTTAAATGCTGGGGTGGATGCCGATTTGGATAAGGGGGATCAAAAGCAGGAATCAATATAGATTTTTCTGAAAAGAGACAGGGGGGCATTGATCCCATGGTGATCCTCTCTGCCCTGACTCTTCATTGTCTGCATCTCAATAGTTCCACCTGAAAGTCCCTCTGATTAAAGGATCTGAAAATCCCACCCGCTGAGGCCCGATTTCATGCCAATCCCTTTTCTGCCACGACTATTCGGTCCAAATTCGGTCCAAATAGTTCTCTTCTTTGCCCCACCCCCTGCTCTGGTGCTTTTCAACCCCTTCCAATGAAAACCAATGGAAAAGATGGGCAATTTAAACAGACAGCCGCGCAACATTTGCACAATTCTTGTTTCATTAAAATCAATTACAGTCAAAAGTTTTTATAAATATAGAAGTATATATGAACTGGTCATGAGACATTAGAATCCCATAGGCTGAATGATCTCATATGGCTGAAAAAGAGAATGGATATCAGGTGGAATGCTATCCTTGCTGGAATTTCGCCTTTATAATGAAGAAAAAATGAATAGCGATTTCCAATGCAGTTTTGTGATTATGCCAAAATATTTATTGAAAGTGGCAAGGGTGGAAACGGCTGTATCAGTTTTCGCAGGGAAAAAAACATCCCCTTTGGTGGTCCAGATGGGGGTCATGGTGGAGTGGGCGGCAGTGTATTTTTAAGAACATCTCGGGATTTGACAACCTTGATCGATTTTCGTTTTCGCCCCCATTACAAAGGCAAATCTGGTGCTGGGGGGGCAGGACGCAATAGAGCGGGCTTGGGTGGGGATGACCTGTACCTAGATGTACCATTGGGAACAGAAATATGGGTTGACGATGTCCTGATGGTGGACTTGATCCACATGGATCAAACGGTCATGGTGGCAAAAGGAGGTTTGGGAGGGCGTGGAAATGCCAGTTTCGTCTCATCGACCAATCGCGCACCAAGAGAATTTACACCTGGTGAATTGGGCGTCTCCCTAACCATCCAATTGCGATTAAAGTTATTGGCCGATGTGGGCTTTATTGGTCTTCCAAATGCTGGGAAATCCACTCTTTTGGGCACCATAACCAGTGCCTGTCCTAAAATTGGCCCCTACCCCTTTACAACATTAACCCCGCAATTGGGCACCATGATTACGCCAAATTATGATGAGTGGGTTTTGGCAGATTTGCCAGGTTTGATTGAGGGTGCTCATGAGGGCAAAGGCTTGGGCCATCGATTTTTAGGTCATGGTGAACGATGTCGCATGATTTTACACGTCATTGACGGGACCAGCCCAGATCTTCCCGCTGTTTACGCCACGGTTCGAAACGAATTGGAAAACTACAGCCCCTCTTTTTTATCTAAAAAGGAATTGATTGTGGTGACAAAAACAGATCTGATGTCAGAAGAGCAAAAAGACTTGGCCAAACAAGCCTTTGGTAAAGAAACCCTGATGGTTTCTGCAGTGTGCAAGGACAATCTTCCTGCGTTGGAACAAAAGTTATGGCAAATATTATCAACGAGCCCCTCTGGAGACAAGGTTGCCCAAGGATAGTCTTCTAGCAGCAGCGAGGTAAAATTTTATGACAAGTAACTTTCAGATAAAGGATATTCCCAAGACAACGGTTGTTATTGTGGCGGGTCCCACAGCATCGGGAAAATCAGACTGGGCCTCTGGGCAAGCACAAAAAGAAGGTGTCTGTAACTCCAACTGTGCTCATGATTTTGACGTTGGCAGGGTCTATGCTGGGCACCCTGATGCCAGTTCCAACTGTGATTATGGTTCAAATGCAAGATGTGAATTTTCCATAAACTCCAGAATGCCATCAATTTCTGACCATGCAATGGGTCTTGGTTCCGGCATCCCCTGCACTGCAGCTGGACATGGTGATTCTTTATTGGGACCATCTTTACCCAAGAATGCTGTGGCCCCAAATCAGTCTTGGGCCACGGGCGCACCCACTGTGTCAACACGCATGGAAGGAGCTGTGAAAAATTCCGTACCTACCAAGACATCTGGTCGGATTATCAATGGGGACAGCATGCAGTTGTATCATGGATTGGATCTTTTGACCGCCATGCCGTCCCAACAAGATCGGAATCTTATACATCACGATTTGTATGGATTTTTATCCCCCTATTCCAAAAATTACACCGTTGCGCAATGGACAAAAAACGCCCACGATTCTGTTGAAAGTGCCCATGCATTGGGTCAGCGGGCATGGATTGTTGGAGGAACTGGATTTTACCTGAAAACCCTAACAGACGGACTGTCCCCCATACCCCCTTTAAATCCTTATGACAAGGCATCTTTGCAAGAGGACCATCGGCTGAGCACCGTGAATGATTTAAAAAAACTGGTAGGATCTATTGACCCCGTATACGCAGAAAAAACACCAGATAAGCAGCGCTTGCTCCACGCATGGATTGTCCATCGCTTAACAGGAAAGGCCTTATCTTGGTGGCATCTTCAAAAGCGCGTGCCGTCACATTTGAATTTTTTTAGAGTTCTCATTTGGCCATCCCGTGAACAACTTCTGGATCGGGCTGAAAAGCGGTGGAAAACTATGGTCCAAAATGGTGTTTACGAAGAAGTGCGCTCTTTTTGCAGCCACGAACAGTGGGAAAATTCCCCATTGCGTCAAGCCATTGGTGTCAGGCCAATTTATGCCATGCTCCAAGGTTACTTGTCTCAAGAAGAGTGTCGTCACCAGTACCTTATGGAAATTGCACAATACATCAAACAACAACGCACCTGGTTTCGAGGTCAATTTTCAGCCGATTATGTGTGGGATTCAGAAAATGCTATGATGGAATAGGTCTTATCCTAGGCCTACTTTCTTCTGCCCTGAAGATTCCTGGTTTTTTCAAAAACAAACATGTAGAGACTATGGATTGCCCACCATAGAAATTTGGCTTTCACAGATTTTGAAAGGCGGAGTTTTATTCAGACTGAAAGCCTTGGAGACAGCACAGAGTAAACCCAGAATGCCACCCCCTTTAAAAGTGCCAGGTTTTTTTGTTGTGAAACGAGGCTTTCAGAGCGCCACAAGAAATATCATCATGGGGGGGTCGAGAGCTTGTGCAGAAGAATCACACACTGCCCTAACTTAGGGGGTTTTCAGATATTTTCAGCATTTTCAGAATCTTCAAACCAATGGGTACAATCTGCTCAAATTCATATAAAATAACCTTGCGCTGCTCTAGAGATATCAAGAGTCGCCCCAGATTTCGAACCAGCATCCCATCACACATGCAGGCGCATACCCACTTGGAGCATATCTCAATGAGCTCAATTCTGAAAAATTCAAAAGGTCTCTTGCCCAATCCAGCTCTCCATCGCATACACATTTGGCGCATGGGATTTTTTGGGGGCATCAGCGCCATTCCCCTGGCTTTCTTGCTCTCTATTGTAACGGTTTGGCTAACCGATTACGGATGCTCGCCCCAACATATGGGGGGTATGGCATGGATGATGTTGCCCTATGCTTTAAAGATTTTCTTGGGCCCCATTATTCAAATGACTTCTTTTGGTCCATTGGGTCGTCGCTATGGGCACTACTTTGTCTGGATTTTAATGGCCCAATGGGGCGTTATTGCTTGCATGATAGCATTGAGTTTTTTAAACCCCACCCATCGGTGGTCGACAACCCTTGGAATTTGTTTTGCCATGGCCCTGTGCGGGGCGGTACAAGATTGCGCTTTGGAGGGTTATCGCATCAGTGCCACTTCGGAATCAGATCAAAGTGCGACCTCTGGCAGTAATGCCGTAGGGTACCGCATTGGTATGTGGGCCACCAGCTATAGCGCATTGATTTTGGCCCATCATTATGGGTGGTCGGTAACATTTTACAGCATTGCAGGATTGCTCATGTTTGTTGGGCTGATTTCTGTCCAGCGTTTGCCTCAGCCCAAGCAGTGGAAAGAGGTCTTGTCTATGAAAGAATATTTCCGGCTTTTGCACCAAGGATGGCAATTTTTCCATAAAACATATTTTTTTATGGCTATTTTAGGCATGATTGGGGCGCAAAAATTAGGCGATATTTTTCTGCGCAGCATGTGGTCCCATTATTTGATCAAGGCTGGGTACACCAAGCAGGCCATTGCCAATGTGGATAAGGGGCTGGGCATTATTGCCACCATCATTGGCATTCGTTTTGGTGTTGCTTGGATAGAGCGCAAAGGAATCGCCCATGGATTTCGTTTTTGGGCCATATTGCAAGGGCTAATGGCGTGCTTGTTTATGGCCCATGCGTGGCATGGCAGGCAGAATTTTGCCTTATTTTGTGCAAGTGTGTCCCTGAATCATTTGGTTGGAGGGCTGGGTAACGTGACCATCATTACCTATATTTCCAACCTGTGTAAGGCCAGCGATAAAGAGGGGACATTGCACTATGCCATGTTGTCATCTTTGGGTTCTTTTGGGCGCACAGTGGTTTCTTATGGCGCCTGCCTGGTGGCCAGCAGTGTCTCTTGGCCTGTATTTTTTCTGATTTCGGCACTGATGTGTCTGCCCGCATTGGCCATGTCCTACATCCAATGGCCTTTTAAAAAACGATGCCCCAAGAATCCTGATTGAACTCTTAACTGTTTGCGAAATCCTTGACTTCGAGAGGCCCTATTTGCAACATCAATTCATCCATGCCTGTGTGAATCTATGCATAATCTATAGTGCCCTATGGTGGGGTAAGAAAATCCGTATCAAGACTGGTTGGTATGACAATAAGGGCAATTTTTGCTTTTATGGTCTGAAAAAATCTTCAAAATATTCATTATAGGAGCTGGGTAATGGTATTCGAACCTTGGTTGACCGCTGTTTCAAAAACACCCCTATGGGTTTGGCTGACCCTTCTTTATATGATTTATGTTGGTATGCGCGCTTTGCGTCCCCAGGTGGTTTATCCGCCTACTCTGTTGCTGGTCCCCGCTGTCTTGATGGCGTTTAAGTTCCCCATATTTTTTTCAAAAGCACCCCATCTTTACCTCAGTATGCTTGGATTTGGGTTTGTCATTGGCCTGATAGCTGCGGCAAAAACACGGATTATTTCCCAAAAATTTCCCCATCGTCTGATATTGCCAGGCGGTCCCAGCACCCTGATTGTGCTCCTTGGTTTCTTTTGCATCAAATACCACTATGGCTTGCTGCATGCCATTGACCCAGAGCAAGCCTCTCGGTGGGCTTGGCTGGACACCAGTGTCAGCGGACTGCTTCCAGGGTACAGTTGGGCAAAGGGCCTTTTCTTTTCCTATTGTTTTTTCCGCCCTTGGTACAAAATCAGGTAATGGGGGGTGCTCTGAATTGTTTTATGTTTTTGCCGTTTTACGATGCTGCTTAACAACAGGTCGTCCTACCCTGCCCAAACCCGAAACCCATAGGATGTTTCTTGGGTTTGGCACCGGTTTAAAAGGTCCAAAAAATCCAGATAAAAGCCATATTTTCAGAGGTTTTTTTGTATTTTTGTATTTTTGTGTTTTTTTATGAAAAGGGTGTTGACGGGGGGATTCAGGTGGTGTAGATTGATGGAGTGATCTTTGAAAAAGTTTGAAAAAAGAGAGATAAACGATCGATAAGTTTATCCCGTCAAAAAAAATATAAACAGGACACTCAAGTGTCAAAAACTTGAGAGTTTGATCCTGGCTCAGAACGAACGCTGGCGGCATGCCTAATACATGCAAGTCGAACGGAAGTTGAATTTATTCAGCTTTAGTGGCAAACGGGTGAGTAACGCGTGGGAATCTACCCTTTGGTGGGGGACAACTGGGGGAAACCCCAGCTAATACCGCATATTATTGGCAACAATGAAAGATTTTATTGCCAAAGGATGAGCCCGCGTCAGATTAGGTAGTTGGTAGGGTAATGGCCTACCAAGCCTGTGATCTGTAGCTGATTTGAGAGAATGATCAGCCACACTGGGATTGAGATACGGCCCAGACTCCTACGGGAGGCAGCAGTAAGGAATATTGGACAATGGGGGAAACCCTGATCCAGCAATGCCGCGTGAATGAAGAAGGCCTTAGGGTTGTAAAGTTCTTTCGCTTACGATGATAATGACAGTAGTAAGATAAGAAGGTCCGGCTAACTCTGTGCCAGCAGCCGCGGTGAGACAGAGGGACCTAGCGTTGTTCGGAATGACTGGGCGTAAAGGGTGCGTAGGTGGTTATTTAAGTAGAGTGTTAAATCCTTGGGCTCAACCCAAGAATCGCATTCTATACTGGTTGACTAGAGTATGGGAGAGGAGATTGGAATTCCTAGTGTAGAGGTGAAATTCGTAGATATTAGGAGGAACACCAGAGGCGAAGGCGAATCTCTGGCCCATTACTGACACTGAGGCACGAAAGCGTGGGGAGCAAACAGGATTAGATACCCTGGTAGTCCACGCCCTAAACGATGAGTGCTAGACGTTGGAATTTTATTTTCAGTGTCGCAGCTAACGCGTTAAGCACTCCGCCTGAGGATTACGGTCGCAAGACTAAAACTTAAAGGAATTGACGGGGGCCCGCACAAGCGGTGGAGCATGTGGTTTAATTCGATGCTACGCGAAAAACCTTACCAGCTCTTGACATGGGGATTACGGATTTTGGAGACAAGATCCTTCGGTTCGGCCGGATCCCACACAGGTGCTGCATGGCTGTCGTCAGCTCGTGTCGTGAGATGTTGGGTTAAGTCCCGCAACGAGCGCAACCCTTGTCCCTAGTTGCTAACAGGTTATGCTGAGAACTTTAGGGAGACCGCCGGTGATAAACCGGAGGAAGGGGAGGATGACGTCAAGTCCTCATGGCCCTTATGGGCTGGGCTACACACGTGCTACAATGGTGGAAACAAAGAGATGCAATGGGGCGACCCGGAGCCAACCTTTAAATTCCATCTCAGTTCGGATTGTTCTCTGCAACTCGAGAACATGAAGTTGGAATCGCTAGTAATCGTGGATCAGAATGCCACGGTGAATACGTTCACGGGCCTTGTACACACCGCCCGTCAAGCCATGGGAGTTGGTTCTACTTGAAACCGGTGCGCTAACCGAAAGGAGGCAGCCGTCTAGGGTGGGGTTGATGACTGGGGTTAAGTCGTAACAAGGTAGCTGTAGGGGAACCTGCGGCTGGATCACCTCCTTTCTATGGATCAGCATTGCTGACTTAGAAACATCGGGGTAAATTTTCGATCGTCTATCTCTCTTGGACAAGATTTTGCTATACGCTTCTGGGGACTTGTCTTCATGGGCGTAACCTTGATTTTTGTTTTTCCATTTTTTGGATCAGCAAGGAAAAGGGCTAGTAGCTCAGCTGGTTAGAGCGCGCGCTTGATAAGCGTGAGGTCGGAGGTTCAAGTCCTCCTTGGCCCACCACAACCTGGTTGTGGAATTTTTGGGGGTGTAGCTCAGTTGGGAGAGCGCGTGCTTTGCAAGCATGAGGTCGTCGGTTCGATTCCGTCCATCTCCACCAATAAGGGTGCGTTTTTAAACCATCGAGTGCGATGTCTTGTTTTATTTTTTTCAAAGAAGTTCTTTAAAATAGTCTATAGGGTAATAACATTCAAAAAATTAATATGAGTGTAAATCAAGCGTATAAGAGCATTTAGTGGATGCCTTGGCATTGAGAGGCGATGAAGGACGCGATAGACTGCGATAAGCTGCGGGGAAGAGTCAATATCTTTTGATCCGCAGATCTCCGAATGGGGAAACCCACCATGCATATGGTATCTTGCATCCGAATACATAGGAGCAAGAAGCGAACCCGGCGAACTGAAACATCTAAGTAACCGGAGGAAAGGAAATCAAACGAGACTCTGTTAGTAGTGGCGAGCGAAAGCGGATTAGGCCAGTCATTTTAATTCAAAAACCAGAAGTGTTTGGAAAAGCACACAAGAAAGGGTGATAGTCCCGTATGGGTAAGTTGTTTTAAAGTGCTAGAGTAAGGCGGGACACGTGAAATCCTGTTTGAACATGGGGGGACCACCCTCCAAGCCTAAGTACTCCTCAATGACCGATAGTGAACAAGTACCGTGAGGGAAAGGTGAAAAGAACCCCGAGTAGGGGAGTGAAATAGATCCTGAAACTGAATGCTTACAAGCAGTCGGAGCAGTTTATGCTCTCTTGACCATGCTTTAACGATAGTGTTGTGTAATATGCGCATGCATTTTGCGCAATAAAGAAAAAGAAGGTATGATCAAGGGAGTCGTAACGCTGTGACGGCGTACCTCTTGTATCATGGGTCAGCGAGTTCGTTGACGGAGCAAGCTTAAGCCGATAGGTGTAGGCGTAGCGAAAGCGAGTCTGAATAGGGCGACTAAGTTCCGTGAATGAGACCCGAAACCAGGTGATCTAGCCATGAGCAGGCTGAAGATGTGGTAATGCACATTGGAGGGCCGAACCATATGCTGTTGCAAAAGCTGTGGATGACTTGTGGCTAGGGGTGAAAGGCTAATCAAACCTGGAAATAGCTGGTTCTCCGCGAAATCTATTTAGGTAGAGCGTTGAGAGTTCCTTTTGGGGGGTAGAGCACTGAATGGGCTAGGGGGGAGCGATCCTTACCAAACCCAACCAAACTCCGAATACCCAAAAGCCAATCTCAGCAGACAGACAGTGGGTGATAACGTCCATTGTCAAGAGGGAAACAACCCTGACCGCCGTTTAAGGCCCCCAAATTATGGCTAAGTGGAAAAGGAAGTGAATTGACCAAGACAGCTAGGAGGTTGGCTTAGAAGCAGCCATCCTTTAAAGAAAGCGTAATAGCTCACTAGTCTAATCAAGTCGATTTGCGCCGAAAATGTAACGGGGCTAAAGCCATATGCCGAAGACGCGGGTGTGCTCTTTTTTTAGGGCACGCGGTAGCGGAGCGTTCCGTAAGCCGTTGAAGGAAAATCGTAAGGTTTTCTGGAGGTATCGGAAGTGAGAATGCTGACATGAGTAACGTAAAGAAGTGTGAAAAACACTTCCGCCGAAAGTCCAAGGTTTCCTGTGCAAGGGTAATCCGCGCAGGGTAAGTCGGCCCCTAAGGCGAGGACGAAAGTCGTAGCTAATGGGAATCAGGTTAATATTCCTGAACCTGCTGGGTGATGACGGGGAATGTCTTCTTGTAAATCCTTATAGGATTGGATTTGCAGGGAACAATCTTCCAAGAAATAGCCCCAGCTTATAGACCGTACCCCAAACCGACACTGGTGGACAGGTAGAGTATACTAAGGCGCTTGAGAGAATGGTGTTGAAGGAACTCGGCAAATTGACCTCGTAACTTAGGGATAAGAGGTACCTTGCTAGGGCAACCTGGCATAGGTGACACATAAGAGGGGGTAGCGACTGTTTAACTAAAACACAGGACTCTGCAAAGAAGAAATTCGAAGTATAGGGTCTGACGCCTGCCCGGTGCTGGAAGGTTAAGAGGAGGTGTGCAAGCACTGAATTGAAGCCCCAGTAAACGGCGGCCGTAAATCTAACGGTCCTAAGGTAGCGAAATTCCTTGTCGGATAAGTTCCGACCCGCATGAATGGCGTAACGACTTCCCCGCTGTCTCCAACACCAACTCAGTGAAATTGAATTCCCCGTGAAGATGCGGGGTACCCGCGGTTAGACGGAAAGACCCCGTGCACCTTTACTACAACTTTGTACTGGTGAGAGGTTTGTCATGTGTAGGATAGGTGGGAGACGATGAAGCGAAGACGCTAGTTTTTGTGGAGTCAACCTTGAAATACCACCCTTGGCAAATCTATCATCTAACTGAACACTGTCATCCAGTGTCAGGACCCTACATGGTGGGTAGTTTGACTGGGGCGGTCGCCTCCTAAAGAGTAACGGAGGCGCGCAAAGGTAAGCTCAAATTGGTCAGAAATCAATTGTAGAGTGTAATGGCAAAAGCTTGCCTGACTGCGAGACGTACATGTCAAGCAGAGACGAAAGTCGGTCATAGTGATCCGGTGGTTCCTTGTGGAAGGGCCATCGCTCAACGAATAAAAGGTACGCCGGGGATAACAGGCTTATCTCTCCCAAGAGTTCATATCGACGGGGAGGTTTGGCACCTCGATGTCGGCTCATCACATCCTGGGGCTGGAGAAGGTCCCAAGGGTTTGGCTGTTCGCCAATTAAAGTGGTACGTGAGCTGGGTTCAGAACGTCGTGAGACAGTTCGGTCCCTATCTGCCGTGGGTGTTGGAAAATTGAGAGGATCTGTCCTTAGTACGAGAGGACCGGGATGGACATACCTCTGGTGTACCAGTTGTCATACCAAGGGCAATGCTGGGTAGCTATGTATGGACTAGATAACCGCTGAAAGCATCTAAGCGGGAAACTAACCTCAAAACTAATTTTCCCTATGAGAGCCGTGGAAGACGACCACGTTGATAGGCTGGGTGTAGAAGAGGAGTAATCCTTGCAGCTAACCAGTACTAATCGCTCCATTGGCTTGATTTACATTCATCTTAGTTTTTTGAAAAACGGGATTGGCCCTACCAAAGTCATCCCAAAATCAAGGCTAAATTTCTTTTTGAAATATGTCTTGTACCACCGCGTTATTACCCTATAGTTCTATTTTGAATAAGAATAAAAATTATATAAACAAATAAAATTATATATACTGCCGTTATATAAAACAAATTATGGCATGAAAAAATTCAAAATCATTGATCTACATTCTTAATTTAGACTTTTTATATCCTTGCCTTGGGATTTTCTTTCCTAGAAACATTCCTTCAAAATTTGTCCACAGGTTCATTCCCAGGCTTTTCCAAATCTTACCGCCACCCTGCTCTATTTAAAATAAATGTCCCTTCAAGATATGAGGGAAGCCATTGTTTAAAAAAAAGCAGAGCTTCGTTTCAGTTGAGAATTTACACCGAATCACAAGCCTTTCAATCTAGCAATGTTGGTTTTGCAAAAAAAATATTTTACAAAACATCCATTCTTTCAACCATCTCCATTGGAATAGCCCTTCCCTTGAAAACCTAGTGCTTGGGGTTAATTTTTATACCTTATCAAGCTCTAAAATTTATACCCATCAGTGCAACCCCAATGCATCATTGGTGGGCGGGGTCCCTCCCCATTGGATTTAGCGCAACCCCAGGCTCAAGGGTTTCAAGGGAAGAGGTCAATTCGCCCGCTCTTTGCTTGATCTTACCCAATAGAAAATAGAATGAATCCAATGGGCCCATAATAGGAGTAATGCAAACTGGGGCTCATCCAAGAATTCCATTTTTTTGCCCCCCCTCCTCCTGCACATCCTCCCCCTGCGCCACAATGTGTATCCATCCCTATAGGGGTGCCTGTAGGTCCGCCCTGTATCCACGAACATGACTGCAGCATGGCCCGATGCTCTGGTATGGCCAATGTTAGAGCATTGATCCAAAGCCACTCCCAATGAGCCCAAACCTGGCCCACTTTCTGAGGGATATCTTGGGCCCCATGTTGGGCCTCATATTCTTTTTAGAAAGTCTTCTTCAAAAAACTGCATTTGGCGGGCCAATCCTCAGATCCAGCTGGAATTAGGGATTCTTTTAGGGTCCCAAAAACATCATGGCCCTAAAAACTGGAACTTCTACCCATGAGACCATGATGCCCCCTATTCTTACTTCTGCTCCTATGCATTCACATCTTTCCGCCCGATAATTACATCTTTTCCAGCTTTGTAAATGGCAGAATGGTCTAATTCTTCTATTATTTGATGATAAAAAAAATCAGCGTTCCATCTGTCTTGAATTCTTGAATTGGTCGTTTCTCAATATTGCTTATTTTTCAATATCATCAACAAGGCAATAAAATTAAATAAGTTGCTAAAATTTTTTACCAATTTTAGAAATTTAATTGCATTATGATCAGTTGTAATATTTTTTTAAATGTTTTAAATTAAAAATACAATGTTTTAATTGCATGTTTGATTCTATTTTTCAACCAAACATGCCCTAGCTGTATTTTGCCGCCACTGTTTCGTGTAATTTAAATTTAATCTAAGATATCATGGATCTATGTGCTTGACCATTTTTTTCTGTAGGATTCAATCTGCAGTTCCCCCATCTTTTAATTTTTTATTTTTCAGAGTGTTGCGTTCTAATTGTTTATTTTTCGGAGCGTCACAATTTTTTAAGTGACTCTCTTTTACGAAGTTATCATCCTCTAATCTTTTACTGTAAATTTTAAATTCATTACTGTAACTTTTAGATTCTTTACTGTAACCTTCAATATTAGTTTTACTATATGTCGTTTCTTCCACAATACATTGCAACAGTTTCGCTTGTTTTGCCAATGTATCGAAATCGGTTTTTAATTCGTTTTTGACAGCTCCTGATTCTTTACGCTCAATCAAATTTTTGATCATTCCCTCTATTCTGGCCTTTAAAGTGTCCAAGACAGAATAAAAATTTTCCATGTCACTGACATCATATTGGCGTCTTTTGGGCTCTGTTTTGACCTCTTGAAGATAGGATTCAAGATATTCTTGATTAAATTTAGAATCTTGTACCAGATCACGATCTTCTTTGTTGTATACTCCTAGATTGTATAGTGCTTTGCAGGGTCCTACCATAAGTTCAAGGCGTGCCCGATACTTATAAAACTCGCGAACACTCTCTTCAAGAGTCGTGGCATCGGCCAACATAATCGACTTATCATTAGATTCAGGTTCTGTTTCGATTGATTTAAGTATAATATCTGGTATATTTAATATACTATATATACCAGATTTATCAGATACATCTGGTATATTAACCCATTTAATTTTTGCTGGACTTTTTTTCACCAAAGAGATTTCTGGTTTTTCCTCCTTCAATGTTGACTGAAGAATTTCAACTGGCGCTGTTTTTACTTTCTTCCCTGCCTTCTTCACGTCTTTTGCATCCTTTTTCAATTCTTTTACTGCAGTCTTCACGCCCTTCCCTGACTTCTTCACGTCTTTTGCATCCTTTTTCAATTCTTTTACTGCAGTCTTTACGCCCTTCCCTGACTTCTTCACGTCTTTTGCATCCTTTTTCAATTCTTTTACTGCAGTCTTTACGCCCTTCCCTGACTTCTTCACGTCTTTTACTGCCTGCACTGCCGTTATGCTGGTTACCAATACCAACATCAAGGCTATTCTATGTTTTAATTTCATTCTTAAAATTATCCTTAAAAACTCTATACTTTAAAAATCTTAAAACTTTAATAATTTATTGTCAATACACTTTTTGTCAATATATTTGAAATTGATGAAATAAATGATAAAAAAATTGCAAAGTTACAGCACTTATTAGAAATACTGCATACGGCCCTATTAGAAGATGCTGTTGGGGGAATTGATTCAGGGCGGAGGCGAAGCACCATCGAAGAGACCATCCTATCTGAGGCAGCTGGATCTTTTGCGTCAGTTCATTGGCGGGGAAACTTGTGTCAATGAAGAAAGCCGCCTGCAATACCAGAATTTCAGGGTATCAGACAACCACCAGACCTGATTTTTTCAAGAGACTTATCCTGCAACAATGCCTAATGTTGGATATATTTTTTACATATACATATTATTCACAAATACAAATCATACGATTCTTCTATTGGTAATGTGGGCTTGGAAATGGATACTTTTTTGCCCCACGCCCGTTTGCTCTATGTCCCCCCTTTTTTTACACACCCCCCTTTATTGGACAAAGTAAGATGTGCAATTTTTAAATTTAAAAAAAGCACACATCTTCTGAAAAACACACCACCCTTTACAAAACACAGGCCTGCAGCCTAGGGTGTTTTTGTGTCAAGTATATTCCAAATAAAGACCCCATCTTATGGGGATCCATTCTCTCAACCCACCAAAGGACAAGCATGTTTCACCCCAAAATATTAATCCGCCATTTGGCCGTGGTTCGCATGGCTTGGAAAGTCTGGCGTACCAACCCCAATTTCCAATCCGCTCTTATGGATTCAAAACCCGGGGGTCAGGCGCACTCTGCAAATCCAGATACTGCTTATTCCCAGGATTCCTGTGGGCAGATTGTACTCCAACCGAATAAGGGCCCACATCCAGACGATCCATTCCTAGATGCGCCCTTCAAGAATCCCCAACAAAATCCAGAGGGACCGCAAAAACAGCCATCCTATTTGCTTTTGCAACCCCAAGATCGCTTACCAGGAAAATCTGCACAAACCCTCCCCCAAGATCTTCCACAATGGGGTCTGCCCAAAAAGAAACTTCAGCCAGACAGGACTGCTGACATCAAAACCCAGAAATCCATCGCCGCCTTAGTTGCATCCCTGGGTGCACTCAAAGGTCCAGTTGTTAAAATGGCTCAAATGTTGGCCATGGTTCCAGGACTGTTGCCCGAATCCTACAGCACCGCCCTGCTCTCTTTGTGCACCCAATCGCCCCCCATGCACTGGCCTATGGTGTTGCGCCGAATGCGTCAAGAACTTGGTGCCAATTGGGAATCGTACTTTCTGCATTTCGAGAAAACCCCAACAGCAGCAGCTTCTTTGGGGCAAATTCATCGGGCCCAACTGCCAGATTCATCCCCTTTGGCCATTAAAATTCAGTACCCTGCCATGCTGCAAGCGGTGCAAGGGGACATTGGGCTCTTTAAGGCGATCGTGGGGTTTTTAGCCCCTTCGGAAAAAGCCCTGGACCTGACCTCTTTTTCATCGGAATGGGAAGCTCGATTGCTGGAAGAATTGGACTATGCTTGTGAAGCAAACCACATGCACCGCTGGTCGGTTCTTTTCCAAAGCCAACCTCACATTGCCATTGCGCGAGTCGTCCCCCATCTTTCTACCTCCAAAGTACTGGTTATGTCCTGGTTAGAAGGCCGATCCATGCAAGAGGCTTTTGAGCAACCCGATGCCGTGCGCCATCGCCTGGGAAAAGAGATTTTTTTAGCCTGGTATACCCCATTTTATCAAGCTGCCATGATCCACGGAGACCCCCATCTCGGCAATATGGGATGGTCCGAAACGCATCTGAACCTGTTTGATTTTGGCTGTGTTCGCATTTTTTCACCCCACTTTGTCCAAGCTTTTTGCCATTTATATACTGGGTTTTTGAATGATGATGCTGTATTGGTATGCAGCGCCTATGCCCAGTTGGGATTTAACCCTATAAACGAACCTATTGCCCAGGCCCTAAATATTTGGGCAAAGTTTTTGTTGGCCCCTTTTTTAATCGATCAGGAATGCACACTAGATTATGTTTCTTCTCCCGAACAAGCCAGAGATAATTTGATACATCTTTACCAAACATTGCAATCTCATGGCGGAACACAACCCCCTGCTGAATTTTTAATCTTTGATCGTGTTGCTGTCATCCTAGGTTCACTGTTGGTCCGTTTGGGTGCCAAAGCCAACTGGTACCAGCTGATGCGGTCCCTGGTAGAATCTTTTTCTTTGGAAAATTGCACCCGCACTCAAAAACAACTCTTGGACATGTCTCTCAATGATGGTAATCTAAAATAGATGGCAATTTCATTTGATAAATCACAGACCATCCCCAGCACCCCCCCCCTCAAGGAATACAGAATGAACATTGGAAGAGATTATTTCCGAACCAAAAAACCCCTTGCCCCAGTCCAAAAAAACTTTGGACGCACATCCACCATCGAAAGTCACGGACCAGATGGAAAGGTGCGCGGCAATGCCCAGCAACTCATTGACCGGTATACATTGCTGGGCAAGGATGCCATGCGGGAAAGCGATGTGGTTTTGGCCGAATCTTATTTTCAACATGCGGAACATTATCGCCGTCTGTTGGCAACCATGCGTCGGACAGAGGCCATTGCAGAGGCCAACAAGCCCGTCAGTCGATCGGAAGAATCCCAGTCCCCAGCAGAAGAATCCATTATTTTGGCACCACCTGTTGCCCGTGAAGAATTTTTTGATGGACCAATTGATGCCCAGGATGCTTTTTTAGAGGATTGATCTGGTTTCACCATTAAGAGGGCAGATAAAGAATGTGGCAAGGAACTGGTCCTTAATCTATAGAAAAAGTTGACTGCATTGAGGCATTCATTGCCATTGGTTTGGTTCAAGGATTTCAATCAAGATCCCTTTTCTTTTTTACACACCGTGCCCTCTATTGTATGGTGTCTGTTGGGAAAATTTTGGAAAAACCATTCATTTGGATTGGTGAAGTTTTTTGGATGAGTTTTTTGGACCAGGCATGGCGCCTACTTCTGCACTCTCCCATAAAACACCACACGGCCCACCCTTTTTCACCTTGCCTTTTTGCCTGGATGTCAGAGCATTCTTATCGTCAAAAAATTCCAGTTAAGGGCATCAAAATGACCATTCCAAATACCATTTATCGAAGAAAAACCTTGAATCTTGGGACGTTCCCATCTTTTGACATGGCATGACAGGGCCCTCTGTTGGCAGCATGGGGATCATTCCTATTTTGCAGAATGTGTATCCCCCCAGGTGTGGCAAGTGATGCCATCACCCCATGTGTAAGGGGGGGGTCGGGTGCTGGTGACGCATTGCTTCCCCCATTTTACTCAAAGCTTAAATGGATCCCTGATCCACCGCATGGGTTTTGCAGGGATGCTCTATTTGGTTTTACCTCCATGTTTCTAACTCTCTGTTTCCACCCCTGTGTTTTGATCACCCATGGTCTTACATGGATCTGGATCCCGGTGCACACCAAAGATCGAGATTGTGTGATTCCGGTCAGATGCCTGGGAATTATTGTGCCAAAGGCATTCTTTCACCAGCCATGGCAATGAGCCCATACCAGAGTATTCTTGGGCAAATCCTGGGTTTTTAGAAAAAGACCTGTCTTCCATGGGGCGAATTTGGTATAATACAGGAAACAGCGCTGCACGAAGAATTTCATGACCACTAAAATATTTCCGCGCACCGTATCCCGATTGGCCGCCATTCAGGCCACATTTCAGCACTTGTTGCGACCATCTTTATCCATTGATGAGATTGTTCAAGATTTTTTAATGTACCGATTCGCACCAGAAGGATACGATCTTTTCCAAGATGAGCCCTTTTCCCTGGACCAAGATTTTTTCATATTCATCGCCAAAGGTGCCCAAGACACAAGCTTATCCGTCGAAAGGATAATCGCCCATTCACTGCCCAGAGGCTGGTCCATTGATCAGATGGAAAATACCACTCGTGCCATTTTTCGATGTGCCGGATTTGAAATTCAAGCCTGCAAATCCACACCCAAGGGGGTCATTTTAAATGAATACATTATGGCGGCCCATTGTTTTTTACTGGACAAGGGCCATGCCCTGGTGAATGCGGTTCTGGACAAGGCTTTTTACGATTTGCGCCCAGAAGATGTCCGTGTCCTTAAAAAGGAAACAATGCCTGGGCATAGCATTCACATGGATTTAGAAAGCCAAATCCATGAATCTTTGCATCAGGTCGTCGATGCAACCCCAGTGCCCCTGCCAGAGACCACTTTAATGGATGGTGCGGATCCTGTTGTTTCCATGGGCAATAAGGGGGATGTTTCAAGCACACCTGCACCAGATGGTGCAGTTGATTTCATAGCCCCTACATCACTGCCATCCAGCTTTACATCAGAATTTATGGGGGTTTTGGACGATTCAGACCCAGCAATAGGAGAGTCTAAGCTTTTAGTCTGAGTTTTCCACAGTATTTCATGCATTCCACTTTATCTTGTTGAAATTCAGCACGGCCAAGTTCTCTAAAGAAATTAAAAATTACCGAGGAATCACACACCTTGGCATTCTTACCTTTAATTATGTTCACAGAGGGCAATACCAATGCATTTGTATGGTATTTTTTTCCTCTAGAATAAACTTCGTACTTCACGCCAATCCTAGCCTCAGCATCTGTATGATCCTATAGTTTTAATTCCCATTCAATATTGTCATTTCCAAGAACATTGGCCATATCTTTCGCCGTATTCCCATAGACAGTAGTGCAATTTTCACCAACAGAAGATTTACATGGATTTCCCCCAATGGGGCAAAGAGTTGCATGAAGTTTCCACCCTGGAATCACACGGCCATCCTGGGTCGCTTTGGCCTGGTTGCCCCTCCCCCAATATTCCAATATGTGATTTAAGATGGATCGAGTTAAATCTATATCTAATGTCGAAATAATATCAAATCTATCGGAATTGTATCCTTGTTTAGATGGTCTTCCTCTTTCTTCTAATTCATTAAGAGAATTATTGATTTAAATTTTATCGTAAATTTGAATTTCATCGCAACAATTTTTAATAAATTGACTTTTAAATTTATAAGTCTTATGGCAACATACATCGCATTCTGTATTTTATTCAGATGCAAAAGTTGCGGACAAAGGCGTGCCTTTGTCTCTACCTTTCCTTTTCCACGTGCGATCAGATTCAGATTTTATGATTTCTTCATCATTGTTTTTTGATTCAGTTTTTTATTCTACTTTAAATTCTTCATATATATTTTTATTTTTTAATTATGAATTTCCATTCTGAACAGAATAAATTTTGGTTCCTCCTATTTTGCTTTGTTTCTCAGATTCAGAAAGAGGATAGGCGCCATTGCCCTGTACCTCCACCCTCTCTAGAGCTAGAGCCGGGTGATTTTGGGATATGCACTCTAATGGCATCCCCATTTCTGACTCTGTGACTGTATTTTGAGCAGCCCTTATATTGCCTTGAGTTATCCTTTCTGAATCAACGGTACAAAGGGGTACAAAGGTCCCAATGGTGTAGACATTTCTGACCCTGTGACTGTATTTTGAGAGTATATCGTCCTGTCCCATGCTACGCTTTGCTCTATTTCGTCCAAAGATCCTCTGCCCCATTCTTTACTTTCTTCATGAACTTCATTATTGCTTGGTTTGCCGTCTCCCCCTGTTGTGACTCCTTCTTTGCTTTCTCCTATTTTGCTTTGTTTCTCAGATCCAGAATTGCCTTTAGTGCTATGGCTAGAGTCGGGTGAATTTAATTCGAACCCTATTCTAGGATTTGATTTTTCATCATCTCTAGAATTTGATTTTAGATCTGGATCCAAATCCATTGCATTCGACTGCGCAGCCGCAAAAAGAGATAGACTTAGGCACAATAAATACATTTTTTTCATTTTCAATATAAGGTTGCTATGGTTATGATTTATTTATATAGTATTTTATTTAAAAAAT
The DNA here is from genome assembly GCA_044378415.1 of Holosporales bacterium. Taxonomy (GTDB): domain Bacteria; phylum Pseudomonadota; class Alphaproteobacteria; order Holosporales; family Holosporaceae. Next base: position 37,374 of record JBILXO010000008.1, read on the forward strand.
GATTGATAACCTATTTTAGGATGCAGCAGGATGAACCATGTCTTGAATTGTGTTGACCAAATCATCCAAAGCAAAAGGTTTGGGTAAGAAATAAATCTGCCCCATACCTTGGGACAAATGGGCGCGAACAGATTCTTCGGGGTAGCCTGAAACAAACAGGATCTTTGTATTAGGCATCAACTCTCGCACAGATGCAGCCAAGGTAGGACCATCAATCCCCGGCATCATGACGTCGGTCACCATAACATGGACGATTAAGTGATTCTCTAAAAACGTCATGGCTTGGACCCCATCGCGGGCCTCGATGACATCGTGGCCTTTTTCACGCAGGGCCCTTGCTGCAAAGAGGCGTACAGGATCTTCATCCTCTACCAACAAAATGCGAATGGTTTTTGACGGGTTCAGGGTTGCTGAAATTTTACCAACCTCCCCTGTTTGAATCGACTCCTCATCAGAGCATGCAGGAAAATAGAGTGACAGCGTGGTGCCCATGCCCCAAGCGGTATCCACTGTAATGCCGCCCTTGGCCTGATCCATGATTTGCAAGACATTGGACAGTCCCAAGCCCGTGCCGTGCCCAGGATCTTTGGTGGAAAAAAATGGGTCAAAAATACGATCCACATGCTGGGTGTCAATGCCCATTCCAGTGTCCTTAATATCCATGGCCACATAGGTGTTTGGCAGTAAGACGCCCTTGATCACAGGGTAGCTGTCTTGAAATGTTGCCATACGCAAACAAACCGTCAGCACACCACCTTTGGTCATGGCATCTCGGCCATTGATGACCAAATTCAAAATAACTTGCTCTAATTGACCTAAATCACCATTCATGGTGTAGGCCGCATCACCATTGTCCTCGATGGTCACCAAAATCTTGGGTCCAACCATGCGATTAATCAGGGGGAATAAATCTTGCAAACAATGTTTTAGACAGATGCGGGTATGGGTCGATGCCGTATCCTTTGAAAAAGATAAGAGCTTTTGAATCAGTCGTGCCGCACGCATGGCGCTTTGTTTGATTTGCTGAATATCCTGGAACGACATTTCCTCGGGCTGATGGCGTTGCAAAAGCAAATCGCAAAATCCCAGAATTCCAGTTAGCAAATTATTGAAATCGTGCACAATGCCGCTAGCCAATTGGCCTAGCAGCTGCATTTTTTGAGGATCGGCCTCTTTCATGGGTAACAAATGATCATCCATTGCAAAAATTGAAAAGAAGTGGCCCGGAGCATGATTATCATGCCCTGCAATATATTTCAAAAAGATGAATACAGCGCGTCCATTTTGATGCCTCAAATGAACGGTGATGTTGCCCACGCCTGGTCTCATTTTTCGCAATCGTCGCAATTGCTGTGCAAAGGCATACCGATCTTTCTCCCCAATCCATTGGGCCAAAGGGGCCACGGGTACCATCATCAGGTGCTCTTGGCAAAGGGCATTGGCTTCTTGAATACCCCCATTTTCATCCAGCAGGGCAGCTGGTAACGGAATGCTCCCCAAAAACTCCACATCCCCAAGTCCCGAACATGGTTTTTGCAAAAATGTCGGAAAAAAAAAGATCGTTACGCACCGCTCTGTGGTAATGATGTGGGAAATGGTCACATCAACTGTCCCACCTTGGGTTATTTTCAGTTGGTACATTTTGGTGCGGAATTCTTTTTCAAAAATAGGGGGATCTACAAACAAATCCACAAAGTTTTGCCCCTCCAAGCTGCTGGATGCTACGCCCAAAAACCTAGCCATGGCTGCATTGACACTGATGACATCCCCATCCTCAGAGGTCACGCATACGGGCCAAGGATAAGCTTGTAGCATTTTTTGAGCACCATGGGCCACCACCTCGCATGGGCACTCTTGAACAGTCCAAAAAACCCACCATTTGAAACATTTTTTGGGATTAATCCAAAAGGATTGCCTCTCGATTTCTAAAATACAAGCATTTCCAGCGTGGGCCGCTGCATCAATCAAAATGTGCTGAATGCTGTCTGAATTGTTCACCCAATTATGGCGTGCCCAAGCAAACACAACCCTTCCTCGCCGTGTTGTAAGAATGAAACTGCGCCTTCCCATCAAGAATAACTCAACCGAACTCCTCTCACAGGATCCCGAAAAATACGATAAAAGAAAAGCCTAAGTTTTTGATTCTTGCATATTTTTTGGCCAATGATTTGATCCTCCATATCTAGGTTGGCTTTTATTTTTTAGATTTATCATTCACAATAACGCCATATCTTCTTAATGTCAAAAAATGTCTCCCATCGTTACGCGCTTTGCGCCATCCCCTACAGGTATTTTGCACTTAGGAAGCGCCAGAACGGCTCTGTTCAATTGGCTTTATGCGCGACATTATGGCGGAAAATTTTTACTCCGTTTAGAGGATACAGATCAAGTTCGGTCCACCCAAGAATCGGCCCAGAATATCTTGAGCAATTTGAAATGGTTGGGCTTGCAATGGGACCAGGAAGTGGTGATTCAATCTCGGCAACAAAAACGGCACCAAGAGGTGGCCCATCATTTGCTAGACATCGGAGGTGCCTATCGCTGTTATTGCACGCCCGAAGAGCTGTCTGCCATGAAGGATCTTGCTCTGACCAAAGGATTGCCCACAACCTATGATCGGCAATGGCGGGATCGCACAGATTCTCTGGATGCGCCCTTTGTCATTCGATTAAAGGCCCCCCTGACAGGTGAAATCAGCTTCCACGATACGGTTCAAGGTCTTGTCCGTGTGGATTGCGCCCATCTGGATGACATGGTCTTATTGCGCAGTGATGGCACGCCCACCTATATGCTGGCTGTTGTGGTGGATGATCATGATATGGGGATTACCCACATTATTCGCGGGGACGATCATCTGACCAATGCTTTTCGACAGTTGAATTTGTACACTGCCCTGGGATGGACGGCACCTTCTATGGGTCACATACCCTTGATTCATGCCGACGATGGGGCCAAATTATCCAAACGCCACAGAGCCCTAGGCCTAGAACATTACCGCAGTCAAGGATTTTTACCAGAAACCATCCTAAATGGCTTATTGCGCTTGGGTTGGTCCCATGGCAATGAGGAGAAGATTACCCGGGATCAAGCCGTTGCCTGGTTTGATGGCACTTCTTTGTCAAAATCAGCTGCACGATTTGATGTGGATAAATTGCTGGCACTCAATGGCCATTACCTGCGCCAGCGCACCCTGTCGGTCGATGGACTGGAATCCTTGTGGCACGATGTGGTCCATGAACCATTAGAGGCTGCCCCTTTGCCTTGGGATCATTGGTCCGTCGGTCAGGCCATTTTGGGTGCCTTGGCCCAACGTTCGGTCACCTTGTGCGATTTGCGCAACCACATTCGCCCCTACCTGTCCCCCAATTTAGACACTCTGCCCGAGATAAAAGAAGGCGATGCCAGGCTTTTAAAAGTCTTGAGACCCTTCTTATCCACCCTGTCTCCTTGGACGGCGGAACATATAGAGGAATCTTTGCGGGCTTGGGCCACAGAACAGGCCGTTACTTTCGGAGCCATTGCCAAGCCTCTGCGTTTGGTTTTGACGGGGCAACCCATTTCCCCCAGTTTAACGGACGTCATGGTGGCATTGGGGCAAGAGTGGACACTGTTGCGCATCCATCAAAGTATGCATCAGGAATAAACTGGGGGTGCAGCCGCCGCGAGCAAAGGCTGGGGTATCCCATGGAAACAGCGACGGCTAGGTCCGGCTAGATCCCCATAATCCCAGAGACTGGGGAAAGGTTGGTCAAAGATCCCATTGGGTCATTATGGATGGAACAGGATGGTCTATCCATTTTTTGCAAGGTTCCAGTTTGCTCCTGTGTGCTTTTATTCCAGACCGCATAGAAGGGGAGTTTATTGGATACCCCCTCTTTTCTAGAAATGGATTGCAGCTATTCGTACAGAGACTTTGTGTATGTTGCGTCTCCCAATCCATAGGCATCCCGAAGATCCTCAGAGTACTCCTCACCAATTTTAACGGCCTCTTTGGCAGAGGCGGGCAGCTTTTCACTAGCGTCAAAAGACCTATGTGGGTCGTACAGATGCTTTGTGTATATTGCGGCTCCCACTCCATAGGCATCCCGAAGACCATCAGGGTGCTCTTCACCAATTTTAACGGCCTCTTTGGCAGGGGCAACCACCACCGCTCTAGCAGCATTCACAGAAGTCATGCTGCCCAAAATCAGGGCCAAAATTAAATATTTTTTCATTTTTCAAAAATCCTATATTGTTTTATTGGGAATCTATTATTTTGACTTACCAATACAGTTTTACATTTTATTCGAAAAAAATCGTTAATGGTTACAGATCTGAAGAGATGCTATGGCATGGCTCGAATGCTGTGTGGCAAATGGTCCATATGATCCATATGGCAAGTGCCCAAGTATACATCGCCACTGCACCCCCTAATGATGGCTTTTTACAGGGCGATTAGGATCCATATCATTGCTTGATGTGAAAAAAACAGAATACCCCCTGTCCTGTCCTGGTGTTTTCCAGGGGTTTTGCCTGGGTCCTAGTTTGATCTCAGCATTCTAGCCCTTATGCACCGCACCACACGAGCAAGGGCAATGACCCCAGCCATACAAAACATAGCCATTGCCCAAATTCTATCCTGCCACAGGCCATAAGGGGTTAAGGGTATACAGCATGGCAAGTGGCCATCCAGAACCCCCTCTTGAAACAAGGGCAAGGCCTGCACAATACGGCCCAATGGATCCACAATGGCCGAGATGCCCGTATTGGCCACGCGCACCAAGGGCAGACCTTCTTCTATGGCACGAAAGCGCGCACTGAGAAAATGCTGATGAGGTCCCCAGGAATCCCCAAACCATCCATCATTGGTGATGTTCAGAATCCACTGTGGATCGGCCTCGTTGGTTTTTGATGGCCTACCATTGATTGATTTTGGACTTGGGCTTGATTTTGGATTTCGAATGGTGCCTGGAAAAATTGATTCATAGCAAATAAGGCACCGAAAGGGGGGCAGACCAGCACACTGTAATGCATATTGTGGGGGCCCATCTGAAAAATCTTGGGCACCTGGAGTAACTTTGCGCAACCATTGGGCAGGCAGACAGATTTCTAAAAAATCCCGAAAAGGGATGTATTCCCCGCATGGGACCAAATGCATCTTGGCATACACATATTTCAAGGGCTGATCTGGGGCCCGCACCAATAAACTGTTGTAGACTTTATTTTGTTTGGGGCGATAATCCCCCCCCAAAACAACGGTGGTTGGACCAACATGGGGAAAATAGTGCATTGTCTCTGGAGTACTGCACCAAGGATAGGCCCCCTCTGGCCAAATCACATGGGTGGGCGAATAGGGGCAAGAGGGTCCTTTGGGATGGACAGATACAGCACCTCCTAGCAAGACACCCGAGGCATTGCCCACCTCTTGACCCGATGCATTACCCGATGGGTCAACGCCATTGGGCAGACCACCTCTTAACGAGCCACTAGAGCCAGCCGATACGGCACCAGATCCATTGCCCACCTCTTGACCCGATGCATTACCCGATACATTACCCGATGGGTTCCTTCCCAATACAGGGGTGGGGGAAAAGCTGGATGCAAAAGATAGGCGCAAAAGTCTTTGCCAATGATCCAGGGCATGTTGGCCATCCATTTTGTCTTTTTGGGCAATGGCTGGCTGAACGCAACGCAGCCTGACTTTTTCCTGAAATTGGGTGGGATTTTGTGCCAATCTCCAATGACCCAAGCCAGAGCACAGACCCAGGCTGATGAGGCCAAAAATGCCAGCACCCAGAGCTCTCCTCCACCAACAACCCCCGTGCCTTGTGCCATTGCCCAGAATCATGCCTCCCATGATCGCGATCCACAACACGGTCATCAGACCCAGGCCATAGCTGCCCATGAATGCCACCATTTGGGCGACCGACAAGGTGCTTCCCCAGATATAGGCTGTTAAATTCCATGGAAATCCTGTCCACATGTGGCCTTGGATCCATTCGGTTGTGCTCCAGAACAGGGCAAAGGCAAGGCTGTATTCTGCAATGGATAAACTGAAGTGGCGTCGAAATAACAGCACTGTACCCATCATAAAGGCGATGTAGAGGGCTAAAAAAGCAGGAACACCCAAAATAGCCCCCGGCCAAAGCCAGGCAAATCGAGGGGCATCGATCCACAAGCTGTGTCCAATCCAGTACAGGCTGCCCATGTAAAATCCCCAGCCCCACCACCAACCACAGCGCCATGCCTGGTGCCACGAGGTGCAGAACCATCCCACCATCATCAAGACCATGATGGAAAAAACACCCAAAATCCAAAAATGCTGGGGGGCCAATGCCCATGCGGCCAACAGGCCTATAAACCACAGTCCCTTTGCACTGGGGGGGATAATGCTGTTCAGCAGCCACCGCAACACGGGCCAAACACCCACCCCATTGAAACGCCTGACATCTAGGCTGATTTTGTCGGGGGGGTTTTTTCCAGACTTACCCCCATTTGCAGAGCCTGCAGAACCCCTATCAAACAAGCTTTTTTCAATTCTATGGGCCTTGCAAGGAATGCCACCAGACTTACCCCCATTTGCAGAGCCCCTATCAAACAAACCATTGCTCAAAGTGATCTTATGGAGACGGGTTTTGCTCAGAGTCCCACCATTGGGATCAACCTTACCAAATGGCCAATGCAGGGTGGCCCAATTTATCCATGGGCGCAGGAAAAATCGACCCTCTTTAATATTGAGCCACCATGTAAATGGACTTTTTTTCATAATTAGGGCACAACTGTTGCATGGTTTGCATGGTCTCCATCATAACCCATGGCACATTTTGAGGCCACCGATGGTGGGCTTTTCAGCCACCATAGAGCCCCCATTTTCCATTTGCCCATCAACACTGGGGCCAAGGGGCACCATAGCCTGCCAACCTGGCTGCTTTGAAAATTAACCTGGCTATTTTTCAGAATGCAAAATGGATTGGACACATGGTGACAATGTGGTATCATGAGATCGTTCGCGCCCGTAGCTCAGGGGATAGAGCACAGGATTCCTAATCCTGGTGTCGCGGGTTCAATTCCCGCCGGGCGTTCCATCTTCATGCCACATAACAGAAATCTGTTCCATCGCCAAAGGCAAGCTATAGGGGCGAATAAGATGTTTGGTTTATAGAATAGCGCGTTGTTAGAAAGGGCAAGCCATAGGGGTGAATGATTAACGAAGTAGCGTGTTGTCAACAAAGGTTGACAAAGTAGCGTGTTGTTAGCAAAGGCAAGCCATAGGGGCGAATGATTTTTGCACATTGCCAGGATACCTCATTTCTTTCCTTGTAACAGCCTCTCACTGCGCATAGACCCCTCTCTGTATGCTGCCTCCTTTATAAATTCTGTAACCTAGGCGCAAGCAAATCCCAAGATGGTGTAGAAGAGAGGCAACTATTTTCTTGCAAGTATGTTTTCTGCCATTGGGGAAGCGCACATGGGTTCCATTGTTTTGAAGGGCCAGATTTTTCGGACATGGCACCCCACTCTGGATCAACCCATTGCCCTTGTTGTTTGCAACATGGTATGTTTCGCCACGTATATATTTGCTGCCTCTGAACCCACATGTGGTTGGGTTGCAACTGGCTATGGGGGTGCTTTCAGCTGCCTCTGTCTTTTTACTCGCATCAACCTGTGATCTGATGAGAAGAATGGGCAGTATCAATAATTTTATCATTTTTTAAAACAGTTGTTTGCACTTATTTTGAGTGACAAAAAAACGTTAAGGACCAATTCAGGTCAATGCCCAGGGTTAAAAAGATAGGGAGAAAATGTGGAAAAATGCAGGGAAATGTCGCGAATGTTCTGAAAAGTTCTGAAGAGTGAGGAAATATCCTGAATCTCATGGAAAAACCGGGATCAGGAAAGTCCTGAAGGATCAGGAAAACCCTGTAAAATATCTGGAAAATTCTGAAAAAGCGGGATCAGGAAAGATCTAAAAATTTCTGAAGTTTGGGCAAGGTTCCAAAAAGTCAAAAAGCTAGAAATGTCCAGAATCTCATGGAAAAACCCGGAAAACCTTCCGGGCCCAAGGGTCACCTGTATGCATGGCCAGTCGTTTCCAGAGAATAGAGAATGGGGACTCAGCAGACTTTTCCCCATTGTCCCCTCTCACATTGCCATTTTCCCAGATGCCCGTCCCACTGGGGTTTTTTCTGGGTGCCCTATTTTTTCCACCACGGTGCATCATGAACTCCGCTATTTCTTCTGCACCACGCATTGACGTTTGTAAAAAGACAAAACACCATTTTTAGATAAAAAGAGCAGTCCGCCGTTAACAACAATGGGGGCCAAATCATAGTTTAATCTTAAAGACATGGCGGATACACAAGTGCCGTTTTTCAATGGATCCATCACCTGCAATTCCCCCTTGTCGCTGAGGGCATACAGCAGTCCACCTGCCATGATTGGACCTAGCCATCGCTGATCTTTTGGCAATGCGATTTCCCAAAATCTTTTGCCCGTATGACGATCCAGAGCCACACACCGCCCTGTTGTTGTGATGGTGATGAGTGTATCTCCAATAACTATGGGGGTTTGCATGCCCCCTGAATCTTGGGTCCAAACCAAATCGCCCGAGCTCAATTCAAAACACGCTATTTGACCGCTGTCACTGGTGGCATAAACATGCCCTTCAACAACAACTGGATGGGCATGGATGTGTCGAAAGTTTTTTTCTCCGTCAATAGAACTCATGGATGCCAACTGACGATCCCAAAGACGATCCCCTTGCCCTAAAGACAGGGCGACCACCTCACCAGATGCGGTACCAACCACCACTCGATCCATGGTTATGGCAGGTACAGATCCCCCCAAAATCAGTGTATCTTCTTTCAATCCCTGATCGTCCCAAATTTCTTTTCCAGTGCAGGCGTCCAATAAGATTGTTTGATTTGCCAGCGTCAAAAGGGCGATGCGATTGCCAGATAAAGCTGGACCATTGCGCGCAGAATGATTCAGGGCATGGGACCAGATCACCTTACCCGTACAGTAATCCAGGGCCAAAATCCATCGATGGGGCGTTGTAATGTACACCCGCTGGCCATCCGTTGCCAAACCGCCCCCCATCCCGTAAAAATCATGCTGGGGATTGACCTGAACCGACCAGATTTTTTTACCAGTCCAATCCATTGCCGACAGAAAACCCTCATTATCCACAATAAAAATACGATCCTTGTTGGCAATGGGGGTAACGGGCAAAATCACCTCCTTGGAAACAGATCTTTTCCAAATTTGCACCAAAGGCCATGTGCGATCTCCATCCAGCATCAAGGACCCCATATGGTGCTGGGCATTCAAACTGGGCTGTCCCCATTGGACAACAGCTTTTGCCGGAGCCTGAATTTTGGATGCAGAAAAAGTACCCTTCCCCAAAACACACACCTCATTTCCATACAAGGATATGCGCTGGCCTTTTAAGGGGATTTTAGGTGCTTTGAACAAATTGTCCATATCATTGCAACCAGAAAGAAGCATCAATCCAAAGAGCAGAGAAACTGTCTTGGAAAATGATTTTTTCCCCTTTTTTTCGGATTGATATCCACCGCACTGGAATAATTTGAGGCACTTTTGTATGTTTTCCCCAATAAAATTCTGGTATTCCCAATGGTGCGCACGGCACCTTACTTGCGCAGTGGGGTGCCACCCATTGAAACCTTTTGGATGGACGCAAGGCATTTCAGGACCATTGTTTGGGCCAAGATTTTTTTCTGAATAGAACCGACCATTGAACAATGTTTCCAGGGTTCTGTCGCCGACAGCATTGGCCCCACCGACAGAGTTCTCACTATTTGAGTAAGAAAGGGAATGGGTGTTGCCCAAGTCCAGCATCTCCAAACGTGCCTTTGGGCCACATAGAGATCTGGCCACAGTGGAATCAGCATCATACTTGGTAAAATTGCCAAAATCAGAACCAGTTTCGGGTACAAACACACTTGCATTGCCCAGGGAATCCCAACGCCCCACTGTCCTTAAAATACAGGTAGCCTGGGTAGACAAGGCTGCAGTAGGGGTGGCTTCCATTGCACCAGGGTCAGTTGCACCAAAGTCAGTTCCACCAGAGTCAATATCGGATACAGGGGAAAAGGCCTTATTCCCAAATTTCACCCCAATCTCAGCCCTAAATTCGGTTTCAGAAAAATTTCCCAAAACCCCCTTAGCCGCCTTCTTGGCTGCCCCCTTAAATACCCCCTTGGTCATCAGATTCATGGCTGAATATCCTCCACAGTTCCCATCAATGTGTGAAGGGGGATGGTTATGTTTGGACCAAATGCAGCCCGACACTGGAGAATCCATTGCCTTAAAGCCTGCTGCTGGGAATGGTCTTTGGGCATCTTCATTATTTCCAAAGCCGGAATCAGGGGTTTCCAGGCGCGTGAATTCTGATACATGGCCAACATATTCCGACACTCTTCTTCACCTAACGGGGGCAAAGGTGAGGCATCCCCAGCTTTTTCATTGATATTTTGACCTGTGAATAAGGGGGCTGGTCCAAAATACGGCGTATCGCAATGGGCATCCAGCAGCAATCGACAGAATGCTAAAAATTGACGAAATTCGGAATCCTTGAATTGCCCAAGCAGTCGAGCATCATAATGGGCAAGATTTTTTCTGGCATCGGCAAGGTTTTTGCTTTGATTGGATGGGGTTGAATCCCTGTTTTGGGTGGGACTTTGGGTCAAACTGTTTTCAGCCTCTGTCATAACAGTGCCGGTCAAACTGTCTTTAAGGTCTGTCACAACAGCAGGGGCGGAACTGTCCATGGCCCCGGTGGCCATTGAACGGCTGTCCCGAGGGGCGTTTTGAACATTTCCAACCTTTTGGCCCACAGGTGCCTGGGCGCAATGTGCAATGCGGCTTTTTTCCATATCTGCCAGGGTCATTAGGGCTAAAAATCTCAATCCAGAACATTCCTTGCTGACGGTTTCTAAGGTGTTTTTGACCCAACCTTGGTCCTCTTTGCGGACACCTTTGCGAATGACCTCTGTAACCTCATCATAGAGGGCTTCGTAATGGACCATGTTTTTTTCCTGCATGGCCTTTACAGCCGTATATCCTGCTGCAGCAAGCAGGATGGCAACCGCGGCTGCAAAAATCCAGGGCAATCCTTTTTTAAACCGCGCAACCAAATCTTCGCGACGCAGTTCCTCTTGGATATCATCAATTAATGGAGCCACAGGAATGATAGGATATAAAAATATTGATTGATTGTACCACGATGGACTTTGTATGGTAAAGCTTTGTGGCATAAAGAATGGTGTTGCAGAGTGGGCAACAGTCTTGGGCCCCATTCTTCTTGGGCACCGCTGAACATCTTCTTGGGACCCCATCAGTCAGCCTGGTCCTCGAGGGGTTGTCAGGATCTGCATCAGGGGGATTTGGGCAGGGGGGGGGCGTCAATGGGAATCTGCATGATCCCAGATGCCATCAGTGGTATGGACAGTGATATGGCCAGTGGTATGAATATGGCCACACATGGCTTTGTCTCATCCAGCATAGGACCTGTTGCTTTTCACCATGGGGGCATTGACCTTAAAGGCGTTGATCTTGAAAAATAATGGACCCCAAAAGAGGGTACAGGCCGTTAAAGCGCCCCTTTTTCATTGATTCATTGGTGCTGGATTGACAGCGCCCAGAGCTGTCAACTATTGATACCCCCTTGATGCAATGCCCCTAGAGATGGGGCTTTGGCATCTGACCCGTAACTTGCCACAGATGCAGTTTGGGCTGACTTTTTACCTTGCAGAGGATGCCTAGGAGAAGAATTATAGCCCAGTTTGTCCTGGAGTTCGTCCTGGATTACCTTTTTATCATCCTGTTTGTCCTCACTTTCAAGCTTCCTGATTGTGTTACCAGCCATTTTCTGTGCAGCTGGGACTTCCTCAGGATGTTCTAGTCTAAAGCCCCAAGGGGTGTCTCGTTTGTGGGTGTCTCGTTTCCGAATTCTGCCATCTCGTTTTGTTTTTCTGTAAGGTTTTGCTCTGAGTTGTACTGTTTTTCCAAATCGCGTTCTGCAATAAATTCTTCTTCTCTTACTTTTTCATTTTTCTTGCTCTTTTTATTTAATTCCTTGGCTAGTATTTTATCTCTACTCAAATCACCATTACGCAATTCCTTGGCGAGTTTCTTATCTCTACTCAAATCACCATTACGCCTCTGCCCCTCTGCTTCTTTTGCAGGTTCTGACCTTGCGACCCGTTCCTTCTTGCTCATATGGCGGCGTTCCCATCTCGATGCGCCTTCTTCTAGGAGCGAGTCTGCATTTAATACTGCACCTAATTCTATTTTTTGCTTTTTACTGAATTTATTATAATCCGGCGAAATTGAAAGAATATGCAGTGTCATTTGATCTTCACGCAGTTTCATTCGATCGTTTTTAATTCTTTGATTGTGTAAAATTTTACCTTTAGAGGCGGAGGTATCTATTCCCTCGGCCTCCTTTTTGGCTTCTGCAGCAACGGGGGCGGCTTCAGAGACGGCTTGGGCTGGGTCTTTCATTATTACCTTGGCCGCAGCGACGACTACAGCTGGGGCTGCAGCTTGAATGCGGGGGGCTGGGGACCTGTTGGCACTTGTGCTTGATGCAAGCATAATGGCGAGTATTAAAATTTTATTCATATTAATTTTCCTTTTTTTACTATGTGTTCAATATATGTTGAATGCTGTATTTTTTTAATCACAAGGGGCGCTGACCTTAAAGGCGTTGATCTTGAAAAAATGGATCCTAAAAAGGGCAAAGGCCGTTAAAGCGCCCCCCCTTTGCCCTTTTTAAGGGTTTTATGCAACAAGGCCCCTTAGAGAAAGAAAATGGGTGAAAGGGCCGGGTGCGATTAAAGAAACCATCCCCATGACCCTCATGACCCTTTCCTCTAGCCTTCGAGACCTCGCACTCGGTCGATTGGAGTAGTCGCAGGATTGCTACCCCGTAATCGTATTAAATTGAGATGGAGGAACGCCGCCGAGGGGGGTTGGGCTATAAGAGCCACCAAGCGCGCCAGGGGGGACATTGCTTCCTTCACCGTGGATTGTCATTTGATTTGAATTACCACCAGCAACATAGTTATTATCATCGCTCGTTATGGAACCTGAATATTCAGCAGAGTTCAACTTGCGACCATATCCTTTCGAGTGATTTTTTTTATATTTTGTATGCTCCATGGATGATTTTTTTTCTAAAGGTGATTTATTATTTGATGCCATTTTTTCAAGTTCAGACCCATCTTTCGTTTCTTTAACTTTAGGCCCTTCTTTCTTGGCGAGTTTCTCATCTCTACTCAAATCACCATGACGCTTCTGCCTCTTTAATTCCCATTCGGCGTCTCTTACATCCCATTCGGCTTCTCTTACATCCCATTCGGCTTCTTGTACAGGTCCTGGCTCGCCCCATTGGGTGCTATTTCTATTCATGAAACGGCGTTCCCGGGCGCTCAATGCGTCTTCCTCTAGGAGCTCTTTTTCCCTTGGGCTCGCCTCTCTGTCTAGGAACTCTGCTTCACCTAATGCCTCTTGTTCTTCTTTCATTTGCTTTTTACTGCCTTGGTGATCAAAACCTATATTTGCGATTTCATAACTGGCTTCAGCTGGGTCTTTCATTATTACCTCGGCCGCCTTTTTGGCCGCAGGGGCGGCTGGGGCTACAGCAGGGCGGGTAGGGATAGGCCTAGCACTTGTGCTTGATGCAATCAAAATGCCGAGTATTAAAATTTTATTCATATTAATTTTCTTTTTTTTACTATGTGTTCAATATATATAAAACACCAAAATAATGAAAAATAGGTTAAAGTTATTTTTTTTTATAAATGCAACAAAGCCGTCACATTCAATGACCCCGTCCATAAGATCAGCCCCCATCGAACCACCTGACCCCCACTTCTTCTTATCCGCCCAAGGCTTTTGTATATTGGCCCAAAGAACCTGGTGCAAGGGGCGCCCCTGGGACTTTCAGCAGAGTAATGGGTTTCAAAGATTCCACGAGGGATTCCTTTGTGGTGCTTTAACCCAGACCCATTTCACCCCGCCTATTGAATCCTTTCGCCTATTCAATCCTTCTTATTTTAGGAATTTACCTCACCCTATGGCCATTGCCCTGGTTTATTCTTGCGCCTTTATTCTTGCGCCCATTTCCCATGAATTTCTTCTCCGCGGTGGCTTTCTTTTCTGTTTTTTCCTTCTTCGTGGTGCTTTTTTCCTCCGTGGCTTTTCAAAGAATCCATGCCCTTTTCAAGCCCCTGATTGTAAGATTTTTTACCCCTCACCGAAACAAGAGTCAAAATCAACACTTAATGGTTGTTTGGCTGCATTCCAGATTCACCTGCTGCATGTCCTTCGTGATGGTAATTGTCATCCGCTGCATGCCCTTTATGATGGGAAATGTGGTTGCCTGCTTTTTTGCCCTTGCCTGCTCTTTTACTGCTTTTCTTTTTCAAAGAATCCATGCCCTCTTCAAGCCCCTGATTGTAAAATTTTCTTTCAATAATCTGCACTGCTTTCTCAGTGAATTCTCTGGGGGTGCCATTGGGTGCATTGGGCGAAATGGGCAATGTCAATGGTTTTCCCTTATTTCTTGGGCGACCACCATCGAGATGATGGCCAGTGTTGTTGCCGTGATTGCTGGAACCTTTTTTGCGACCATCTTCATAGCCCTTTTTCAGAGCTTTTTCAGCAATTTCATTGACCTTATCAATGGTGAACAAATGCCTGTCACTTGGTGCATCCGAGTTATTGCCAGTGGGTGGGTTAAGAGGGGATGCGGGCGGGGCAATGGGCCCTGTTGGCGGCGGCGTTCCAGGATCTGTCGAAGGCGGTGCTGCGCTGTTGCTTCCCTGCTGCGGACTGTCATCATCTCCTTGTCCATTGTCGTTGTTGTTTCCACCCTTCATAGATTTCAGGGCCATGGTAAGACCAGCAGCCTTTACTGCATCGGTTGCAACATTGGATGAAGCCCTTTCAGCCTTTACTGCATTGACACCAATGCCAGCAATGGCAAGCAAGGCGCTTAAAGTTTTTTTATTCATCCCCATTCTCCGTATTTTTTTTAGAAACTTGCACTGCTTTGTATTGTTTATTTTTGCAGAAAAGCAAGTTGTTCAAATGTTTAAACTATACATCATAATGCATGATAAGTATGAAAAAACAGCTTAATGGGAATGTGTCGCATTGTTCTAAAAAGTGTTCTAAAAAATTCATGCAATCAGTGGCATCACCCTAAGATGGGTCTGTAAAGCAATGGCATAGTGGGGGATTGATCCAGGATACTGTAAAACTGTGCCACGAGGCAGGGGCATTCGAAAAAATTCAGACCAACCCCCATTCAGGGCCAACGCCATAGGCGCAATCCGTGGTTTTACGTCGGCCATGGCATGGCAGAGGAACTGACCGTCACGCTGCCAATATTGGATTCAGAAACATTTGCACCTTGTAAATTATTGGTCACATCAATGGCGATATGGGTATTTGTATAGTAATAATTGCTCACAGGGGATGCTTTGGCCCATGAATTTCTTGGGGTCAGCCCACCAGACAGATGTGGAATGCTGCCCCTGCTTCTCGGAATTGTCTTTGAAAATTTCACCATGGGCGGCCTTGAAAAAACAGGTCTGTCCCCGGCCTTTTCTTTGGCGCCAACCAGGGTGCAGCCCAGGATTAAAATCAACACAACCAGCCAGTTTAATCTCTTTTTTGCCCCCCTGAATGTGCCTTTTTTCTGACAGCGTGCAATCCCAATATAAATGATGTCCTCCATTTTGGTACCAGTTAAAAACACACAATAATTTATATTTTACTGAATATTTATTAATAATTTGCTAAAATTTTCTTTACTAACCTATTTTAATTAAAATTGGGTAAAAATTAGGTTCCATCCATCAAAATGAATCCAACAACCAACGGGCAGCTGTGGCATGTCGAACAAGGTTCAAAAAAGGTGGGCAACAGTGGCGCTGAGGACAATGGCTTGACAAGACCGGGGTTCTGAAAGGCCCAGTTTAATGGGGCGCTCAAAGGGCTATGGAGTCAAAAAACTGCAGGATTTTATTCCAAGTAATGACTCGAGATGTGTTCAGGGCTGGCAGATGGTTTATTTAAAGATGTGCTCAGCACTGGCAGATGGTTATTTGGAAATATGAGCAGTGCTGGTGGATCCACTGACCACACCCGTTGTGGTCTGGCCACCCATGACTGTGGCCCCATTGTTTAAATTTAGATTGGCCAAACCCCCCTGCCCCCTGATTCCATCGCCGCTTAATTGAAAATCAAAATTACCTGTTGTCTGATTCAGCACATTGCTGACCGCACTGGTTGGTTCTGAATTCATACTCTGCAAAATATTGCCCACGGTTTTCAGATCTTGTCCCTTGAATCCACTGACCGACGCCGTATTGCCACCACCCAGTACATCACCAATGGATTGGGTGGCCCCAACAACGGTGCTGTTGGATAGGACGTTGACCTCTGCCCCTGGAATAAATGCGGATCCAGCAATGGAAACCGATGTATTGCCCGTTGTTTTGCTGGTGATATTTGCCACAGCGCTTACGGGATTTGTGGCTGTGGTGTGGTTAGATGGTCTTCTACCTGGGGCTGTTCTGGATATTTTTAATGGGCGCGTGGCTGCAGGCCCATAGGGGGTTTTCCTGGATACGGTTTTGGCCAAAACTGGGGCACAGATAAAAATCAGCAGGACCTCTGTCCTGACAAGCCATGACGGGCTGGGGCCTTGCAAATCAGGGGCATTTTTATAAAAAACGGGGGTCATGGTTATTTTTGATACAGCAATAATGCCCATTGTACAGAATCGCTTTTAACAAAGGGGCAACAAGGTGGGGGCAGTGTGGAGAAATATGGCAACAGGTGGAAACATGGATAATGAAGAAGTGTCGAAAACAGATAAAATATTGGAAAAAATACCTACAATGTGAAAAAGGTCATGGGGGCATTCTAGACCCGGATAGATTTAAAGACACAAGAAGCATGACTTGATGGCGAGCTCTTGAATCAAAACAAGGCTGACTTCGGTAAAGAGGGTAAGGGGGTCATGCAGCCACGACGTGGGCTTCGGAAGGGGCAATGCCGGGGCTGATGAGGTCAAAAGATGGTGGAAAATCGAAAGAATGTACCCACGACGTGGTTTTATCACAGGTAGGTCGGGCCGTAAAACCAGAGGGGTGCTAAGTGAGGAGAGCGGTGCTGAGAGGTAGTGGCATAAAAAACCGGGGTGAGTGATGCCGAGTAGTGCCCAGTGATGCTGACTCTGCGGGGTGTAAAACTGGGGGTTGGCAGATGGGGAACATGGCGCCTATAGGGGGGGGCATATGCACGAAACCCTACAACATAAAAAACCCACCCCTGCATGACACAAAGGGGTGGGGTCGTTGCTTACGGCTGTATCTAAATTACGGCCATCATTCCAATGATATACATCAGCTGTTGGAACCGTTGTTGCCAATAAAGTTGATACCAGAGGTAGATCCTGTAACAGGACCAGTTTGAACTTGGGCCCCAGCGGTCCTCTGGTTTTGGGAGGACGTTGTGTTGCCAAGGGAACCTGACGTACCAATGAATGATGTTTTTGCCCCACCCTTTGTACTGGTATCACTGAGCAGCATTGCCCCGGATGTAGATGCCTTGATGGCACCCTTTACTTTCAAGGGATCTGTACCAACCAGGGCCTTGGCAGCATTAATCAGGTTGGCACCTGTCAATCCTTGGCTGCTGGCATTGGTAGAAGCAGCGGATGCCCCACCCTGCTGTACAAAGGACCCCACTGTTTCTGAGGAGTTGGTGTTGGTAATTTGGGCACCGTTGGTAAAGGCACCGGATTCAAACAATTTATTGGACTTTGCACTGGTTTTAGAAGTGAGGGAGCTGGTTGCGGTTATGGGCATGCCTTTATTGGCAATGGTATTGGCCACACTCTTTGCATTTGCATTGATCCCCGTAAGGGTATTGGTTAATTTATTTTGATTGTCTAATTTAGTCTGGGCTGATTTCACCT
>JBILXO010000009.1:0-47547 GCA_044378415.1 Holosporales bacterium
TCAAGGCAGGGTGGTGGTGATCTACTCCTAGAGTAAAATTAATAAAATCCAGCCTATGCAATGGCCCACCCTATAAAGGCTAGATGCGACGGCCAGATAAAGGCCCCATGCTGACCCCATGAAAACCACATGAAGGCGGGGTAAAGGGAGGGGGAGGCAGAGAGGGGATTCTGGCTGAATGAAGGTCAAATGAAGATCAGATGGAGGTCACGTGAAGGTTGGGTAGGGAACGGATGAAGGTCAGGCAAAGGGGGCAAAAGGTGAAACAAAAAGGGGATGAAGACAAAGGTCAGATGCTGGACACAAGACGCACCCTGGCACCCAAGACGCACCCTGGCACCCAAGATCCAGTGCCCTCCCTTGAGGCTGCCAAAGCTTTGACCAGGGGCGTTCCATCAACATTGTCCCAAGTACCCTAGAGTCAAAAACCTTGTTGCCCCACCTGGTTGCCTGGGACGAATGTTCCCCTGGCTTAAAATCCTGGTTGCCCCAGGCGAATAGATTGTCCCAAGCCCCCCTAGGTTCAAAATCCTGGAATCTGATTGGCCAGGCCACCCATAGGTCCCATGGCGTCTGATTTTGCTTTCTCCAATTGGCGCATGGCATCTTGATGGGCCGCCATGATTAGGTCCTCTAAAACCTCGTCATTGGGCAAAGAAGGGTCCAGGTGAATGCTTGTAAGGTGCCCCTTTCCTGTCAAAGAAATGCGCACCAAGCCACCCCCCGAAGAGCCCTGAATGGTCAAAGAATCCATGTGTTTTTGGGCAGCAGTCATTTCTTTTTGCAAGGTTTGGGCCTGCTTCATCAATTTTGAAAAATCCATAGATCGTGTCTCCTTGTTGTGTGTTCATGGGATTGGTGTGACCCTTTTTTTAGCCACCCTCAGTTCTTCTTAGTCCTTCTCAGCCATGGTCAACTTTTTATCCTGACCGTTCTGAAACCATTTTGCCCCCCCCAATAGTCCCTCTAAACAGAACTCTATTTAGAGCCCTATTTCACCATAAGCCCATGGTCATAAGGTCACCCTACTTCACCATAAGCCTTATCCCCAGGCAACAGGTATGGAAGCAATCAAGTTTGAAGGTCCATCGTCCAACCTTTATGGCACGAACCCCAACCAATCCCAATCCATTCTAGCCAATCCATGGACATCACACTAGGGAAACTTCTTCAATGACGGCATCTGGAAAGGACTGCAATGTGTGGCGCATATCAGGATGTGCTTGGGCCAGCTGGTGGCGACGTGCCTTATCGTACTCTTCTTGAGCCCTTTGAGACAGTCCTTGTGCTTGATCGTGCCAAATCACACGACATTTAGATCTTGTGTAACCTTGGATGAATTTTTCCAATGATGCCGTAAAAGGACCGGGCATGACCCCGCGCGAGGTATCCCAATGCAACACCAAGGCACCTTCGTCTTTGCCAATCCAGGAGACATTTTGTCGAATGTGGGCATGAAGCAATCCCTCGCGGTGCTCTTCCATGGCCCTCAAAAGATGGTCCAGGGAACCAATGGCCTCACCCGTTGGAGAAGCAGATGGAGAAGTCGGTTTTTTCAGGACATCCTGAGCCTGCACCAGATTTCGAAAAGGATTTCCCAGGGATTGGTTTGACTCAGTGTGGGGTTGTTCGGCAGCTTGATTTTTCCCAAGTTGATTTTGCAGCGATTGATGGGTTTGGGATGCTTTGGTGTGAGATAGCTGGGTAGATCCATCAGGTTTCTGAGCTCGCGTGCTGTGCACAGGGGCGCTCCTTGATGACACGGGTAATGGATTGCTCATGGGGGCATTGGACGGACCATTGGACCCATGGGATGCATTGTGCCCAGAGCGCTTTTCATGCAGTGGCTCAATGAGGGAAAGAATCTGAGATGGGGTCGGGAATCGAGTCATATAAGCCATGCGCAAGGCCAACATCTCTAGTGCCAGCAAGGGAAAGGGTGAGACAGAGAGTTCTGTCAAACCTTTTTGCCCCAATTGCCACCACTGATCGTATCGATCAATGGGCAGGGCGGGGGAGGGCACAGAGCCAGAGGCAACCCCAGAGGATGAAGCCCCATCAAAAGTCTCATGAGAAGCCAGGGGAGAATGCTTGTCAAAAACAGGGGATTTTTTCCAATGATCCATTGTTTTTTCATGAATCAGGGCCATCAGTTGGGTTAAAATGGTGCATGGCTCTACACCTTGGTGATACAAAGTGGCGATTTCTGATAAAACCATGGGCACATGGGCTTGTTCTAGACCCGTTAAAATGGCTTGCAAATGCTCTGTACGCGGTAATCCTAAAATATCCAGAACATCCTCTAGGGCAACGGCCTGACCTGCACGAGAAACAACCAGTACGCGCTCTAACAAGGACAAGGCATCCCGCACCCCTCCTTCACTGGAACGCGCTAAAAGGGACAAGGCATCTGGATGAAGGGAAAAACCCTCTTTTTCTGCTATTTTCCCTAAATAGGCCACCAAAACAGCATTTTTAACACGATTTAAGGACAGCTGTTGGCACCGAGATACGATGGTTGGTGGTACTTTGGCCACATCTGTAGTGGCAAAAATAAACTTCACATGGGCTGGGGGTTCTTCAAGGGTTTTTAACAGGGCGTTAAAGGCGCTTTTGGACAGCATATGCACTTCGTCAATGATGTATACTTTGTATTGCCCTAAAAGGGGCCTATACTGACAGCTTTCCAAAATCTGACGAATGTCATCTACGCCAGTGTGGCTGGCCGCATCCATTTCAAGAATATCCACATGTTTGTCCTGGATTAATGCCAGGCACGATTCGCACACATTGCAGGGCTCTTGGTCTTCATTGCGTTGGGTGCAGCACAGAGCTTTGGCCACCAATCGCGCAATGGTTGTTTTTCCAACCCCTCGAATGCCCGTTAAAAGCAATCCGTTGCCTAGGCGACCTTGGGCTAGAGCATTGCGTAAAATACGGATGAACATGTCTTGTCCGACGACATCGCAAAATAAATACGGTCTGTATTTGCGTGCCAGCGCCACGTGCATAAATTTTACCAGTTGAAAACAGATGAAGAGAGTGTCTGACCCAAAATGGTCCGATTTTGGCTGCTTTTTTTCAAACCTGACCAGGTCAACCGGTATTTTGCCCAAACACTCTGATTTCAGAATACCAAACGTGCAGAAAAAGATAAAGAGATAAGGGGAAATTCCAAGATTTGTGTAAAAAATTTTTAGCCCAAGAAGTTTTTTCCAACACAATCCTTTTATAGGGATTTCTTTTTGTGGTGCAATGCTGCCACGCCAGGGAGCGGCCCATGACGAATGATGCCCCCCCATCCATGATGCCCTGTGACAGCCATGCAGTTGCCCCATTTATGAACCAGACCAGGGCTAGACCAAGCTTGGGAGCCTAAAACAAACAGCCGTTGTCTTTCTCAGCATTTTGTTCCCTGACTTGCAAGCTTGGGCCAATTTTATGGCAAATGGGGTGATGCATGCCAAATGATGGGATTTCATCCGTATGATTTTACCACACCCATCTTTTTACGATTTGGAATGTTTGGCTGATGCGTGTGGGGGCAATAAAACGATTCCTGCTTTAGAAAGTTTTTCATCATGGGCCCCCTGAGATCCCTCAAAAGATCCCTTCACGCAATCACGGCCCTTATCGGGGATATGACCCTTGGCCTCAGCTGCCTCTCTGGCATTTTTAATGGCGGCGCTGTTTGGCAACTGGCCCCCATGGACGGTAATAGAGGGGGGCATTGATTGGGGCTGAAAACCTGATTTCGACTGACCATGCTTGCCGCCCTTGGACCCATTATTGGATATGGAATGGGTTGGCGCCAGAACAATGCCTTCGGATGAAGATGGTTCTTGCACATCTCGAAGAGAAGGATTCAATGATTTTTTCTTTGACCCAGACGCCCATGGTTTTAAAGGGCTCTTTGGAAGGTTTTCTGGGACATCGCCATTGGCTTTCTTTTTCCCTTGAGATTTCGAATCAAGGATGAGCTTATCACCAGACTCGTATCTTGTGCCATCTTTTTCAGATTTGTCCGAACAACCAGCAGCCGTTGCCATTGGGACCGTTGCAGCAATGGCTTTGGGTGCCTTGGTGCCAAGGAGGACTCCATGATCAGTCCCAGCAAAAGATCCAAGGGCAGGGGGCAACACTTCTGGGGTGTCAGAAGATGCAAGCAACAACACCGATGACGCTGGGTTGATAAGGGCATCTTGAATTCGAGCATCTCGGACGTTGTGCTTTTTGCGCAATCGAGCCCGTCTGGATTCTTTTTTAGCCAGAGTGCCATCTGATGCATTGGGACCACCTATGGCCATCACTGTATTTCCTTTAGGCACTTGAACATCGGCGTTTTTAGAACTTTTAGAAAGGCCATTATTTGAGCCATTATTTTTTTGCAATGGGGATGCATTGAGATCTAGGGATGGAGATGGGTTTATCGTTTGGCTTTTTGGTGACTTTTTTGATGAATTAGAGGCAGGCTTAGTCAAATTTGATGGCGCCTTTTTCGATTCCCTAGACGATCCCTCTGATGGATTGCCAAGCAAAAGGTCATCAGAGGATTCTAACGAGACCCGTGTTTTTCTGGATACAATTTCAGGCAGGGGGGCCATGGCCACTCTTTTTTGATCACCCCCTCTTCCTACCTTTTGGGTCCTTGATTTACCCATGTTTTCTATGGCATTGGCCCCTTTGGTACTGGCGCTGCCTTTGCCCCCATGGTTGATTTTATTGCCATGGGTGCCGGTATGGTCGTTGGGGTTTGCGTCTTTATCACCAGTACCACTTTTACTGTGCTTGACATGGCCATTCTCATCGGCCGAGGCAGCGGTTGTTAAAACCAGTGCATGCATTGTTTTTCCCCCGTTAAGACCTTTTTTGGAAGATGCCTTACCATTGACCCGGAGGGCAGGGGATGTGTTGCTGTGGGGGGCAGGGGTCATGCCTGGATGATGGGGTGCCCAAGGAATGATGCCATTGCTGTCGATTTTTTCATCAGTTTCTGAAATGCCCTGTAAGGTCTTTTGGGTGACTCTAGGGGCATTTTGGGGCAAAGGTAACATGGAAATGCCGCTGCTCTCATGGCTTTGATTGTCTTTTCCATTGATTTGGTCAGCTGTTTTTTGATTCTTGGAGGTCCCATTGCTTGGGCCCTTAGCATTGTTGTTGTTTTCAGGATTGGGTAAACGGTGTTTTTGTGGTGCAGAAGGCAAGAGAACCGTTGATCCAGAACTGGGGCCAGGAGATGTAGGCGCTGTGGGGAATTTGGCGGGATTTTTTTCCGATACTTTTTCTTCTTTTGGTGCAGCAATGTGCCCGCCCTGGGTGCCCACCTTCTCATTACCTAAGTTTGTGGGTTTGCCTCGATTTCGGCGGCGTTTTTTGGGCGCAACAAAAACTTCTTTTGCGGCGGTATCTTCCAAGACAACTGGGCTGGTGATCTCGAATGACCCAGATGGACAACTGGAATCTGCCACAATATAGATGGTCTTGTTGTATTTTTTCTCGATATCGCACAAAAATTTACGATGCTCATTAAGCAGGCACAGAATGACTTCTGATGACCCGCGTGCACTGATCAGCTTATCCGACCCAGAAACAGACGCCATGCGCTCTATGGCACGCAGGGCTCTCATGGATTGCATGGGCAGAGACAAGAGGCGGCCTGAACCAAGACATGTTGGGCAAAGGTGGGTATTTGTTTCCATCAGACTCTGGCGCAAGCGTTGGCGGGACATTTCCAGAAGACCGAATTCGCTGATTTTCCCAATTTTCAATCGGGCTCTATCCATGGCTAGGGCATCTTTGAGGGCCTTTTCCACCAAAGGTCGTTTGCTGGGATGCAAGTCAATAAAATCAATGACGATCAATCCAGCCAAATCCCGCAACTTTAAATTTCGAGCAATGGCAACAGTGGCCTCTAGATTGGTTTTCAAAGCCGTATCTTCGATGCTGCGTTCTTGGGTGGATTTAGAGGAATTGACATCGATGGATACCAGGGCTTCGGTTGGATTCAGGACAATGGATCCACCAGATGGCAGGGTAACAGTATGGTCATAAATAGCCTCAATCTGTGACTCTATTTTGAACTTTTGAAACAATCCAATGGCGTCCGAATGCAGTACTATTTTTTTAGCATGACTGGGAAAAACAGTCCGAATGTAAGATTTTGCACGTTTAAAAGAATCTTCGCCTTGGATGATGACCTCTTGGATATCGCTAGCAAACAAATCCCGCAAAGATCGGATGAGCAAATCTTGCTCGGCATAAACCAAACCAACGGATTCTGGGGCATGGGCGGAAATATTGCCCCATGTTTTCATCAAAAAATCATAATCTCGTTTGATTTCGCTCTTTTTTCGACCCATAGATGCCGACCTCAGTATCAGGCTCATGCCATCTGGAACCTCTAGGGCGCCTAAAATGACCTTTAGGGCATCGCGTTCAGAGGCATCTGATATTTTTTTGGAAATGCCACTGGCCTTGGGGGTATTGGGCAGTAAAAAACCATACCGGCCTGGCAAAGAGATATAGGTTGTCAGTGCGGCGCCCTTGCTTCCACGCTCATCCTTGATGACTTGAACCATAATGAGTTGTTGGCGTTTGATCAGATCATGGATTTTGCAACCAGGTGCTAGGGGGCGTTGGGGCCTTTCCTCATCCTCGCCTCCATTCAATTCTATGGCTATGGGGGGCTCTGCTGTTGGAATGGGTGAGGCATCTGAATTGGATTGGGTAACATCAATTTCCAGTGGTTTTTCCCCATTATGGCGGGAATTTCCATTATCATGAGGGCGAATTTCGGAAAAAGCCAGAAATCCATGTTTTTCAAAACCAAAATCAACAAAGGCGGCTTGTAAGGAAGGTTCAATGCGCATAATTCGCCCAATATACACATTGCCTTTTTTCAACTTGCTGTTGGGCAGCTCGTCGTCAAAATCCTCTAGTACAGAATCTTTGACGATGGCTATGCGGGTTTCGTTTAAGTAGCTGTCAATAAGGAGAAACTTTCCCATCATAAATATACATTCCTTGGTCAGGGCGCAGCCAGATGATGCATTTTTCGAGCAAAAATATGTATCTCCCACGGGTGAAAGATATAGAAAAGGCCACAATCGCTCTGTATATTTTAGAGGACGTGGTGGTTGCGATAAATGCCCATATGGACTTTAAATATAGGGTTAGTATACCCACCGATGGTAAGAGACGCAATATTGCCATACTTTTGCAAAAAAGAGAAAGGTTTGTGGCGGTCTACCCATGAGGGTCATAACGTGGTATAAATACGCATATTGTGCTTAGAAAAAAAAACCATGGGTTGCTTGCTAGATTTTAATAATCGAGAAATCGAAAGATTGCGGGAAGGAAAAAAACCTATTCCTGTGTTTGGTCCAGGGGACAATTTAATCGTCTATGTTCGTATTTTGGAAGGCAAAAGAGAGCGTATTCAGCGTTTTGAAGGGTTGTGCATCGCGCGTCGCAATGCTGGATTGCAGTCCTCTTTTACAGTGCGTCGTGTCACGGGTGGATTTGGCCTAGAGCGGGTATTTCCTCTATACAGCCCTGTCATCGATTTGATCGAGTGTACCCGTCGCGGAAAGGTGCGTCGCAATAAATTGTACTATGTGCGAACCTTGAGTCGTAAAAAGTCAAGAATAAAGGAAAGAATCTCTAGATAGTTTTTATTGAACTGGGGGGGCTGATTAAATGATTTATTTCAAAAAATCCATTTTACACAATCGATTTTTGAGCATCGGGGGGTTGTTTTTGATGATCCACTCCCCTGTGGTTTCGGCTCTACCAGAGGATTCTGTTGAAAAAGAGGGCAAGGTTGATCAAAACAGAGATTCTGGAAAATCAGCCAAAAGTTCATCCAATAAAAGTGGGTCTTCCAAGAGGGGGGCCAAAGGCCTTATCCTTTCAGGTGGCGCATCTGGGGGCCAATTAGACCATGAAAAAAGTCTAAAAAAACCGGATCAAAGTTCTTCTTCCCAGGAAAAGAGTCCGGAAGTTCCCATGGCCCCTTCTGTTGAAAATTCACCAGAACATCCAACATCCAACATTCCTGGAAACACGGGTTCTGCCGGAACAATAGGCAATGTCAATACATCTGGCACCCTACAAGGTGTGGGTGCTCGTGCCTATGTGGAGGCCTCTTCGGGATTGGTGTGTGTGTACCCAGATCACCAGGCCGGATCCAGTGTGATACAAGAAATCTGCGTTAAGGATGGAGATCGCATTCACAAAGGACAGGTCATTGCCGTATTGAGCAACTACCCTGTGAAAGAAATCGAGCGAAATATTGCACGAGAGGATTTGAGTTTATCCAAGCAAAATGTAAGGACCTCTCAAAATAAGCTCAAAGCCATTAAAAAACAATGGGAGCGCAATCAAAAGCTGGTCTCTGCCCATTCTGTATCCCAACAAGAGCTCGAGAAGATTGATAGAGATCTTGTAGATGCTGCCATTGATGTTGAAAAAATGGGCATTCTTGTGAATATTGCAGAGCAAAAATTAAATATGTGCGAAATTGCCTTGACCCAATCCCAAGTTCGAGCCCCAATAAATGGGGATGTCTTAATTGTAAATGGCAAGGCAGGAGAGCGGGTGAGGGAGGAAGATGGCATTTTAGTCATGGCCAATCTGGATCAAATGGAAATTGTTGCAGAGGTTCACGAAACAGACATTTCAAAGATTTTCATAGGGCAAAAAGCGGAAATTTATCTCTCTAATCAATCCCCGCCCATTATAGGTTTTGTAAAGTACAAGGCCAGCATCGTGCGTTCCAATACCATTCGAGATCCTGATCCTAAAGGTTCCCAAGATTTGCGTATCGTTGAGGTGCGCTTAAAGTTATCCCCAGAGGACTCGAAGAGAATTCAAGGGCTTTTAAGAATGCATGTTGATGTGCGCTTTTCATCTCCAGATCAAGACCATACGGTGCCTGTTATTACGCCTGCTAATGAGGCTCGAGCCCTATAGGCAAGTGGCCGGATGGGAATATCGGATGTGCGATTGGAAAAAATGGCCAAAACATTGATTGGTGCCCATTGCAGCAAAAATCTTCATTGACCCCATTGCATTAAAAACATTGAAAAAATTTGTAACTCTTGTTTCATCCCATTATTTGGTGATTTTCTTCATGAGCACCACCATCATGGGCGGTATTTTTGGTGCCAAAAAGAAAACAGTCGTTGGTCTAGTGGGGCTCTGTGCCATTCTAGGCGGTCTCCAACACCTCTATGATTACAAGGGTGTTTTTGCTCTAATCGGCATTTTGGGCCCCAGCATCCTGTATTTCAAAGCATCCTTTTCTAAAAGTTTTTGGAATGGCTCTTTTTTTGACGCCAGCCAATGCGTTGATGCATGAATCACCAGGCGAATCTGGGATAAGGACTACTCAGTCAGAGGAGGGGATATCAGGTCAGGCACTTACCCAAGTATATCTTGGAGAATCTGGAGCATGGGCGGTCCATTCACCGATTCAGAAACCAGCCCATTCAGAGAGCCAAACACAATGGCGAAATTATACTTGGGGCTTGATTCGTTTTCAGGAAGGGAATACCCAGGATGCAAATCACGGTTTTTTCAGCCCCAAATGGATTGCGGGGATTTCTTTTCTTACCATCGTTGTTGTTTTTGAGGGCATTTTGCACCATAAAATACCGGGGTTCTATAATTTTCTAGCAGTCCAGCCCTTCTCTTTATCTGAATATTCTGCACCCTATCACATGTGGTTTAATTTTGATAGAACTTTTGCAGCCACGATTTTGTGGATGTGTGCCGTAGGATCCAGCGCGGCAGTTCAGTCTGAAAAAAAAGCCGCAAAATTTCGAGAATCCTAAAAAATTTAAAGGTTTTTTGGCGACTTCTCTAATGTGCGTTGGGGTGATCAGCGTACTCAGCCTGGCTTTGGGATACATCCAATGGGATGTCAAGTGGCCCGGCATCACAGGCATTTGGGGCCTAAACAATCTGTTTTTTGTATGCTTCCCAGAAGAAGTGTTTTTCCGTGGTTTTTTGCAAACACAAATAAAGGCTCAAATTCCGACAAAATGGCATTATTATTTTTCCCATATCGCTCTTTCTTCTGTTTTTTTTGGCATTGATCATGCTGTGAAAGGGGGAATTGCTTATGGTTTTTTGACCCTTATTGCTGGTGGTTTTTACGGATAGGCATACGATAGAACTCAGCGCCTAGAGCACGTTATATTGCTTCATTTTATTGTTAATCTGGTTCATCTGATTTTTTTCACTTATCCAGCATCCATATCTGTCTTGAAATAATTGGAGCACCAATAAACGCCGTTTGTCAAACCCTATCAAAAAATAGGGAAGGGGGGGCTTTCTAGCTTTTTGACCCTTATTGCTGGTGGTTTTTACGGATAGGCATAAGCCAAAATGGCATGACAAGTGCAGCAAAGCTGGATGACTGGTGCAGGACTGAAAAAACAGATTGGCAAAAAATTGAATGGATTTGTCCTGGATTTTTTTCTATAAGTTTTTTTTACAAGTTGCCATATATTGACCCATTTAGGCCTCATTTTATTTGCGCCACTGGGAGTCAATGGCCTAACAAAGGGCAGCGCAATCCTATTGGGGGAATCAAGAGCATGCATGGCACAGTATGCGGTGCGAGGGGTGTGGTAAGAAAGTCAATCTGTGGAGATTGCAAAAAGGGAAGGCGAGGGCAGCACCATTCAACTTATGGGCCATTAGATTAGCCCATTTGCATCCTCTTGGGTACCAACGCCAACTGGGAATCATCCAGCAATGATCCATTTAGCTCAATCTGGCTAGATTAAATCAATCAATTATTTCCATATCTGAAATTTAGAGATAATTGGGGGTAGAGATGGCCCAAGAAAAATCCATGGTACATTGGTTGAGGGCAGATCTAGCCAAATGCAGTGTAAGAAAATGAAAGGATTCAGCCAGATGGGTCATTCAGCCCGATGGTGGGACAAATATTGCAAAAAATTGCATGCATAAGCAAATGGTTGGATTCAGCTAGAATGAATGGCTAGATCCGGTCACATCGAATCCAAATCATCGCCTTATACCAAACTCTTATCCTTATCCCAAAATTTCCTTATTGTCTTGAATTGCTGGTTTCTGGGATATTGCCAAAACTGCGATACCTCCAAATCTAAGGCAATTTGACCATTTGAACCAATTTGAACCGATATAAATTTTCCATAATATTAATTATGCCATCGAGCAAGGTGTGGGCCCGTGGAAAAAAATCTCAAAAACTGTCATTGGCTGCCCTTTTTTTCTGCCTGACATCATCCATTCACCCCTAAACACCTGCCCCCAAACTCTAAAGACCTCTAAAACATGTGGCACCCAGATTATCTTGTTGCACCCAAGCATTCCACATTCAAAGAACCTATATCTCAAACTGTCCACGGCACAAAAAATTCTCTGGTTCAAAATGCGCTAAAATCTGAAAAATCCCAAGGCCTTTTAATAAAAGCACGGGCACCAGGTTTTTTAGAACAATATCATCAATATGATATTTGGCAATTTGGTAACTTCCAATCTAGTTCCAATCTAAAAATAGACCACCGCACCAGGGTTGATCAACAAGATTGCCCCATATCTAATCCCAGATTGACAGCCCATAGAGAGCACTGACCGTAGACTGACCACAGAGATAGAGAAGTAGATTTGACAAATCTTCCTTGGCCAATCTGCCTCTATAGAGCCAGCCAGAGCACTGCCCAAACATGGCCCAGACTTCCAATCCACTCATCACATAAGAAGTTGCGCGCCCCCATTCCTTTTCACATCTCCTCTCATGTCCCTCCCACATCCCCCCATTTCCATATAAAAACTATTTTTTTTCTTCTACTATTTTCGCCCCTCTACATTCCTATCTCCCCCATACTACATAGGCGGGGGAGGCACTGGCGAAGCACTGGTCTATAAATGTCTGGTCCATAATAGATGACATCTGACCTCTTCTAATCTCTCCAGGCATGATCTCTGGGGTAAAATATGGGGATAAACAAGCAGAGATGATGCATCGGCGCCATCTCTTTTCCAGCCTCGTAAGCCAACTTTCGAGAATTGGCCTAAACAGACAACTAACTCGCCCTTCCCCACTTATTCTCTGGCATTTTCGGCCCGTTGTTCATGGCATCCTGACATTTACTGCATTGACCAGAAGAAGACCGACCTGAATCAGAGTTGTCTGCAATGGTAGGGTTTGAAATGGAGGCAATGCCTAGGGCGCAAATCAGTGTAATGAAAAATCGATTAATCATTTTGGTGCACTATTTTTGGGTTATTCTTTTTTTATTTTATTTCCCATTATTCTAATTTTTCGTGAACAATTCAAAAAAATGACAGATTGGAAAAAAGGTGTGCATTCCGATACAATGTCCCTATTGCTTTTGCACAAATGGTACAAGCCCATACAATGGTACAAAACCATAATACAATCTATAGGGCACTCATTCAGAAAATTTTAGGCAGACCAATTGCACAGCCGCCTGCCATATTTCAAGCATTTGAAGAATAGCCCTTCGGCACTCTGCAAATTTGAAAAATTTTACCACCATGTCTGATCTTGACATACCCATGCGCTAATGGCCAATATCCACCGCAATCATTTCTTGCAACCTAATTGTTTCTACAATCTACCATCCTGGTCTTACAGCCATTCACCCCATCTCTAGGACATCTATGCGCCCCGTTCATGTGGCTTTACCCATACCATTATGGCAAGATTTTACCTATTTGGCCCCGAAGACAATCCATATTGGCACGGTGGTCCAGGTATCCTTTGGCTCACGCATCATGTGGGGAATCGTTTGGAAGGATGGGCTTCCCTGCCCTGGTGCCATGAAAACCATCGCATCCGTTCACCCATTTTTAAAATTATCCCCACAGCTGATGCAATTCATCGATGCCATGGCTCGGTACATCCTTTGCCCTTTGGGACTGATCATTAAAATGGTCCTTCCACCTGCCATAAAATACGATGAGATGGGGTTGCTGGAAGCTGTAAAAAAATCCCATTCCATCGCCCTAGATCTAGCCCACGCCCCTGAAACCAAGAAGATCGTGACGGCCGTTCTGGATCCACACTATGTTGGAACCCTACGTCAATGGTCCAGTCATCAGGGAATCTCTTTGGTTGCAGCACGATCCTTGGTGCGTTCAGGTGCTCTGGCCCCGCCCCTTGCATCCCCACCACTTGTTTCTCTATCTGCTTTCCCTTCCCTGCCCCCTTCCTCCATCTCCTCCCCCGCCTCTTCCCTGGCCCATTCGCTGGTCCCTTTGCACAAGGCCATTTCCTACAATCCAAACACCCCAGATGGGATCAAAAAAGCCCCCTTGGTCCTTAGCCCATTGCAAGAAAAATCACTGGAAGACATCCGTGAAAAATTGCGAGATTTTCAAACCATAGTACTGGAAGGCATAACAGGATCTGGCAAAACAGAGGTGTTGTTGGCTTTATGCGAATCCATCTGGGCACGAGGAGAACAAGTGCTGGTTCTGTTGCCTGAAATTATGCTCAGTTATCCCTGGTGTCAGCGTGTGGAAAAGTATTTTGACGTTCCCGTAACCCTCTGGCACTCGGCCATGTCTCCCCGATTGCGGCAAGAAGGTCTGGAATCCATTATTCTAGGGAAGACACCCTTGATCATTGGGGCCAGATCTGCCCTATGTTTGCCCTATGCCAAGTTGGGACTGATGGTGGTGGATGAAGAACACGAGGCAGCCTATAAACAAACGGACAGTGTGCATTACCACGGCAGAGATATGGCTGTTTTACGCGGAAGAAAAGAGGGCGTTCCCGTGATTCTGGCTTCGGCTACACCATCCATTGAAACGCGTTGGAATGTGCTGCAAAATCGATATGGTCATGTGCGCATGCATCATCGCTATGGCGCAGCTCAACTGCCCACATTTTCATGTATTGACATGCGACCTCACCCACCCAAAGAAAATGCATGGATCAGTCCGGCTTTGCGAAAGTCCATTCAAGAAACCTTGGATAAGGGGGAGCAAAGTTTGGTTTTTTTAAATCGCCGGGGGTATGCCTGTCTGTGGATGTGTTACCGCTGTGGGTACAGGGCTGCCTGCAATCATTGCAGCGCATGGCTGACGGTTCACGAAAAGCCACCCCAATTGCTATGCCATTATTGCGGATACAACATACCGGTACCGCCCCAATGTCCAGGATGTGGCGACGATCAGGGGCTTCTTTTAATGGGTCCTGGTATTGAACGCATTGCCAAAGAAATCATTGGAGTATTCCCATCAGCGCGCACGGTGTTGTTAAGCAGCGATCATGTGACTTCGGCCAGCCATATGAAAATGGTTTTGGATCAGATTACGAATCGAGAAATAGATATTTTGATTGGGACGCAGTTGATTGCCAAGGGGTATCACTTTCCCTATTTAACATGCATTGGCATTGTTGACACGGACTTTTCTCTGGCTGATATGGATTTTCGGGCCAGTGAACGCCTGTTTCAATTGCTGTATCAGGTGGCGGGCCGTGCAGGTCGAGAGAATCGACCAGGGCAAGTTTTTTTACAAACCATGCAGCCGGATTATCCCTTATTTCACCAGGTTCTGTCTTACGATTGGGATACTTTTGTGGGTCAGGAAATCGCCATGCGTCAGGCCCAAGATTGTCCACCCATTGCCCGCTTTACAGCCATCATCCTGTCCCATGTCCAGGAATGGTCTGTGCAAGAAATCGCTATGCAGTTGCAAAAGAAATGCCCCAAGCATGGAGATATCCAGGTTTTTGGTCCAGCACCATCCCCATTAAGTCCCTTGCGCGGCCGATATCGATGGCGTTTTTTGATTAAATCCAAACCCAGCGCACCAGTGTATGCTTTTATCAGGGGCTGGATTTATGCCCACCCCTTGCCCCCAGGGGTTGTCGTTGAAATCGATCGCGATCCATACTCTTTGCTGTAATGGGTTAAAGGCTAGACCCTTCTTTGCAATGGGTTCGACCACTGTGGGATGTGAATAAAGTTAACAAAGTCTGGCCAATCAAGGCCTAGGCTGCAAGCTCATGGCTTGGGATGTTATGATCTAGGGCCCTCATGAAGGATGCGCATTCATGAGGGTGTAAGGACATCAGAATAGATGAAGGGGTGTATGGGGCTTATTATGGATGGTTCCTGTATGACCATAGAAAAATGGTTCTGCTGCATTGCCTGGAAAGGTGGGGGGTTGGGGGTTGCCCTGCCCCCACTTGTACGGATTGGTTACGGACCTCTATCCACAGTCAACTGCTGAACTGGCAGCATGGGTGGTCAGAATTCTCTCTTGTTAAGAGCATCCTTCAAATCACCTTGCAAAGTAATGAGGCGGGATCTTTCGTTGTTGATTTTTTCATGCATTTCCCTGACATCTAGCCCATACTCTTCTCGACATTTTTTGTAGAAAATATCCAGAGCCTCTTCCGAGGCACCCTCTACACCTTGATAAACTTTGTTGTACCCAATCCATTGGGACAGCTCATTGTCCAGTTTCGACATGGTTGCCATCGTATTTTTAACGTCTTCTAAAAGTTCCTTTAAGGGAACTGCTCTGGTTGAGAAATCCTGTTCGGAATTTTCCGATACACCGTGTGATACAGAATTATTGTTATTTTTTATTTTTTCTATTTTTAAATAGGCCTCATTGGCATATTTTTGTATGATTAGCAGCTTTTTCTTCCCGTACACCCTGGCACAATCACCATCGTGGATAGCTTCGGACTTTTCCATGGCGCAAACGGGTCTAATGGCGGGCATTGTCATTGCGCTTATTGTAAACACAGCAAAAATTGATAGTTTATTTTTCATATTACCATTCCCCCCCTTTAAATTAATTTAAATTAACTTTTTCAAATACAAATCTCCTATATTTTTGTTTGCCCTGATTGCAATGTATCGTAAAAATTAATGAATATCAATGGCTTCAGATGGTCGGGGCAATCGGTGGCAAGATTTCACGATGCCCAGGCAAGCATTCATCGGTGCTGTGGTAAGGGGGGGCAAATGAACATTTCAATGGCCCACACAATGGTGGGTACAGTATTGCCAATACCGTGCTGGCAGATGATGGGATGGTGTTGGAGTTTTCTTGGTTTTGCAAAGACAGTTCTGCAACAGTGCCACTGTGAAACAATTCAGTATTACTCTGAAAAATTTGTTTAAAACCCAGCCTTTTCAGCATTACACCACCTTCTTTTTTGCAGCCGTTCAACCATTGGTTATGGCCAACTGTTGCCCCATTGCCAGCTGTTGGCAGTTGACCCTGTGATAAAAATCCCTGGCCACCCATGGTTTCTATTGCGATGGAAAGCAGGGTGCGCAATGGTTTAGGCGGACACAATCCAAGGCAGCCACGCGCTGTATTCCTTGGGATTTTGGACCAAATCCGTTTTCAGCCAGGAATAGTCCACCCATTTCAGATGGGATATTTCTGATTCATTGGGAAATAGGGGGATTTTTTCCGACAGCTGTCCTATGAATATAGAATTCCATTCATGCTCTATCAGCCCTCTGCCTACATCCAAACGGTATGTGGTTGTACCAGCAGGTTGCAAGGCGACAGCAATACCCAGCTCTTCAAACAATCGCCTATGGGCTGCATCCAAAATATTCTCGCCAGGCTTAGGGTGACCGCAACAGGCGTTGCTCCACAGCCCACCGCTGTGGTACTTGTCAATCTGGCGTTTTTGCAAAAGGATCCTACTGGGAACAAGGGATTTTGGAATGGCTTCCACATCCTTTTCCCAAGCATTCGTCAGCACAATGGAAAAAGCAGAATGGAGCAAACCTTTCTCATGAACAGAGATTTTTTCCTCACAGCCCACTGGATTTCCTTTTTCGTCCACCAAGGTCACGTACTCTCTTATGGTCTTATTTGTCATTGCTGCCTCTTAAAAGTTTTATGCAAATTTTTATGCAAATGATTGCACACAGGGGGATTCATAAGATTGGGATGATAGAGCAGGGCGTTGATTGGTGGGCTCTCTTCAGACCCATGGTTGGGAAGGTGGGGAAGGTTGGGAATCTTGGACCCATCTGCCACAACCAACCCACCTCATTGCATCCTCCCTACCCTACCCTGCCCCCTCTTTTTTACGGGATTTCAGGAAATTGTTCATTTATTGAATTGTTGCAACCTAGGTCATAAATATCCATTATTATAGGTTCAATTAATCATTGGTAAAGAGCTTCATTACTTTGGGATCTTCTGAAAGCTTTCTCTGTCTTGCCATTTCACATTCTTTTGTCCACCTATCTTTCAGTTCAGTAAGGCGCAATATCTCATCAACGACACAACCTGACATTTTAATGGCCTCTGCATACCTCTGTCCCATGACAATATCGTCAGAGCGCAGTTCCTCTATTGGGATTGTTTTTTTTGGATTTTCAGCGATGTAGTCAGAAAGATCCACACCCAATGGTTCCAGGCCACCAATGGCATCATCGATTTGATGTAAAAATTTTTTTTCGATTTCCATGGTGCCACCTGTCTTTATAAAATTCATAAAACCGTCTTCTTCCCCCATTCCATAGTATAGAGTTAAATACTTGGTTTTAGGGGCATAACCTTTTGGACCATGGAAGGGGGAGTAAAATTTTTCATTAAATTCCTCTTCTATACGCTGAAAGGACTTAGGATTATTGATCAAGGTGGTTTCAACAGCACAAGTGGGTTGAACATTGAATGCCGCACTTATGGCCAATGCAGCAAAAAATCTCTTACCAATCATAAATTTATTCATACGATTAAACTCCATTTTATTGTTTTTGATTCTAATTGCACAATTGCATTGATAATTTATTGTTATTAATATACAGTGTAAAATTGCACTGCCAACTGCACTGTATATTAAAAGTTAGGGTGCATCAATATATTTCTACCTCCATTGCCATGGCACCTACACCTTCACACAAATGGAAATTTTCTCTTCTTCTCCCATTTTCATCAAGTTGCTTTGGATTGACCTACCCAGCCAAAAGACCTCCTTATTCAGAAGGTCCGCCTATGGTTGGATGGATTAATCACCTATTGGTGAGATTTCCCCAAATCAGACAGGGATGCGGCCAACAACTCTTGAATGAATTGAGGGTTGGCCTTACCCCGGGATTCCTTCATGACTTGACCCACGAAAAAGGCCAGCAATTTATCTTTTCCAGACAAATAGGCCGCCACATTTTCTTTTTCTCGATGCAAAACCGCACAAATCCATGTTTGAACCTGCTCTTGATCCGATACTTGGACCAGGCCACGCTGCTCCATGATAAGCTCTGGTGCTTGGCCCGTTTCGAACATAATGCCAAAGACCTCTTTGGCCAGCAAGTTGGACAGTTGCTTATTGGCCACAGCTTGGACCAATTGCGCCAAGTTTTCTGGGGTAATGAGGGATTGTGCAAAGGTTGTGTGGGTACGATTCAAGGATGCAAAAAATTCCCCTAAAATCCAGTTGGCCGCCAGTTTGGATCGGGATGTGTCGGACAAAAAGGATACGACTTGTTCAAAAAAACCAGCCACATCCATGTCTTCTACCAAAAGATCTGCGTCGTATTCGGACAATCCATAAATTTGGACAAAGCGGGTGTGCTTGGCCCAAGGGGTTTCGGGCAATGCCCCTGCCAAAGCTTCTACATGCTCTTGGGAAACCACAACGGGCAGCAAATCTGGATCTGGAAAATAGAAATAATCGTAATCGATTTCCTTTACCCGCATAGGTCGTGTTTTTCCCGATACAATGTCATAAGTTCTGGTTTCTTGGGCAATGGTTCCTCCATTTTGGATGGCCTCAATCTGTCGATCAATTTCATAAAACAATGCGCTTTGCAAATACCTCAGGGAGTTCATGTTTTTCAATTCCACTCGCGTACCCAAAGGTTCCCCGGGTTTTCGAACGGATACATTGGCATCTACCCGCAGTTGACCCTTTTCCATATCCCCATGACATACACCCAAATACCGCATCAAGCAGCGCAATCTTTTGACATAGTCAATGACTTCTTCGGGGCTGGATAAATCAGGATGAGAAACAATTTCCATCAACCCAACGCCGGCCCGATTAAAGTCCACATAAGATTTTTGGGGATCCTGATCGTGCATGCTTTTTCCAGCATCCTGCTCGATGTGAATGCGCTGAATGCGAATGGTTTTCCGGGTTTTATCCCCACATTGAATGTCAATGGTGCCATCTTCGACCACGGGTGAAAGGTATTGGGAAATTTGATAGCCAGCTGGACTGTCTGGGTAAAAGTAATGCTTGCGGTCCATAATGGAAACCAGCCGAATGGTCCCACCAATGGCCAGGCCCAGACGCATGGCTTGGTCTACGCAGGTTTTGTTTAAGGTGGGCAGCATACCGGGCATGGCTATGTCTAAAAAAGAAACACATGTATTGGGCTCTTTGCCAAAAACTTGGGTGGGTGCTCTCGAAAAAAGCTTAGACTCTGATACAATTTGAGCATGAATTTCCAGACCAATGACGGTTTCAAAGGCCCCCATGGTGGAACATTCTATAGAGGATGACATGGCATTATTCCTGTGTTACAGAGAGAGAAAAAGGCAAACTGGGCATGGTTGTGCATTGCTCTATGACGTGGCCGAATTGGAACAAGCGATCTTCGGCCAAGGTTGGTGCGATGAGCTGCAAGCCCAAAGGCAACCCCTGATCAGAAATACCTGCAGGAACAGAAATGGCTGTGACATTCCCAACATTAACGGGCACGGTCAATACATCGTTCCAATACATGGCAACGGGATCCTCTGCCGAGGCTGCAAGGGAAAAGGCCGGTGTAGGGGTGGTTGGTGTCAAGACAACATCCACCTGTTGAAATACTTGCCTAAAATCATGTTGAATCATATGGCGCACTTTCTGAGCCTTGCCGTAATAGGCCTCGTAATAGCCATGGGACAGGACATAAGTTCCGATAAGAATGCGTCGTTTGACCTCTGGCCCAAATCCTTGGCCCCGTGTCTGGAAATACATATCCTCTAAGGAATCGATGTTTTCCGCACGAAATCCGTATTTTACGCCATCGTACCGCTGCAAATTGGATGCAGCTTCGGCACAAGCCAAAATATAGTAACAAGGCAATGCATAATCGCTGTAGGGCAAAGACACATAAACGATGTCGCACCCTGCTTCTTGAAACAAGGCTTGGCCCTTTTTCCACAAATCCATCATGACGGGGTCCAATTGGGCATTGTCATACCATTCCTTTGGAATGCCCACCTTTTTCCCTGCAATGGATTGTCCAATCATGGCTGTAAAATCTGGAACAAGTTCGTTTAGAGATGTGGCATCCTTGGCGTCATGTCCGGACATGACATTCAACAGCAAGGCTGAATCCTCCACGGTGCGGGCCAAGGGCCCAGGTGTATCCAAAGAGGATGCATAAGCCACAACCCCCCATCGAGAGCAGCGCCCATAACTGGGTTTAACCCCCACCACACCACAAAAAGCAGCAGGCTGACGCACAGAGCCCCCCGTGTCCGTTCCCAAGGATATCAAGGCAGATCCGTTGGCCACTGCTGCGGCAGATCCCCCAGATGATCCCCCCGCTGTGCAGGATGTGTCCCATGGGTTATGGGTTGGACCGGTATGCACCGGTGTTGTGGTTGATCCCATGCAAAATTCATCCAAATTCGTTTTGCCCAGTAAGACCGCACCAGCAGAAAAGACTTTTTCTGTCACTGTGGATTCATAAGGTGGGACAAAGTTATGCAGCATTTTGGATGCAGCCGTAGTCAGAATATCCTTTGTGCAATAAGCGTCCTTTACACCAATGGGAATGCCCTCTAGGGCGCCTGCTGACCCATTGGCCCATTTTTCATCGCTGCGGGCTGCGTCAGCCAAGGCGCGCTCTGGTGTAACGGTGATGTAGGCATTGTGGGCCTTTGTATGCTCTATTTGATCCAGGTAACTTTGGGTCAATTCACGGGCAGAAAATGTCTTGCTTTTCAGGCCCATTAAAGCTTGGGCAAGGGACAATTGAATCAATTGGGTCATGACTGAAGCACCTTAGGCACAGTGAAAAACAAATCTTTGGCAGATGGAGCGTTGCTTAAAATCAAAGTCGATTGATCTCCGTCCGTCACACGATCTTCCCGCAATGACATAATGAGGGGCGTTGCATCGGGCATACCCCGAACGCACAATGTCTCTAGTTGACTGATCCAGGAAAAAACCTTGGCCAGATCTTTTCCAAGGGATTCCACTTCGTGGGGCTCTAGATGAATGCGGGCCAAGCGCTGCATGGTTTGTATGGGTTGAATAGGCATAAAAATCAACTATTTTTATAGGGGAATTGCTGTTTAGAATTATAGGAATATTCAACCCCTTTGAAAAGCCCTTATCATGGACTAGAACTTGGTTCAAAAATTGATTCAGATTCGACCCATTGTTGGTAGAATGCAGAGGATGAGGTGGCGCCCCCCTATGCTGTATGGGCGGCACACGGATGGTATTTTTGAAAATTCAGGCCATTTGGCCATTTGGCCATTCAAGAACTTACAGTATTTACAGTATATGGGTTTGTATATGAATTTACATGGGCAGATTCGTCACCAAGGACCCATCTGGTATAGATTGGGCGCCCACCTAGGCTGATTGGGTGCGCGCTTAGGTTGCTTCTGGGCCTAGACGTGGTGGTGTTGGCCTGCCCAGATGTTATTTCCATGGTACAGCAGGAAGGATGAGACATAGAAAAGTCTTTTAAAGGGTGCAGGAAAGGGTATGTTCTGGCCCAATGGGGCAAGGGTTGGGTGAGGTGCTGGGCAAAGGATGCAATGGGCCAGAGATAATGGTCGGTCTGACAGTCGGTTTGAATCACGAGATGGTTTAGACCATGGGGTATTTTTACCAGGTAGATAGATGGGTCAGTAGGTCAGGATGATTCAAAGGAATAACCCATAACAGCCATAAAGGAAACAATGCCCTGATCTTTTTAGAGATTCTGTTCATGCCTTCCTCTTTGGTTCCTTTGGTCAAAATAAGGTATACTTTTGGCATATAGGATCGACTTTGCATGCACCCATGATTCCCAATTTTCTGACTTCTACCCTTATTTCAGGGCGCATAGAAGAAAATGTCCCTTTGTCAAAAATAACCTGGTTGTGTGTGGGTGGGCCGGCCCAGTATATTTTTCATCCCGCAGATGCCCAAGATTTGTCTCTTTTTTTACAGCATTTTCCTCAAAAAGAAACTTTTATTTTGGGCGCTGGGTCCAATATCTTGGTTCGTGATGGGGGCGTTTCAGGCGTTGTTATTAAAATGGGCAAAGGCTTTCGCCATTTTCGCGCGTCTGACAGCTATTTGGATCTAGGCGCTGGTTTATTGGACCGATATGTGGCTGGGCGCTGCCAGATGTTGGGATTGTCGGGATGTGAATTTATGGCAACCATTCCCGGAACCATTGGTGGGGGCCTTGCCATGAATGCCAGTTGTTATGGGGCCTCGTTTGCGGATCGATTGATCCACGCTTGGGTCATGGATCCCCAAGGGAACACACACACCGTGTCCCCAGAATCACTCCATTATGGTTACAGGTCATGCGGTTTGCCAGTAGGATGGTTTTTTTTAGGAGGCCGATTTCGTTGTACACCAAGTCACCCCCATCTCGTTGGCAAAGCCATGGATGAAATGTTGGAAATGCGAGAAAAAACCCAGCCTACTCAGGTTAAAACCGGTGGAAGCACCTTTGCCAATCCCCCAGAAGGTCCCGCTTGGAAATGGATCGACCAAGTGGGGTTTCGGGGCAAACGAGGGGGTGGCGCCATGTTTTCAGAAAAACATTGCAACTTTTTGATTAATCTGGGAAGCAGTACAGCTTTGGAGCTTGAAACTTTGGCAGAGGATGCCAGAAGGGCTGTTTACAGGGAAACAGGTGTGGCATTGCAGTGGGAGATTGTGCGCTGGGGGCAAGGGTAAGCAAGGCCATTCAACCTGGGCCACCAATCCAACATTCCTGCTAAAGATGCAAGGAGGCCCTTAAACCCTTGATCCCATTCAAGGCACCACTTTGGAGAATAATGAAGCCGCATTGCACCATGGAGCTGCATTGCACCCCATATTTTCCAAGGTCATCATTTTCACCTCAACCAGCATTGCATGGGTCCATCCTTTTTTTGAACCAGGAAAAGGTAGAGCACCACCTTCAAGGCAAAGAGGCGTACCTGGCTCACCATGGCCATAAGCAATACAACGGTGTTGACACTATTCTGAAGATATTTCCGGATGACCCAATGAGGCAAAACAAAGGTACTCACTTCATTGTGCCCCAAAATACTCCATCATTGAGACTTTTCAACCATTGAGATAAGGCGGTATTTGAAGTACTAGGAGGCGAAGATCCATTCCATGCAGGGCGTCCATAGGGATTCATTGGAAAGCAACATGGCCTTCTTTTTGTGGCACGTTATGCCCAAATTTCACCTTTGTTTTATGGAATTTAAAAATGACATTGATTTCCTGGGTAGGATACCTTCATGACCTGGAAAATGCCAGGCATGTTTATGGTGCCTAGAAATTTTTCTACTCCAAATCCTGCTTCTTCTTTGATGTGGCAAATCAGTCCATTGGGTGCCGACTCATGCCAATCAATAGGACTCCCCAGGTAGGCAATAAAAAGGTGTGTTTCATTCATAATAATATCTGGGATGCAGCCTTGGATCCTACGCCAGAAAAATACAATGTTAATCTATGATGACGGGTCAGCTGCAACCATGAATGTCGTTGTGGTTCATTTTATCCACCCATTATGGTTCATTGGCCAGACACATTGGTGATGGAAAATCTTGCAACAGCGGTTCCTATCTGTCCAATCTTATTGAATGGGGCCAAGTTTTAATTTTTGATTTGGAAAATTGCGGAGGGATAAAAAAACCAAAATGTGAACTTTACGATTTTTTTGGCTCATTGTTGTGGCCATTTTTACATGGGTAAAAATCCTAGGGATAAAAAACATTGAACGAAGAGACGACCCACGACAAATCGCCTATTCACGCAACATTACTTCATTTTGGCTTCTTTGAACATAACGTGTCGACGTAACTTTTTGTCGTATTTACGCAACATTAATCCTGTTTTTCCCTTTGTTCTCGCCACGTAGAAAACACCGGACCCCTCTGTGCTGACCAAGCGGATCAATGTTTTTTTTGAACTTTTTGCCATTGGATTTATAATGAGAATACATATGTTCCATAGTGTAAATGAATCTCGCAATGAACGCCACCCCATTGATAGAACTTACCCAGGGTTATGGATAAGAGCTGGGTTCTTTGGGATGGGGCCAGCAACCAAGGTGTGCTAGAATCAGTCTATACAAAGCATTCCTCCATTGTTCAGGACCATGAGCGCCTATTTTGCCCTACGCAATCATACCCCCTATTCCTTACTAGAAGGGGCCATTCCCATGGCGACCCTGATTCAAAATGCCTGTGCCCATGGCATGACAGCCCTTGGGATAGCCGATACAGGTCATTTGTTTGGAGCCCTAGAATTTTCCCTGGCTTGTCAGAAAAAAGGCATCCACCCCATCATTGGGTGCCAGGTATCTTGGGTGCATCCCTCTGCGACAACCCCCTACCCCCTGGCTGTTTTTGCTCAAAACCACGCTGGTTATCAAAATTTATGCCGACTGATCAGTGCTTCAACGGTGGGCCAGCCATCGAGCTTGCGGGGTTCGGTGACTTGGGAGCAATTGAAAAAATACGGGGACGATCTTTTGGTTTTAACAGGCGGTACAGAGGGTGCCATGGATCAACTGGTCCAGCGTGGTCGCATCGAACCAGCCCATGACCTATTGCTGGATCTGGCCCAACATTTTTCAAATCGATTGTACGTGGAGTTGCAGCGGGAAGAAGCCCTGCCCGAAGATGGTTTTGTTGATCCAGAAGTGTCCCAAAAGCGCCTAGAGACCGAGTCTCAATTAATGGACTGGGCTTATGCCCATGGTTTGCCTTTGATTGCCACCAATCAGGCCCTGTTTTTGAGCCCAGAGGATCACGAGGCCCATGATGCCCTGCGCTGCATTGCCCTGGGTCGCTATATTTACGAAGAAGATCGGCCTAGGGTCAGCCCCTATCGTTTTTTTCGCAGCCCTGAAGACATGGTCAAGCTATTTCACGATGTGCCAGAAGCCCTGGACAATACCCAGCATTTGGTCCAACGGTGTTCTTTTTTATTGCGCGTTCAGCCCCCGGCTCTGCCCTCTTTTCCCTGCAACCAACCCGAACCGCAAGAGCTGATTGATCAAGCTCAAATTGGACTGAATAAACGCTTGGCCCAAGAAGTGTACGCATTGCATCCTGAAAGTGACCACGAATCCCTGGGCATCCAGTATCAAAAGCGCCTTGATTACGAATGCCAAATGATCGTGAGTATGGGTTTTTCTGGATACTTTCTCATTGTTTCGGACTTTATTCAGTGGGCCAAAAACAATGGCATTCCTGTTGGTCCGGGTCGCGGTTCTGGTGCCAGCTCCTTGGTGGCATGGTCTTTGTCCATTACGGATGTGGATCCCATGCGATTTGAGCTGTTTTTTGAGCGTTTCCTAAACCCAGAACGCGTCAGCATGCCGGACTTTGACGTGGATTTTTGCCAGGAACGCCGAGATGAGGTCATTGCCTATGTGCGGGATAAATACGGGGCCAGTCATGTTGCTCATATCATCACCTTTGGAACCTTGCAAGCCCGGGTTGTTTTGCGGGATGTGGGTCGTGTTTTGCAAATGTCCTATGGGCAAGTGGATAAAATATGCAAATTGATTCCACACAATCCAGCCCAACCTGTGAGTTTGTCAGAGGCCCTTGTGCTGGAGCCCCAATTAGAGTCCATGGGTCGGGAAGACGATCAGGTTAAAAAATTGATGGACATTGCCTTGAAGTTAGAGGGCTTGTACCGCCATGCATCTACCCATGCAGCTGGGGTCATCATCAGTCGGCAACCTTTGACCGATGTGGTGCCCTTGTATCAAGACGAAGGGTCT
Source organism: Holosporales bacterium (assembly GCA_044378415.1). Lineage (GTDB taxonomy): Bacteria > Pseudomonadota > Alphaproteobacteria > Holosporales > Holosporaceae. The sequence goes on from JBILXO010000009.1 coordinate 25,986, forward strand.
GCCCTGCCCGCCACAGAATATTCTATGAAGTATGTGGAAAGTGCGGGGTTGGTTAAATTTGACTTTTTGGGCCTTAAAACATTGACCGTACTGCAAAGTACCATTCATTTGTTGGCCCAGCGCTGTGTAAAGGTGGTTTTGACGGCTGTTCCTTTGGACGATGTGCCAACTTTTCAATTGCTTGCTCGGGCGGAAACCGTGGGATTGTTTCAATTGGAAAGCGCTGGTATGAGCGATGTATTGCGGCAATTGCAGCCGGAACATTTCAATGAAATCATCGCTTTGGTGGCTTTGTATCGCCCAGGGCCCATGGATGATATTCCCAGATATTTGGCCTGTCGCCACGGCAAAGAGTCCGTTTCTTACCCGTATGCATGTTTGGAAGATATTTTAAAGGAAACCTTTGGGGTCATGGTCTATCAAGAGCAAGTGCTGCAAATTGCCCGCACTTTGGCTGGGTATACCCTTGGGGGTGCTGACTTGTTGCGTCGGGCCATGGGTAAAAAAATCAAATCAGAAATGGATGCTCAGCGGAAAACCTTCATAGATGGGGTCGTCAAAACATGGGGTGGCAACACCGTGCGCGCCACCACATTGTTCGATCAAATTGCCAAATTTGCCAGCTATGCTTTTCCAAAAGCCCATGCCACGCCTTATGCCCTCATTGCCTATCACACGGCCTACCTGAAAGCAAACCATCCTGTTGAATTTATGACGGCTTTGATGATTCATGACGAACACAATGTGGATAAGTTGCGTCTTTTTGTGCGGGAATCTCGACGCATGGGCATCGAAATATTGCCCCCTGATATCAATGCCTCTGGGGCAGCGTTTTCTGTGGAAATGGGGGAAAGCATTCGCTATGGGCTATCTGCTTTAAAGGGCGTTGGCAGTGCCGTAATGGAAAAACTGGTGGAAAATCGTACCCAGTATGGACCATTTAAATCCATTGTGGATTGTATTCAACGCATGGTACCCTTGGGACTGAATAAAAAAAATGTGGACAGTTTGGTGGCAGCGGGGGCCTTTGACACCTTGCATCCCAACCAAAGATCCCAGTTGTGGGCCAGCATCGAATCTTTTTTGCGCTCTGTTGTGCCAGAGGAAGCCTCGAGTCTGTTGTTCGTCATGGAAACCAAGGTGGTTTTCAAGGATGTCCCGCCGTGGTCCATGTACGAATCCTTGGATTACGAGCGCCAGGCCCTGGGCTTTTACCTAACGGCCCACCCTCTAGAGGACTACCCCTCTGATTCTTTTGTGTTGTCTGAATGCATTACAGAAGACCTGGTTGCCCACCAGACCAGCATTCCCATGATGGGTATGGTGCTGGAAATGGTTGAAAAAATCAGCAAAACAGGCAAGAAGTATGCTTTTTTGCAACTTTCTGATCCCACGGGCAGTTATGAGGTCACGGTTTTTTCCGAATTGTTGACACAGCATCGCGCCATGTTGGTGCCAGGGGCCGCCATTGCCATCAAAGTGTCAGGGCGTGTGGTGGCGGAAAGCATTCGATTGTCGGCTCAGGAAATGTGTCTTATTGAAATTTATACCCATGAACCCCATGTTGTTTTGCAAATTCCCGGGTCGGATGCACCAATTTTACACCGCATACTGGAAAATGCCCCACCTGGCAATACCCGCCTAACTCTTTTGTTGCATTTGGCCCCATCCCCTGAAAGTGGCCCCTTGGCTTTCAAGGTTCGCCTAACATTGCCAGGCCATTACCGCCTGACCCCATCCTTGCGTTCCCATTTGCAAAAGTGGATGGTTCGGTCCTGATGACTGTCTTTTGAATGATTTGTATTGCCCTGGTTCTGATTTTTGAAGATTTTCTTTCAAAGCAATTAATATTATGTTAAATTAAAATTAATGCACCATTTGTTTTAAAAAAAAATGAAAAAATCAAAAAAGTTGGGCATGTTTCGCATATTCTCCCTGGCAGTCATGGCCCTGACCTTGTCATGTGAAAAATCCATTGCCGTGGAGTCCAATGAGGGGAAAGGTGCAGTTGTTTCAGTTGTTCGTTTTTTTAAGGATTCAGGCACTGATTCAAACTTGGAAAATAGCTATTATTATCTTACATGTAAAGGCGAGGATAAACTTATTCAGCCTCTCGATAAAAAAACGATTTGGTTTGCTAAACATTTCAAGGATTCTGTTCTAAAAAAATATAATTTTTCTGATGCTATTGACACAGTCGATGGAGGGGAGGAAATATTTTTTCAGGTCTATTTGGGAAAGTTCGCTGTAGCGCTTTACCGCGCTTCCCGGGAGCCCGATCCTAAAGAACATAAAAGGTTTATGGATCAAGAAATTTCAGAAATTGATTATGACGCGGGCACGAGCCAAATCTCAAGGGATTCAATGGAGGCTCTGAAAACATATTTTGGTTATGAGACCAGATCATGGTCCTCAGATCCAGTTAAAATTCACTACAGCGGTAAAGGTTTAAGTTCAAAAAATATCGCATATGCACTGAGCTATACTCTTGACCGTCGTCTGGATTTAACTCGCATTTTTAAGGGGAACGACAGGTCCGTATATATTTGCACAAAAGATTTAGCGAGAATGAGAGGCGGTGAATTCCAGCCAACGAATTTTTCAGTGCCAATGGTGATTACTTTGCAGCCAAAAAGTAAAGAAAAGGCATGGGATGATGATGCTCAGCGATCTAAAAAAGAGCAGGACTGTCTCCAGGCTGTAAACGATCGTATAGTGCGTGCACTGACTGAAGGGTCTGACGGGGGTGAGTTTTTTACAATTAATAATAATATATGCATAAGCTCACAAAAGACAAAAAAGTCTCTGATATTGGAATAAGTTATGAAGATTTACAAAGGTTGAAGCATCATACAGCAGTGATAATAACAAAATTCAAGGATATTTTATCGGAATAATTATATAGAATGGAAATTTAAAATTAATTGACGCCGAATTAGATCATATTAATAAAAAATTACTTTTTAATAAAAAATGATAAAAATTAAAAAACTAATTTTTAGAGCCTGGAAATCAGATTAATGCCCATACTTCATATTTCATACGAGTTTATTTGCATGGGTCTGTTTGCGTGGGTCTTGAAAAAAGTTCAGCCGGCATGGGCAGTTACACCGCCATATAGGCCCATTGTGCCCCCCCAACATAGGGCATTTTTTCCAAGGTAAAAGGGGGGATTTTGTTTCAGAGGTGATTATTTCTGATGTCAAAATGGGAAACTTTTTTAGAATCAGGAATCAATGTATAACCCCAAAATGGTTGCCTTGCCCATGCACAAATCTGAAGCACATCTATAAAGTGACTATGCTTATAAATCACAGACAGTTTACCTGCGCTTTATGAATTCAGTGGGCTTGTAAACCAAAAGCCAGTCATCTGTTCAAAATAGGACCATGTGGTATTGGATGTCTCCCTGAACCACGTCCAGAGTAATAAGCCCCCTGGTGCTCTGATCTGATGTGCTCCGCCACACCCTGCTGTGCCCTGTCTGTTGCCAGATGGTGTTTTATTGTAAATACTGGAAGATAGGTGTCTTTAAGCCAATTGAATCCAATAATGCCCCCTTGCACACCAAATTGACGGAATACCAACTGGAAAAAATGGTGTTTTTTTACCCAAGAAGGCAGGTCATGGGGAAAAATCACATCAAGGGCGCTCTCTGCCCAATGGCACCCACCCCATCCTGGGAAACACCGGTTGTTTTCATGGGTACCTGCCTACATCCTCTGCTCCATCCCATGAACCCCAGTAATCTTGGGGGGAACCAGCCGCCTATTTCTACGGGTTTTCCCTTTTTCAGATCTATCCAGCCAAAGCTGTTTGAACCTGTGGTGCCAGAATTTTCTCAAGAGGAATGATCCCAGGCGACATTTTACTGAGAACATATTCCTGAATACCGGCTTCCATAATGCGCAAATGATTGGAATAAGTGTGATCGGCACCCTGAATTAAATTCAGGGCAATTTTATGGCCTCTTTTTTGCATAGACAGCTGGTGCACCAATCGAATGACGGACTCTTTGGGTGTTACATCGTCCATCTCCCCGTGAACAACCAGGCCTGGTGCAGGACAAGGGGCCAAAAAATTAAAATCATACATATTGGCCAAAGGGCTTACAGCCACGAAACTGTGGCATTCTGGGCGACGCATCAATAATTGCAAGGCAATATAGGCCCCAAAAGAAAAACCTGCCACCCAACATTGGGAAGGATTGGGGTTTTTGTTTTGCATCCAGTCTAAACAAGCGGCCGCATCTGAAACTTCCCCCTCACCATTGGTAAATGTGCCATGGGATTTGCCAGATCCGCGAAAGTTAAAACGCAAAATATTGAATTCCAATCGCGCAAAAACCCGAAATAAGGATTGAATGACAACATGCTCCATGGTACCCTCTTGTCCTGGATGGGGCGACATCAGAATAACCATGGGGGCCTTCGGATCCATGGGTGAACAGTGGTAATTGGCTTCTAAGGGACCTTCAGGGCCAGATATCATAAGCACAGTACATCTACCTTTATTTTTTTGAATTGTCTATTAAATATGACTGATAATTTAAATTTTGTCAATAAAAATAGTAAGCCTCTTTGAAAACATTTGCTTTTTCAACTTTAAAAGCATTCATTTTCAGTGGAAAGCTTTTCCAAAAATCATATCCAGCCCTATGCGTTGCGCTGAATACAGTGTCTTTGGTCTGAAAACACCATCATTTTTGGTGCAGGTGCCTCTATTCTGCTTGTTTTTGGGGGGCTGCTTTTGGTGTAGGTGCCTCTATTCTGGTTGTTTTTGCCACATGTGGCATGGGTATTTTTTTTGGACCAGTGGCACTGGGACTTTGAAGCAATTCCTCTAGAGATATGGGCACTTCAATCAGTCGTGCCACAGGTGGTATCCAATACAATGCCGCCACAACAGCCCAAGTGATCAGTCCAAGGGTGGAAAGAATCAGGGTAATTTTCCAATGGGATATGAAAATCTTGTTGAGCATGGTAACCTATTTGAAGTATACTCTTTTGTATCGGAAACTATGAGAAAAAGCAATGAGCAGCTATAATTTAACTTCTTTTTATATTCCAAAGACCATTGCTCTTGTCGGGATGATGGGCGCTGGAAAAAGCACAATCGGAAGTCGTTTGGCAAAGAAACTGGGTAAACCCTTTTGCGATTCGGATCAAGCCGTTGAAAAAGCCGCTGGTGGATACAGCGTGTCAGATATATATGAGCAATGGGGGGAAAAAGCATTCAAAGAAGCCGAAAATAACGTCATCCATCGCCTTCTAAGCACCGAACCAGTGCACGTACTGTCCACAGGAGAAGGTGCGTTTATTGACGATAAAACCCGCACTTTGTTGCAAGACAAAACCATTACAGTGTGGCTAAAGTCGGACATTTTGACACTGGCCAATCGGGTACAGAGGAAGATGCGTCCCCAATTAATCGAGGGCAATACAGAGGCTATATTGGAAGCATTGGTCAAAGATCGCTATCCTATTTATGGTATGGCGGACATTTGTGTCGAAAGCGACGATGAGTTTTATCAAGAAGCCGTAGATCGAATCATCATTGCCTTGAAAGAACACCTGTATCCGGTATCATGAATTCATTTGTATCCGTTGTCATTATTATTGCTTTTTCCATATTATCAGCGATTTTATCGGCAAGCGAGACTGCTGTCACCATGGCATCCCGTCTTCGGCTGAATCAGCTGGCTAAAAAAGGAAAGACCCGGGCAACCCTCTTGCTGTCATTGCAAGAAAATATGCATACATTAATTAGCACGATTATCTTAACCCACACCTGTCTTTTTGCCGGAATGACAGCATTGGCATCTCAGATGATGAGCTCTGTGTTAAGCGATTGGCAAGTTTTTGGTGCATCCTTAGTGATGGGGGCATTCATGACCTTGTGTTTAGAAGTTCTGCCAAAGGTATATGCCTATTATTTTCCAGAACAGGTTGGTTTATTTTTGGCAAGATTCATCCAGTGTCTTCGATCGGCTTTAAGGCCTTTGACCCGATTTATGGATGCCTTTGCTCATAATATTTTAAGATTCTTAGGGGTGAATCTGTCTTTAAAGCGGGATAATATGGAGGACTTGCGAGGTGCAATTGACTTGCATACAGGTGCAGAAATTGCTTTGCACGAACGGGCCATGCTGCGCAGTATCTTGGATTTATCTTTGGTGACAGTGGATGAAATCATGGTCCATCGTAAAAATATATTTTCCCTCAACATCGATTTACCCCCTGGGGAATTGTACCGTAAAATTTTCAGCACATCCTACACCCGCATTCCTTTGTGGAGAGATACCCCAGACAATGTCATTGGGGTCATCAATATTAAAAATTTGGCACGCACCAGTCAGAATGCCATTCAACCTGCCAATATCCAAGAAATGATGAGCCCACCATGGTTTATTCCGGATACCAGTACCCTTTTTGATCAGCTGCAATTGTTCAAAGCCAAGAGCAGCCACCAAGCTTTTGTCGTGGATGAATATGGGTCTTTGTTGGGAATGGTGACCCTGGAAGATATTTTGGAAGAAATTGTGGGTGAAATCACGGATGAGCACGATGTGGCTTTGCCTGGAGTGCGCATGGCCGCCAATGGTGATTACATCATTCAAGGATCCGTCACTTTGCGCGACCTACATAGACAATACGACTGGTCTTTGAGTGAGAGCGAGGCGTCCACATTGGCTGGCTTGATTTTGCATGAAACCCGATCCATTCCAGATGTGGGCTCTGCTCTGACCATCAAGGGATTTACCCTGAAAATTTTGCGCAAGCACAACCACCAAATCACCCTTATTCGTGTGACACCCCATGAAAAAAACCGCATGAATCTGCATCAATCTGCATGACATGAATAGGCATGCATCAGTTTAAAGGCAGAGATCCTAACTCTGCCAATCCAAAGCATGCATGGGCAGAGACATGAGAAGCAGTATCCCGACTATTGATTGAACGAGGAGAAAGTTGAAAGTGATCCTCTGACCCCCCCTCTTTACCTTATTTTGGGATAAAAAGACACTCATCCCCTCTTTCCATTGAATATCCTTGCATTACCTGCATTCTGAGAAAGGTTCCATTTCGTAAAAAGGTTGTAAAATCGCAGAGGTGAAGGGTATTTTCCCCACTTCTCGTCTTTTATAAAAATCTGCACCCAGCGTAAGCTCCTTTCCACTCTCTCCATTCTTTCACCCCCCATTATTTTAATCTCGCAGAGGTGTGGATGGCCAATCTGATGTCGGCTTTTTGTCATACCCAAGTACCCCCCCCATCCCCCAACGCATTAGGGCAGTCTTTTGAACAACCTATAGCATTGAAAGGCCCAGCCAATCTTATAGGTCGCCTAGTCGCCACCATCCATCGACTTTAGGAGGAAATGTTGGGATCCTTCCATCTGCTTTTGCAATGGCTTCCCCTGCCCTGGAATCCATTAAAATCCATAACAACGTAGGGGTCTGGACCTATTGCCTGGGGATATACCGCAATAGATGGGTCGAGCCTGAGGCCCAACTCTTTTTGCATCTCTCTTTTTGCCCCAGATCTTAACACGTCTGTTGCATTGCCTTGATCCACTTTTCACCTGGAAAAGACAGCCTCAGGGTGTATGTTTACCTTGGGGTTTTTTTACAGTCAAAAACCCTATTCAATGGCAAACCCCAGTACTTTTAAACAAGGATCGATACCTTTTAAACAAGGATGCATGGGGACATCTTTTTTCATTGTCCAAGGTTTGCCCCAAGGTTCGTCCAAAAAGGAAGGGTGAAAAGGAGGGGCCAAAATCCAGAGGGACCCAACCTTTCACGGCATCCAACATTCTAGACCCCATTCTGGACTGCATCATTGGTTGGCACAAAGATTTCACAAAGCTTGCACCCCTTCAAACCATTGTTTCCAAACATCCCACCAGGATTAATCCAGGGCACCCCGCATTCTTTATTGGCCCCAACCCAAAGGTAAGCCATGGTACAAGACAATTCCTCTTGTGCAAATCCTCTGCCACCATGAAATGCCGGTACAATTTCCACCTACAAACTCCATCAAAAATCTAAAAATTCTATCCTCTAGAAACCCTTAAAGAGCAAGGGCATATTTTCAGGCAAAGCATCTGCAGAATTTCCACACGTTCTTTTCCCAAAGGCTCTATAGGTCGGTTTTCCATAAGACTGCCCCTATCCTGGCCAGAAGGCCCAAAAAGGACTCACCCCATTGGGCAGAGCCCCGCCTGGAATTTCCCTATGGATGGATCAGACGGGGCGCCGGCATCCAATCTCTGGAAAGTTGACCCCCCTGGGGGCCCGGGAGATGCAAGGGCTGAAATCCAGAGAGGCCTTTTAGGCAATGTGGGAAGGGGCACCATGGGCATAAAACTGGTGAAACCCAGGTGTGCCTATAATGTGGATGATGTGCATAAGCTGCCTTTACCGGATTCTAAAAATCTCATGGTTTTTATCTAAAAGGAATGGTTTGAAAGCTTCGTAGTTTGCGGGAATGCAGTGCCAATGGGCAACAGGTGCTCATAATTTCCATGGCATGAATGCCCATCAGCATGTGTTGATGCACCCGTTCTTTGTAAAAGATCTGAGCAGATTGAGGCATTTTCAAATCCCCATGCAATGGCCGATCGGAAACACACAGCAAGGTTCCATATGGAATGGAAAAGCGAAAAGCATTTGCAGCCAATGTGGCAGACTCCATGTCAATGGCAATGGATCGCGACATGTGGATTAATTTAGAAAAGGCCTTGACGCGCAATTCCCAATTGCGATTGCCTGTTGTTAAAACCGTTCCAGACCGAAAAGATCTTCGCAACAGATTCTCATCTGGGAAAAAATGGGCCGCTGCCTGGTACAGAGCTTTTTGGACATCGGCTATGGGGGGAATGGGGATGCAGAGTGGCAACTCTTCGTCTAAAACCCGATCTTCTCGCACGTACCCATTGGCAATGACAAAATCTCCTAATTTTTGAGTATGATGAAGCCCCCCGCAATGTCCCAACATGATCCAACAGTGGGGGCGCAAAACCGCCAAATGATCGGTAATGGTCTTCATGTTGCTGGGCCCAACACCAATATTGATAAGGGTAATGCCTTGCCGACCAGGTTTTTGCAAGTGGTAAGCGGGCATTTGAAAGCCCCGCCCATTGTCCCTATAGTCGTCCGACAAATTCCCCGTCAGTGGCGACCACTGGTCCAGAGGGCCTGCCCATGATGTGTACCCTTGGGCCAATCGCCCAGGATCCCGTGCATAGGCAAAAAAAGAATCCACATAATGTGGGTAATTTGTCAGCAATACAAAGTTTTGGAATTGATTGGCCGAGGTGCCGCAATAATGCTGCAATCTAGCCAGGGAATAGTCCGTACGTTCCGCTGAAAACAGCCCCAAAGGCTTTGTTTTCAATGCACTCCAATCATCATTTCCCTCACTGCTGGGATCTTCAACTATATTGTGCAGCGATGGCAAATGTTCCTCAAATCGAGGTGGAAAATTTGAACACCCTCCATCCACCACCTCTAACCCAACAGGGATACGGGGTAAGAAAGAGACTGCAATGGGCCGATTGCTGATTCCAACCACCACAACAAGTCTGTGGGCCTGCATTAAAAGAGAAAGCTGCTGATGCAAATAAGTTTCATACAGAACAGGCTGAGTGATGGTGGATCCATAAAATCCAGGATGGCTAAAAAGGCCATGGGATTGCAGCAGGGTAGGATCGCAGTTGGAAACATAGATGCCCAAGTAGGGATAAGATCGATGGCCCAATGGGGAGTTTTCAGGGAAAAGGGTGGTGCGTGCGTGCTGTGTTTGGCGCTGATAGGCCTCTTTTAGGGCAACCATGACCTTATCTGGCGTATCGCAAAAAACCATATCTCGAACACCATCGTATTCTTGAAAATGAAGCTTTATCCGGGCATGAAGGGCTGACAAATCGAATGCCGGCACAGAAATTTCATTGATGGACAAAAGATCAGACAGCATGAATTTTAAAATTATCTATTTTATGAAGAATACACCATTGTATGGAAATCACCAAGATTATGCTTTAAAGTTTCGTTCTTTAAAGTCTTTAAATGGGCAAAATAACCAAAATAAGCACTTTTAAACGGGCTTTTTCTTCACATGAACGGGCGCGGACCCATCGTGAAAACGAATGGTCAGCTCTGCATGTGTCTCGGCCATCTCTTTGGAACTGCAGACTTTTTGATGGGAATCCAGAACCAGAGCAAAGCCGCGTTCCAAGGTTTGTTGATAGGACAACTGGGGCAGCAAGCGCTCGTAACTTGACATCAATGCCCCAAGAGTACTTATTTTTTCTAAAATCAAACGTCTTAAATCCCTGCACATTCGAACGACACGCTGTTCATAATCTGAAATTTCTCGGGCAAGACCCCCATTACCCAAAGCTTGGGCTGCCAATGCCCAGCGATGCTGGCGCTGTACCATCCATTGGGACAATCCTTTTGCCAGCATGTCTTGCAAATCATCCAACCGCTGTTCCAGAGGCAATGTCATGGACTGAAAAGGCTCTAGACGCTGTATAATGGACCCAAGTCGTGCATGGCCCACACTGTACCCATGGTGAAGCGATCGTCTCAAATGCATCATGGATTGATACAGCTGTTCCTGCAAATCGCTAATGAGGGGCAATACAATTTCTGCAGCTGCTGTTGGGGTTGGCGCACGGTAATCCGCTGCATGGTCCATCAGGGTTGTGTCGGTTTCATGGCCAATGGCTGAAATAATGGGAATGCTGCTGGCGGCCACAGCCCTTACCAGGGACTCATCGTGGAATGCCCATAAATCTTCAATGCTTCCACCACCTCGTGCAATAATCAAAACATCGGGTTGGGGAACCTGGCTGTGAAAAAATTGCAATGCCCTTAAAATATCGGGGACCGCATTCGTGCCCTGCACTGCCACGGGATAAAGCCACAATCGACAGGGAAGGCGATCTGAAAATCGGGTCATCATATCTTGAATCACGGCCCCTGTGGGCGATGTGATCAGACCAATGCATTGGGGAAAGGGCGGCAATGGTTTTTTCCGATGGCTGTGAAAGAGTCCTTCTTGCATCAATTTTGCCTTTAAAACTTCTATCATTTGCAACAAAGCCCCCTGCCCCGCTGGCTCTACACTTTCTGCGATGAATTGATATTTTGACCGGGCACCATAGGTGGTAATGCGCCCCTTGCAAACAACCAGCTCCCCGTCTTTTAAGGGTGTACTGACCCGTGTCCCTCGCCAACAAATGGCGTCTATGACAGACTGTTCATCTTTGAGAGAGAAATAGGTGTGCCCCGATGTGTGCTGTTTGCATCCGGAAATTTCACCCTGTATACAGACCTGAGAGAATCCTTTTTCAATGTATTGTTTTAAATAGGTTGAAACCTGTGTAATGGTCAGGGGCAAAGGGGTGTCTGGATGGCTGAGTAAAGCGGTCATGATCCAAAATAGTTCACCTGGTGTATAGAGTTAGTTTAAACCATGCAAAGCTGGAAAGCACCTCTTTCTGCCAGCCTTCTAAGACACCCGTCTTTTTGGACCCCCAAGCTGGGCCTTGTTTTCAGAAAAGGACGGATCTTGATGGACTGCACCCTTTGTTTTATGATGTGTAAAGGGGAAAATCTGTGATTCAAAAAAATCCAAAGATAAAACAAAAAAATGTATCGAAAAATATAGATTCAAATTCATCCAGGTCGTCCATTCACTCCACAAAGAGATTCATTTCCATGCCAACCCATTCTGTACCTGTCCCCAGCCGCCCATTGGACCCCATTGTCCCCAGTGCTGCACCTACAGGTCCCCTTTTAGGAGGCGCTTCTTGCCCGACCCTCGGCACCCAATCTGTTTCCACAGTTCCATCCATAAAAACCCCCATGGCAGCGGGATCCAAACATTTGTTTATCAAGACTTATGGGTGTCAAATGAATGTGTACGATTCCCAAAGAATGGAAGAGGCTTTGGTGCCATTGGGATTTCAGGTTGTAGGTGAGCCCAAAGATGCCGATTTAATCATCGTCAATACCTGCCATATTCGGGCCAAGGCAGAGGACAAGCTGTTTTCCGAATTGGGGCGTTTGAAAATTGTTAAAAAAGGGCGGCATGATGGGGGGCAATCCACCATTATTGTTGTGGCAGGATGTGTGGGCCAAGCTTTGGGCTCCGACATTCTAAAGCGCGCACCCTATGTCGATGTGGTGGTTGGTCCTCAGACCTATCATACGTTGCCAGAAACCGTGATGCGTATTTTGTGGGCCCAACCCGATCAACCTAAGGTATCTTTGGGCTTTCCAAAAATGGAAAAATTTGATGAGTTGCCTCATGCCCGGGGCTTAAAAGGACCTCAAGCTTTTTTATCCATTCAAGAGGGATGCAATAAATTTTGTCGCTATTGCGTGGTGCCCTATACCCGAGGGCCAGAATATTCCAGACCATTGTCAGCAGTTTTGCAGGAGGCCAAGCATCTCGTGGATTTGGGCGCCAAGGAAATTACACTGTTGGGCCAAAATGTCAATGCTTACCATGGTCTAGATGCTTCGGGCAAGGAAACCTCTTTAGGACGTCTCATTTACGCTTTGGCTGATTGTTCTGATTTGAAGCGCTTGCGTTACACCACATCGCATCCCAGAGATGTGGACGATGAGTTGTTGTGCGCCCACAGAGATGTGGATATTTTGATGCCATTTTTGCATTTACCGGTCCAATCTGGTTCTGACAAAGTTTTGGCACGCATGAATCGCCAATACACCCAAGGATTTTACCTGAACATCATTGAAAAGTTCCTGAAACACAACCCAAAGATGGCTTTTTCGTCGGATTTTATTGTGGGGTACCCTGGTGAAACGGATGAGGATTTTCAAGACACCTGTCATTTGATTGACCAGGTCCGATTTGCCCAAGCTTTTTCTTTTATGTACAGTCCCAGACCAGGAACGCCAGCAGCCATGGTGAAGCAATTGGACGAATCGGTCAAAAATGAGCGCTTGCAGCATCTAAATGGCGTATTGAACACCCATCGTATGGCCTTTAATGAAACTTTTTTAAACCAAACCATTCAGGTTTTAGTGGAAACCACCCAGGAAGATCATGGGTGCATGGGCCGCAGTGAATTTATGCACAGTGTGCACTTTGATCACCCGTTTTGTGCCGTGGGAGATTTTATTCGGGTTCAGATTCAATCGGTGTCCCACAACAGCTTGAAGGGATGTACTGTCCCTTAAAAAGATGGTCTGCAGCATAGGGTGGGGCGGCAATGCAATGGCACTGGTTTGCGCCTGAAGTTTACCCTTGAACGGGTGCATTCATGGGGAAAAACCATATGAATGCATAGGGCGAACCGCAGATGAGGACCATCATGTTTTTGGTGCCATGTGGAAATGACAGGGGCAGGCAGGGCAAATATGGGGCAACGAAAAGGATGGGTCAAAAGATTGGGAAGGAGGAAGCATGGGGGTGCATCTATATGGATTCCCCCCTTTTTCCACATGAGCCTAGTTGGTTTGATCTGATGCATTCCCCTGATTCTCGTTCTTTTACCCGAGCAATTTTTACACATTCTACACAAAGCATTGAGGATTTATTTATATTTATGCGGGTAAGGTCAATGGAATATCTATTGAGAAAGAATAAATTATGTATGGAAAGGTGTATTTTTTAAATTTTTTAAATTTATTTTTGACCCTCAGCATTCCAGAAAAAATGGTCCATGCTCGGCAGTATTCCGTTGGAAAGCGCAGGTTATTCAAAAAATTGATCCCCCTAGAAAGACCTGTTTTGGAAGACTATGTCACTGAATTTTTGGATAAAAATCCAGCAGCAAAAGAGCACTTAATCGTCGCAACCGAAAAATTATTGCTGCAATGGTCAAAGGATTTGGCCAAAAAAATCGAAGAAAGATACAGCATTTTGGCCCCGTCAACATTGGTCAATCGCATGAAGTACCATCGATTTCAAATTTTCGATGTATTAAAGGAAAGGCAAGATCAGGACAAAAAAAAACTCATAGCAGAACCCATTGATGTCACTCATAATTTGAATCAATCGTATTATCTTTCCACCATAAAATCTTTGCTCAGTCAAAAAGAGAACCATCAAAAAGAGCTGGCTGAACATGCAGAATCCATTGCTCAGCGTATGAAAAATTTAATAGAAACCGACGACCTTGAAAAAAGTACAATTAAAACTTTGCTCAATGGATTGATTCAAAAATTACATGGCCACCATCAGTCCATGATGATGTCCTTTGTAGGGCTGCCTGCTGCGTCTATTCGGAAAAAATTAGATCAAAAATGGCGGATATTGGCTCAAGAAAGTCATACTTCTATAGAGCATCTGTCGGATCTGCTTGAACACAGTCAAGTGCTGCAAAACATAAACCAAAGTATGTGCGAGCAATTGGCCTTTATTTTTTCCGATGCCCATCTGGGGATAACCCCCTATGCTGATCATGCCATGGGGCTGCAATGTGAAATGATTCACAAGGCCATCAGGGAAATGGCGTCCATTCGATTTGGCTTATCTAAAGAGAACCAGATTTTGTTCGATCACTTGTGTCGACTTTTAGCCGTTGGTTTGTGGGTTGACTGGATTCCAGCATTTAAAAAAGAACCCTTGCCTTCCATGGCATCTGCCCCATTGATTCCTGGTGTACCCCCATCATCGTCCCCTAATCCCATGGCCACAGAGCCATGTGCTGTACAAATATCTGCCCAGATGGAACCATGGCCTGACAAACCTTCTGATGAAAAAAATTCAGCTTTTTTGCCAGAATACTCTGCTGCCCTTGCCACCCAGAAGGAATTACTCACCCTGCTTTCCCGACCTTTGGATACCCAGATCCTTCTGGAGAAGTTGCTTTCCCCCGTCAGATCTGGCCTTATTTTATCCAAAGTTGCCCTAGGCCAAGGGTCCAAAAAAATTCTAGATGTATTAAGCATGGTTCAAAATGGATTTGAAAATCCCCAGTTTGTCAAAGCCTTGATCCAGATCCTTCCCTCTTTATTGGAAAAAATATCCAATCAAGGAAAATCTTGGGAAAAGGAGGTGTCTGGCAAAGCAACAAGGCCCCAAGATTCTGTACCCTTATCTTGTCCCATCCCCCTACCTCCTGCCCCACCATCTCCCCGGCTTGCTCCAGAGGCCTCTGCCGTCCCTGGAATAGATCCAAGGGAGATGGGTATTGGAAAAAAAGAGGGGCAAGTGCTTTAAATTCCAGGAATCTTGGAAAATCTGGAATGATTTCAAGCCAACAGATTTCGACCCAGAACACAAGCTAAAAAAGAACCTAGATGATGTGGGGCAAGGCAATAAAGGCAGAGGGGGTTTTGGCTTTTTAAGGATTCCCAGAAGGCAGTGCCTACTTCCAAGAAGCACTGCCAAATACCCTGCCCCCTGATGATAAAGATTGTCGCCATCGCTGGGATTTGGGTGATGCTGGTGCCACTGAAAAGGCTTTGAATCGGATTGCCTTGGGGAGGACCCTGGGGTGCCTCCAGGGCCTTTTCCAAGCAATAGGCCAGAAATCTGTCCTATAAAACTGTTCTATAAAATAGATTACCTCAGCCCATGGTATCCAGATGTCGGTAGGCATAGATGATGATCTCTCTATTTGTGAATCCACTCAATTTGGACCCACTCCTGAGGATTCCCATCATCCATACAAGTTGCTGACCTTTGCCCTTAGGTTCCATTATGCCCCGGGTTCGAGGGGTGGCGAAGACAGGGCATGTGTCAAATGTTGGGGTGAGGTTTTTGGCGGCTGCACATCGCGCAAATTTTTAATAAATTTTGGATTATTGGATAAAGAACGCTCCACTAAGGGCGTGCACAAAATGACGGCGTGATTCAACCAGGCTGCACTTTTGGAAGTGCTTACAATAATTGGAATTTTGTCAGCAGAAAAAAGAATGATGGACCCCATGTAGGTGCCACAAATCACACAAAGACCCCTGAAAAATCCAAAGACTAAGCCCAGGGATCGATCCACTGTTTGGGCAAAGCTGCGCTCAATAACCATGGATAGCCACTGAGCTATGCATAAAAAAACGATCAAAGCAATGCAAAATACAGAGAAAAAACCAGCGCCATTCAAGATTGCTGGATCCCTGATCCATTGTGCAAAAAAATCTTTAGGCCATTGATAATCCTTCTTGGCCACAAAAACCGCGCCACCCCAGGCGCCTAATCCAAAAACTTCGCGCACAAATCCCCTGCTGAACCCAATGAGTATGGAAAACCCCAGTGTCACCAAAATCAGTAAATCGAATGCATTAAATTGGGAGTATTCTAAATCCATTTTTTCAAGTATCAAGGCGACTGTAACAGCAGATCATGACCGGAACCAAAGATCAAGGTCTTTGACATGATTTAAGGATGTTAGGCCCATGCTATGGGTAGCCAAGGTGCTGTCTGGCATAAAAACATGGGAAAATCCCAGCTGTTCCGCCTCTCTCAGTCGGTGTTCTCCAAATGCTGTGGAGTAAATCTCCCCAGTTAGGCCAATTTCTCCAAAGGCAATGGCACGTCGTGGGAGGGCTCGTTTTTTCAAGCAGGACAACAGAGCCAAAGCCACACACAAATCAGCCGCTGGTTCACTGATGCGAATGCCCCCAAGAACCGTTAAAAAAACGTCCTTTTTAGAAAAGGACAAGTGGCAACGGGCTTCCAGTACCGCCAGAATCATGGACAATCGATTGCTGTCCCATCCTACCACCGAGCGCCTGGGGCTGGCTAAAAAAGACGGGGTGGACAAAGCCTGAAATTCAACCAATAGGGGTCGCGTACCCTCCATTCCTGCAAAAATACAGGCCCCTGGGATTTCTTGTTGTCGTGCACTGATAAACAGGGCCGAAGGATTGGTAACTTCCCGCAGACCTTCACTGACCATATCAAAAACCCCCACCTCATGGGTGGCGCCAAAGCGATTTTTAATGGTCCTCAACAGGCGGTACGGGCGATTGTTGTCCCCCTCGAAATACAGCACCGTATCCACCATATGTTCCAAAACTTTGGGTCCGGCGATCATGCCATCCTTGGTGATGTGGCCCACCACCATAATGGCCAGTCCTGTGGATTTGGCCAGGGTAATCAAAGTATTGATGCATTCGCGAATTTGGCTCAAGGTCCCTGGCGTGGCACCCACACTTTTCAACATCATGGTTTGAATGGAATCGATGATGATGAATCCACGCAAGACACCTTTGACCAAAACTTTTGGGATCATGGGCAAAACCGTATCCAATTGATTGGTGCTGATGATGTGGACGTTGGCATCTTGCAATCCCAATCGTTTGGCACGCAATCGTATTTGGGCCGAGGACTCTTCCCCGGACACATAGATCACCGCTGTTTTTGGAGCCATCATAGCCGCCAATTGCAACAATAAAGTGGATTTACCAATGCCCGGATCCCCTGCGACCAAGGATACGGATCCAGCGACAATGCCGCCGCCACAGACGCGATCAAATTCTGCCATGCCGGTGGACAGTCGGGGAAATTGGTGTTCATCGGCTTGGGACAAGGTTTCAAATGCCCCATCTGAATCCATTGGGGCCATGGTGGTCACGGATTCCACGACCAAGGTGTCCCACTGTTGGCAATCGTCGCAACGTCCCTTCCACTTGGGGGTTACAGAGCCGCATTTTTGACATACGTAAGCTTTTTTTCCACCACTGACAGCCACAGATTGAATGCTCATTGGGACAATAACCGTATAAAGACAGGGTCATTATCCACCCAAGGGGTGTAAAAAGGCAAATCTTGGGACAGCCCTTACCTGTGACCTACAGATGTCCCCAGCAAAAGACCTCGGGGAAAAGCCTATCTTGAAATGTGTGGTCGGTTTAGGAATCTCCATGGAATGGGTCTCGGCCATTGGGGTCATGGGCCAATGGGACATCTTAGTCGAACCAGACCCAGCTTGGACCATGAAATGCCTTCATCAAGAAACATGGCGCTGTGTCATTCGGGGATGCCTTCATCAAGAAGAAATCGCTCCTCCTTGAAGCGCCCATTCCCTCACTTCATTTGGAAGTTCATTTGGAAGTATTGACAGTATTCAGAATAAATCTCATGGGTGGATTTCACCGGCCAACATGGGGCATGGGCAAATCGCCTGATTTTGAAACGCCATGGCCACAGCGATCATCAATTGCTGAACGACGGAATCCAAGGCACGATCTTTTGTGGCCTGATCCATGACGGTTTGGGAATAGTAAGAAACAGTCAATGGTTTGACGCCATAGGTGCGCACCATGCCTTTGGTCAAAATGCACCCATCGCGCAATCGAGACAGGGCGTATTGGGCTTTTAAAGTATGGTTCTCGACACAGCTTTGCCCCTGTTTATTCAAAACCAAAGAGAGGTCTTGTTCCATCAAAACAACGTCCAAATTGTAAAGGGGGATTTTTGCGTTGCAGCCCATTACAACTTCCAGGCGGTTGCGCAATTTTTGACCCATGCGTTCATCCATAGGCACAATGCGCACATGACTCATATGATGTTGAACGGCGGGACTTAGCAATGGACTGCATCCGCATAACAGGGCCAGGGGGCCCCAGAGCGGGATGGTTTTTTTAAAGTTTTTGAAATCAAAGCGTGGGAAAAAAGGCATAAAGAAACCTATGGTGGTCTGGGTGAAAGAAACTCTGGGCGTTGGCCCATGGGGGCGGTACGTGGTGGGGTACATGGGGTGCCTTTTGCAAGTAGGGTTCATTTTATTTCATTGCCTGCAGATCTTTTTAGAATGGGCATTGTTGCACAGTTGGGCTTGCCAAATACCCTATTCTTCCCAGGCCGATGTGCATAGGGGGGATGGATATTAAGCAGTGATAGGGGCAATGGGGCATTTAGGTAGGGGGGGGGGCGGTAAAATATAGGACAAAAACAGTGTGACGGTGTGGGCACATGGGCATTGCATTGCGTGCATCACAAGGCATTAAGTTTTTTCTCCATGGATCCCATTGGGTGACCTGGCAGAGCCACAATGGGGTAATCGAGCAGAGAAGAAGTAGTTGACAGCGGATAATGGGCTATAGCGCCAACCTATACCAGGGTAGTAAAAGCAACCCTGGATACGGCTATCTATGGCGTTATTTTGATTTAAAAAACCCGTAACTTCTTCTGGTTTTAAGAAATCAGTCCAGCGATGGGTTCCCTCGGGCACCCATTTTAAAAGGTATTCTGGTACAGCAATGCCCAACAGGGCCGATAGGTGGGTTCGATTAACCGTAGACCCAATGATGACCCCCCCTGGACGCAAGAATGCCAGCATTTTTTGAATCAATGCAAATGGGTTTTGGATATGCTCTAGAATTTCAAACAAAATAACGGCATCCACAGGTTCTGGGCAAATCCAGTCCATGGGATCATGGCACGTATATACTATATCCATAGGTGGCCCCATGTTCACCTGATCTGCATGGTGTTTTTCAGCGCAGGCGATGGCACCTGGTGCAGGGTCAATACCCATGACCTTTGCACCCAATCGGGCCAAGGGCTCTGACACCAATCCGCCACCGCAACCCACATCAAGTATGGTCCATCCCGTTAATGGCCTGGGATCAATTCTGGATTGCAGGGTTCCTCCATGGGTGCACTCTAGGCGAGGCCTTAGATGATCCAAAATAAACTCCATGCGCAACGGTACCCACAGGTGCAGCAAACGAAACGGCCCAGTTTCATCCCACCAATGAGAAGAATCAAAATAAGTCATGAGATGGATGGAATTTGGACTTGTGCACCTTCAATACACCCTACCATATCTTCTAAGGGGCTGTCTTCTTTTAAAAGGATATGGGGGTTCTTTTTGACCTAAATTCGCCATGGATTCTGTGTGTTTTTCGACCAATATTCATTTACAGAAAATTACAGAAATTTATTGACTCAAGCTTAAAAAAGTATACTATAAAATAGTTGCAAAAAATTAAAATTTTATGAAAAAAACTCTTCTTATTATCAGTTTAATGTCATTATCAGTAAGTGCTATGGAAAAATCATCTTGTCAAATGACGAGGGGGTTAATTTCCATAAGAAAATTACAATCAAAGAGAAGACTTATAGAAGAAAGGGCCAAGGAAAAAAAGCCCCTCAGCGAGAAAGACATAGAAGTATTAGATGGGAAATCAACAGACGAGGAGTATTACGAACAAAAATGCGAATTAGAGACCGATCTTCAAGGAATATTTAAAAAAGGAAATAAAAAAGGAAATAAAAAAGGAAATGAAATTTCCGAATTAGAGCGTAAAATTGAAAATTTATTTAAAAAATTTGAAAAACGTTATCCTGGATATGATTTTAAATCACCGAATTTTAGCACTCCCGCCTCTGGAAATGAGAAACAACAAGAAAAAAATCAATATTGGGCGAATCGTTTTCTCCTTATCGCTATACAAAATTTGGATAGAAAAATTATACCAATATTATTCAAACTATCCACTGCACCAGATCAAAGTGGGGTAAATGAAGCCTTGGCAGCTGCTCAAATTGTTGCCGGTGAAGATAGGACAAACGTGAGAAATTTCATGCTTAAACTAGACAATGTGCTTAAGCCAGATCAAATTGGGAAGAATGCTGCCTTTGTAGCTGCTACAGGTATTCTCCATGAAGATGGCGAAGAAGCCCTGGTACGTTTTATCAGTGAACTAAACAGTGTGCTTGAGCCAGATCAAATTGGGATGAATGATGCCTTTGTAGCCGCTGTAATATATAGAAGGAAGAATTTGGCAAGGTACTTCCTTGACAGAAACTACAATGCACCAGATCAAAGTGCGCTGAATCGTGCCTTGGCAGCTGCTGAAATTTTAGGCCATAAATCCAATAAAGAGATGATCAGGCCAGTGCTAAAAGTAATATGTGATCAAAAGATGGTCAATGATAATCAAAAGATGGCCAATGTTGGCTTGCTCAAGGCTGTAGAGTTGGATAATGAATCCAAGGCAAAGAAGGCCCTCTTTGAACTAAAACCTCCACCAAATCAAGATGGGATCCATGCTGCCTGGGATGCTGCTATGCGTTATGGATGTTCAAAAGTGGTAAAGGTGCTCTTTGAACAAGAATGTATAAGTCAAAAGCAGGTCAATGATGGCTTGCTGACGACTACACTCCGGAACCATGAATCCACGGCAAAGGTTCTCTCTGAACTAAAAACTCCACCAAATGAAGATGGGATCCGTGCTGCCTTAAAGACGATCGATGATACCTTAGATGGGAATTCAGGTGGTGAAAAGAAGGAATGGGTGAAAGAAGTGATTTCTCTATTTAAGACTAGTTTGGAATGGGCGAAAAGTTTTTTGACAGAATACCTCGAAAAGAATATGCGAATTGACAAGAATTTGGATGTCATTTGTGATGACATCTCTAGTCAAAAAGAGGGGAAAGGAGGATCCGGTACCCAGAACAGTACAATAGGCGCAATGAAAAACAACCAGGGGAATGATGGTTCAATTCCGGAGGAGATACTTCATAGCAGAACCCGAAACCAAGAAGAGCAAATCGATACGACCACGAAACCAGTTCACCAGGCAGTTTCCTCTTCAACACATCGTTATCCAGAACAAAGTAAG
>JBILXO010000018.1:0-14712 GCA_044378415.1 Holosporales bacterium
AGGTGAAGAATCCATGATTTTGTCGGATATATCTGGATTTGAAGATGGTATCGGCGACATGGATTTTAAAATCGCAGGAACCCATGAAGGGATTACGTCATTGCAAATGGATCTTAAGGGTCAGGCTACAGAATTGGTGGAAATAAGGCATGACTCGCTATGATCTAAAAAATCTTGCAATGGTTGTGGAAAAATAATGCACAAAAAAACCAGATGTTGGCGAAAACGACTAGATTTTTGGACGCGAGGGTGCTATGATGATACCGATGTTCCTCGGTAGCTCAGTGGTAGAGCAATTGGCTGTTAACCAATTGGTCGCTGGTTCGAATCCGGCCCGGGGAGCCATCGTCTCATTTTTTATATGGCCTTTATCCAGAACGATGCAGATGGTTCCTTGTAAAAATTAAAAATACTGTCTAATGGCTTCGCAAAAAATTCGAAATTTAGTAGTAATTTCAGAATGTCGGTTTTTAATATTTGAACCAATAGTCTACGCCATATTCGACAGGCTCTTCAAAGATCGTGGAAAAAAACCAAGTGTTGTATACAAGGCGATTTCAGAAATAAATGGGTCGGCGCTCAATATTTATTCTATGCGCCAACCCTACCCAATATTCGGCACACACACATGCGGGTATGGCTTTCTGAAAAACTTTGGTGCACCACGGCATGCCATGCCATGCATGAAAGGTCCATAAAAATATTCAATCAAAGTTTCACCAATGCCTAGGGAATACCTGGGTGGAGGTTCCAATAAAAACCATTGTTGATGTGGACCTACCCTGGGTGGATCAAGGCTGTGTAAAGACATGGCTGTGAAATACCTGGGTGGGGTTTGGCCAGGGAATATTGATGTAAAAGTTCGGCTGCAGGAAATACCGTTGCAAAGGGGTGGCTGTGAAAAACCAGCCTAGATTAAGATCAGTCATGGTAAAAGATTTTGACCAAGTCGTTCAGCCACGGTCGTTCAGCCACGGTTTTTTTGAAGTGACAACCATCCTGTAGGACAATCTATGCCCAGCATTCTATAAATCTGTGCGGACCATATTTTGTATAATGAAAATACCAATTAATTTATACCAATGAATTTTACGTTTCTTGGGTCAAATAATTTTGCGCTTTTATTTCCAAGAAAACTGCCCCCTTTGCCTGAACGCAGACTCTTTTCAAATCGACCAAGATCGTGTATTGTGATAGAGCATTGATTTTTATACAACACAGTATCGACATGGCTTTTAAATTACGGTTGGCACGGCATGGCGCAAAAAAGCGTCCTTTTTACTGGATTATGGCGGCCGATGCCCGTTCGCCTAGAGAAACTGGGAAAGAAAAACTGGGCACATACAATCCCCTTCTTAGCAAAGATGACCCGCTGCGCATTCAATTGAAAGAAGACCGCATTCGGTATTGGCTATCTTGTGGGGCCCAACCTACAGATCGCGTTCGCAGCTTTCTTGAAAAAGCATCCATTTTAACAGCAAAGCCTGTGAATTATCCTTCGAAAGAAGTTGCAGAAAAATAACCCTATCCCAGAGCAGCATTTTTGAACGCTGCTTCAGGATGCCCATGGCCCTATGATGAAATCATTGTAGGGCCTTTTTTAAAGTAAAAAGGGATGAAATTTTTCAGATTTTAGTCAAAAATTTCATAGGTCAAAACGTCTATGCCCTCATCAAAACTGGATCCGTTAAAACTCTCGTCAAGAAAAACCAAAATTTTACCCACCAGAAAATCCCCTCATTGACTGGCTTATGAGATATTTCTGAGATCATGGAAACCACCGCCAATGATGCAGGGTGACAGTGTTCCAAATGTGGCGCATCTGAGGACAATTTGCCAACCACACCTTCTTAAAAACATTCATCCGCACATCCGCAGCCCTAAGGATGCGGTACAGCCATGCTGTTAAGCTGACACCTATGATCCATCCCGCTCGCCAATATCACAACGATTGATACCGCAAAAAAGCACAGAGCGTTCAACCCCCCCCCACTTACGTCCATTATTTAAGTTTGGCCTTTTTAGTGTCTATAAAAATATGGTATTGTATTTGAAAGAAATCTTCAAAAGGATGCATTCATGGCGTTTCCCCCTTCTCAAAAGTCCACCGCTTCTAATTCTGCAAATTCCAGCCCCATCCCGGCCATTCGATTGGATGCAGAATTCATTCAACTGTTGACAGTTAAGAATGAATCTTTGGTAGACTTATTGCAAGAATCCGATGGTGAGGCAGACACACAATTATCCCTCAATGTCAATGCCCATGCATCTGGTCCAGACATGTATCGCGTTGTCCTGCAGGTTCAAATCCAGGTGGGTGCTGGGAAAAAAGCAAATTTTTCAGTTGATTTAGATTATGAAGGATTGTTTAGAATTACAGAAGTAAATGAATCTATATTGCCAGTTATACTATTTGTTCAGTGTCCGCATTTGCTTTTTCCTGCTGTTCGACATATTGTGACGGTCGTTACACAAAACAGCGGATTACCGCCATTTCATATGCAGCCTATTAATTTTATGGAAATGTTTCAACAAAAAATGAAGGAACAAGCCGCCAATAGAATCTAATACAGCCCCCTTCCAATTAAAATCCTGCCTGTTCATTGTCTCCGTTTCTTTGGCGCATCCATTGCTCTCGTTGATCCCTTCATCTTTTTGGTTTGTGCCAACCTTATGCTCAATCAAAAACTGGAGGGGGGGGTAAAAACAAGCCTTTCACAATCACTCTTGTTCCCTTGGCAATCACAGCAATTCATCCACAAGAGCACCCCCTAAATACTATTTTTTTCTAACAATGGTGCAACAGGCTTATTCCCATAAATCGGGAAAACCCATTGGCGGGTAATAAGGTCCACACCAGATGAGGAAATTAAAAGCAGAGTAAGATGGTAAGCATAAAATAAAAGAATGAGCAGGGAATAAAGGGGCCAACAAGTGTCTACCAAGGGCAGAGTGCAGAATAAGATGGTAAACGTGGAATAAAGAGATGAGTGCAGAATAAAGGAATGAGTAGGGAATAAAAGAATGAGCAGGGAATAAAGGGGCCAACAAGTGTCTACCAAGGGCAGAGTGGAAAATAAGGAGGATGGTCCAGAAAAATTATGGACCGCAACCAATCCATATTTCCATCCTGCTGCCCTGTAAATTCAATTGCTATTTATTTTTAGCAAGTTTTGTCAAAAGAACAACCGATCGACGCCACTGCTGAACGGGTACAGCCGGAATTCCTGCCAGTGTTTCAGCTTTTTCCGTAGAGCGTAAGACACCACTTTTAGCCGCCACTTTGGTTCCTGGTGCCAGAACGATTGAATTGGATAAGCCAACCTGGCCGCCCAAAAAGCAGCCGTCTCCCAACGTACAGCTGCCCGCAATACCACACTGAGATACGATGACCACATGTTTTCCAATGGTCACATTGTGGCCAATTTGAACCAAAGCATCGATGCGTGTGTGGTTGCCCACAACCGTATCCTGAAAGCTTCCCCGAGATATTGCGGTATTGGCACCAATATGCACATGATCGCCCACAATCACTTTTCCACCATGGGGGATCTCTAAAAATCCCAAATCATCGATGACAAATCCAAATCCAATATGTCCAATGCGTGCCCCAGATTGGATGTGCACATGATTTCCAATAATGGCTTGCTCTATACTTGCATGAGAATCTATTTGCGTATGATGACCAATGGTAACCCCGGCTTCAATAATGCAGTGGGCTCCAATTACGCAGTGAGAGCCTATGGCAACACCATCACCAATTACAGCACCAGGACCAATAGAGCAAGTTGGATCAATCTCAGCATTGGGGTGAATATGGGCATGGGGACTGATGTTGCAGGAAGGGCGAATGGTTTTTGCCGAATCTAGAATCCGCAAAACTTGAATAAAAGAGCGGTATGGTCTGGGCGTAATAAGGGCGCTGGTATGGGGTGGAAGAAAATGGGCATCTTCAGCCTTAATAAAGCAAGCTCCGGCATGGGTCATTAGGGTAGAAGAATTTTTTCCAAAGGGCCTAGTATGCTCATCCCCTAAAAAGGTAACCTGGCTAGGTTCGGCTGTTGAAAAATCCCTAGCCAAAGACAGGATGTCTTTGGGTGGACCGGCATAAATCGCATCTGCCCATGCAGAAATTTTACCCAAGGCAAATGGAGCCTCTGCAGAATCCGCTAGAGATGCTTCAAGATCGGTCAAAAAAGGCATAATTATTTCCAAAACATGTATGGCGGGGTGGAACGTAGGGGGAAAAATGGCTTATGGGATAGCATTTTCGCGCAAATTCCAAGATCATAGAAAGCTATAGAGGGTAAAATCTTAAAAAATTCTCCCCCTTTAATCCGCATTGCATCATTTGTGGAAGGACAAAAGGGGTGTCATTTTTTGTCAGTCCAATAAATGAGGCCCATGGGCCAACAGCACCTAGTCTGCTTTTGGACGACGAATGGATTCCTTGGAGTCTTCGTTCTTGACACTATTCAGCATTATCAGGGCTTCTTCAGTTACATCAACTGTTTGGTCTTTGCTGTAATACAGGGTTGACTCGCTGTCAACAATGGTGGTAAGACCGTATTTTTCGCCCAAGCTTTTGAAAATTAATTTGACTTGACGAAATATCTCCATCATCTGACCTTGCTGAAAATTCTGTATATTGGTTTGTTCCGCCTGGATCAAGCGCTCTTTTTCTGCAATTTCTTTTTGCAACTCTGCTTGCTTTTCCTTCATGGTTTTTTGATTTACGCCAGACTTTGACAGTGACTGCAAGCTTTTGACCTTCTTTGCAATTTCTTTTTGAAAGGCCTGAACTTTTCCCTGAATTGCTTTTTGCATTTTTGTAATTTTCTTATTTACTTCTTTAAAAAAAATACTTTTATTGCTAATTTCTGACATTTTTGCAACACCAAGAACAACTTTATCAAATTTTGAAGCAGCAGACTTGTCCTGAGACTTGCTTGATTCGGTACCCATTTCTTGGGTCTTGGCACCGTTATCAGCAGATGCCTTGTCCAAAACCACTGCTGAAATAATGGATAGGGTTGACAAAA
Organism: Holosporales bacterium; assembly: GCA_044378415.1. Lineage (GTDB taxonomy): Bacteria > Pseudomonadota > Alphaproteobacteria > Holosporales > Holosporaceae. The sequence goes on from JBILXO010000018.1 coordinate 5,043, forward strand.
TAGGCCAAAAATAATTCGAAAATCGTGATCTTGTATTCATGGTGGGGGTTCCTTTGTGGGTTTTAATATATTTTCTATGCCTAAAAATCTCTTCCAAAGACCACTTCGATTGATTGCGTTTGGTCCCCAGATTCCTTGATCACGGCTCTTGAAAAGATGATACCGATTTTACCCAGCATGGGCATTTCTGTAAAGAGGCCAAAACCCACAGAAACACGATTTTTGAAGTCCAAGCTGGTGATTGGGAATCCTTCTACCGGGGTAAAGATGGTGTCCCACAAAGATCCTGCATGAACATGGAAACATCCTTTCATTGGAAAATCTTTGGCAGATGGAATGGGGAAATCAAATTTGGCAGATACCACATACAATTGACGGCCCCCCAATGCATCCTTCGTACGCTGATCCCTGGGACCTATACCTGTATCCTGAAAGCCTGGAAAAACAAAACCTCCAAGAAAATATTGATCCATAAATCGCACATACCCCATCTTTGTCATCAGCTGATACTTGGCACCCAATCGCAATTTGTAGTCTCCTTGCTGATCAATATTGTAAAAAAAAGCACTTTCAATGGCGTTGCTCATATACCGCACCGATCCACCTATTCCTGTGAACTTATTGCTTGTGGATAAGATGTACCCACTTTTAACCGAAGCTCCCTTGAGAAAAGACTTACTATAGGCTATTTGATGACCCAAAGACGATATAAATCTGGTTTTATGATCGGCAATGTTGTCCTTTAAATACTGGGATGTGTTGTCACCGAGGAAGCCGATTTTCTGAACGCTTGGACGATAGGACCAGGATTGAACAAGTCCCCTTCCCAAACTGTATCTAGCGATAATACCCCCACCAATGGTTGTTTGTCCATAACTGCCATCTTTTTTAAAATCTTGTTTGGTATATCCCTTTTGCCTAGAAACACCGAAGTCGGCACCCACAGTCACATTGCGACCCATAAAGTATGGGGATGCTATAGATAGGCTCAATGCCTGCTCTCTACTGGCAACGAGTCCTGACAGGCCAACGCTTTGTCCGCGCCCCATAAAGTTTCTTTCTTCCAAATTGGCCTTTAGCAAAAAACCATCATAGCTATTGTACCCTCCGGACAGACCCATATTGCCCGAAACTTTCTTCTCTTTTACACGCACGGTAAGGTCTTGGCGATCCTGGGATTCATTGGAAGATCCGATGATTTCCAGCGTATCGAAAAATCCCAACTGCTTGACGCGCATTTCGGAAAATTTCAAAGCACCGGGTGTAATGGGGTCCCCATCTTTGATAGAGAGTTCTCGACGAATCACAGCATCGTCTGTTTTGCTGTTACCCTGAATGGTAATTTGTCCGACATACCTCTGTTTAATGGGGCGAACGATGAATTTTACGTTGATGACCCCGCGGCAGGGTTTGGTTTCCGCAACCACTTCAAAAAAAGAAAACCCCTTGGCGTTCAACTGGGCCGTCATTTGTCTGGCTTTTCCCTCCATAAGCATCCCATCAAACCAATCCCCGGCCGTCCAAGAAAAATTTCTATTCAGAGCACTGACAGGAACTTCGTCAGGCTTTTCAGAGACGATTTCTGTTGATCCGAACCTATATCGAGCACCTTCCTTGATATAAAATGTGACGACAAAATCTGTTTGATTGGGGGCTAACTCTGCGTAGGCATCAGAAATACAGACATCCACGTACCCTTTTTTCCGATAAAAATCCCGCAAGGTTTCTTCATCTTGCTGTAATTTTTCCGCACCATAAATGGCATCCGAGTCCCCTAGAAGATAGTACCACCTTTTTTCCTTGCTGCTGATAACAGAGTACAAGGTTGATCCGGAAATTTCCCGCTGACCCCTAAATACAATTTTGGAAATAGCGGCTTTGCGCCCTTCTGTAATTTTAAAAACCAAAACAACGCGATTGCTGTCTTTTTGAATGATTTGGGGGTTAACAGATGCTGCATAACAGCCTTTTATTTTGTAAAACTCACGAATATTTTTTTCTGCTTCACGCACATCGACCATGGACAAGACTTGCCTGGCCCGAATATTGACAATTTTTGTCAAATCAGAATCCGATGCCACGCTGTTGCCTTCAAAAACAATCTTAGTGATGGAGGGATTTTCAGAGACATTGATGTTCAAAATATTCCCAGATAGGGTAACTCGGACGTCTTTAAAAAATCCCGTTGCAACCAAGCTTCGAATGATGTCATCGATGTCATCGGCTGCATACCTGCCACCAGCCTTCAATGGAATTCGGTCCAAAATAGTTTGCGTTTCGATGCGAATATTTCCCGAAACGCGAACAGAGTTATTTTTCAAAGCATCCAATTCAGAAAACTTTTCCAATATTTCTATTTCAGGGGTTTCCAATGGAGCAGAGGATATGGGGAGTACTCCCAAAAAAACAGCCCAAAAAACAGCCAGACTATTTTTGCAGAACACAGACATCAAAAAAATGCGTGAATATTTGATTAACAGCCTAGCCGACCTGACAACGAAAGCAAAGGGGGTGAGGCCTTTTTTTCCACAAGCCGTTCGGTTTTTGTTTTTTTGGGACCTTTTTTATTGGGCCTAAACATTATTTCGATTTTAAAATCCTGTAACCACCAGGATGGGCTGGCCGCTGGCCAATCTTGATGTCAGATCTTAAGGTCAGCACACTGCAGGCCAAGGACATAAGAGTGGTTATGGGGCCAAGACATGGGGCGAATTCTAGATGGGGCAAAAAGAAGATTTGGAAAAAATCCCGCAATGGCGTATCCTATTTTTGAGTTCTTTTCCACCTTGTACCATGCGTCCACCTATTATCAATGCCGTTTCGTCTTTTTTAGAAAAAGTAGCCAAAGGATTGATTCGAGATTTTGGGGAAATCGGGAATTTACAAGCCTCTCGAGATGGAACGGGTGCTTTTGTAGAGGTTGCTGTTCGAAGAACCGAAGCCCTAATCCACGATGCTTTGCATCGATTGTATCCTACATCGAATTTGCTGATGCCACTATCCGGATTCGTCAATTATGGTGGGCAGAGCGCGCCATTGTGGATCATCAGCGCCCTGGATGGAGAGCGTAATTTTGCCCATGGATTGCCCCATTTTTCCATTTCACTGGCCTTAAAAGAAAACAGTCAGTTGGTGGCAGGCATTGTGTACGACCCTTTGCGTTACGAGACTTTTTGGGCATGTCGTGGGGGTGGGGCCTTCTTAAATCAAACCCGATTGCGTGTTTCAGGTCGAACTCAAAGCGCCCGGTCCCTGGTAGCCACCCAAGTTCCAAGGGGGGCTAAAGCTTCCCTCACGGCCCCCCTGATGCAATCTTTGTCTGCCCATGGTGTTGGGGTACAGTCATGGGGTACAGCATCCCTTGACTTGGCTTATGTGGCTAGTGGTCGATACGAGGGCTTTTTTGATTACGACCTGTCGCCCTATGTTATGGCTGCAGGGATATTATTGGTCAAAGAATCAGGCGGCCTCATCACAACGCCTGGGGGGCGTTTTCCATCCCTAGAAGGGGATGATGTTATTGCGGGGAATCCAACCACCCACACCCTGTTAAAGGCGTTGGTCCCCAACAGAAAATCGGCGGATGACGCACCCCATCAACAGCGCCCTTTACCTTTATGACCCTTGTGGCAAATTTCATGGGGGATTTTATTGGACCTCTAATCTGTTTTTTAAAATAAAGCCATGTGGCTTGAATCAACACCGCATTTTTTCTACGAAGCCATGGACTTTTGATGGGTGCTTTTTAACTGGATTTTTTTTGAATAAATTCCAAACGGCCCTGGTTTTTCATTGAACTTCAGAAGGCCCTTTTGTGAAATCGATGCTTTTTTAACATACCCGGATTTGATCAATCCCTTTGATAAAGGGACCTGGATATAAAAAAGAGGGGGAAGTCCGTCAAGGATTGCCCCCCACATCATCTCTGCACCCAAACCATCTTGGTTTTTTTTGCATACCAGATTGGCAGAAATAAAAAGGTTGAGCTTTTTTCCCACCTAGGGGGGGGTCGTTCCAGAAAGGGAAGAGCACCCATTGTTATGACCAGATGCAGGGGGGGTCTGGAGCCCGCCATTCCTTATGGACCAAAGGATCCGGTCTTCTGGTTCCCCATTTTTATGGCACAGAACTTACCAGTGCTGTCCTTGCACAAGGTATAGGTCTCTTTGCCCTTGAGCCATTGCACCCTTCCTATGTCATCTCTATGGATTTGCCCATCGCTGGTTGTGCATGCAACTTCCACAGAATCGTATTCCATGGGAACAACCAATTTGCCAGCTGCATTGATCAAACCCCATCTCCCTCCCATCATCATGGGGTATTCCCCCTTCTCCCAAAGTGCAACCATTGGACACACTGGCAATACCTGGTGGTAAAAATCTTTGGATACAATCAAATTTAGGCCGTACGACAATTTTTCCCTTGAAATTAATGCACCCATTTTTCCATTTTTTACAATTCTGGACAATACAAATTTAGAATAATAGTCTGGTCCATTATCAAATATATAACAATATGCTATTTTCACACCTTTTGTATTGATAAGGTTCTGCTGAAACAATTTGTGGGGATCTTTTCGCACAACAGCTATCCCGTATTGGTTGAAAGGCCAAGCATATCCGTATTGTGGACTGATGGCGATTTTATGATTTTTGTAAAACTTGTACCCCCACAATTGGGTTTTTTCATCCTTAAACTGATAAATGTCGCTTTTCGCACAACAGCTATCCCGTATTGGTTGAAAGGCCAAGCATATCCGTATTGTGGACTGATGGCGATTTTATGATTTTTGTAAAACTTGCACCCCCACAATTGGGTTTTTTCATCCTTAAACTGATAAAGGTCGACGTTCTTCATTTTTCCTTAGGATTATTGCAAGCGCTTGTTATGGGGTTGTCGTATACATCCTTGCGCTCTTTGCTTGTAAAAATCACAGGGGTGTAAGACGATGCGGGCAAAACTGGGGCGATACAAGGAAATATCAGGGCAATTGTAAAGGGAAATCTGTATTTTAGATAAATTTTGATCATTAGACACCCGGGTTGGCACCCGAAAAGAGTACGTTGAAATGATTAAAACCTTTACACCAATAGACGCCCATTGGTCAGGATGCATCTTGGAAGAGGGAGGAACATACTGGCCTGTTCATTGGGAAAAAACCCAAGCCCTTCCCCGGCCCATGCTGCTTGAAATCAGTCTCAGCTTTTTGCAACAATCCTATTTCATCAAAAGGGAGGGTGTGTAATTTTGGGGAGGAGCGTATGCTTTTTTTATTTTTCTCTAGCTATTTTGGTCTAGGTTTTGATGAGAACATCCATCCAATGGATCCAAACCTTCGCCACATTCTATGAACGGTTGTTTTAAAAATTCATATATTCATATGGATAAAAATATCATCCATTGATTTATTTTTGATGCATTGGAAATTAAACAATTGAATATTTTTTTTGTAAAAAACGAGAGCGGGTAGAGGGAATCGGACCCTCATCTGAAGCTTGGGAAGCTCCTGCTCTACCATTGAGCTATACCCGCAAAATCGGATTATCCGATGGCTTTTGCAATAAAACAGTATTCTGCATTCAAAAAATGAATTGAATAACTGATTTTTGAATTGCTATGCAAATCATTATGCTCTTAAATTCCCCCTAATTTCAAGGGGGGTTTGGCAATATTTTTTTCAACAGACGCAAAAACCATGCCTAGAAATTCCTGATCTGTATGAATTTTCAGCCACAATCCTCTCAATGCCCTATGTGCAAATCCTTAAATATCCAACCACCACGAGTGACCGTCGCAAGGATTGGTGGCTCCAACAATCCCCGGCATCTTCTAAAAAGGGGGCGCAAGTCTTGTTCATTGCTGTTACAGAGTGGCTTGTTGCCGTGTTGGGCAAATTTTGAAGCACACTCTTGTGTTTTGTCTGACCAATTATTGAGATCTTTTTGCCCAATGCCAAAGTGGAAGGCGCCCCTTCAAATACCAATAGGCTTAACGTCAATGGCGTTTTTTGAACATTTTTTGCCTAGCATCCATGGACTCAAAGCACACTATTTGCACAGTGAAGACCATTCGTTGCCCCGGATTAGATCCCAGACCCACAGCCCATTTAACACGCCTGGTGAAAATTTTAGAAATAAGGTCGATGTTGCCTGGCATCAAAAAGGGACTCTTCTTTCAAAAAACGCCACGTCAGGTATGCCACAGCAGTCCACAGGAAAAATAGGTACAGGGGTGCAGGCAGGGATAAAAAAGTCATGGTCCACTGATCGCATGTCGCTGTTGGCAATGCCATAAATTGATCAAAGGTATCTGCTTCTGGCAATCGGCAAAACGTCGGCAAACCAATCCAGTGAAATTGGATTGATGTATGGTACGCTGCTGTGACCGCACCCAAAACCGATGTTATTGCGATGCTGCTGCCTAAAAATTTGCCCCAAGATTTTGAACTGCCTACATGTGTTAAAATAATTCTCAACAGAGCCATCGCCCCCATGACCAAAAAAATTTTACGTTCTATATGGCACAATCGACAGGCCGGCCACTGCCCGTAAACTTCTAAAATGTGTGCCACGGCAAAAGCAGAAAAGCCCATGAAGGCCACAATTGCCCACCAATATTTCCTGATACCCATTCTGATGCACATTTTTTTACCTTACTTGTCATTGGTTTTCATCATTCTAAAGGATTTTCGTGAAAAAGTAGTGCCACCCCATCCATGATCCCAGACACTTTTATTCCTGTAACGGGTTGTTATAACTTGAAGTCTTCCCAATAGTCTTCAATTTTCTTGAAGTTTCCACGCTCCCCATTTGAATATCTTTTAATAAAATTCTTCACCAATCTTCAAGAGGTCATTTTTCTATGAATTATTTTTGGAATTTTTTCCAGATAGGGCATTGTCTATACTTTTCAACTTTTTGCCCACCCTGATTCAACCACTTGGCCACTCTGATGAGGATTAAGGGATTTTTCTTTTGATTTTCTCCCATGCTTTTTTGATTCTGGATTATTGGAAACAAATGATGACAACAAGAGGGCCCTCAGTAAAGACACCTCTGTCTGGGCCATATTCGCTTTTTTTTTCCTTAAACCCTCTGTTCTCGCGCCCTACGGAGCAGGCCTTGCCCTTAAGGCATTCAAAAATTTTTTATTTTAATACATTTTTTTTTAAGATTAAATGTGATGCAATAATTAATAAGAATTTATCGCAAAATATTGATGTATTAATAAAATCTAATTTGTTAGAATTTATTAATTAAATTTTTGGAAATTTTGTGCTGGGGTGCTAGGATTCGAACCTAGGGATGACGGTACCAAAAACCGTTGCCTTACCACTTGGCTACACCCCAATGCAAAATTATTGTACCTTACTTTCATCCATTCAACAAGTCCAGACCGTCTTTTTTTCCAAAGATTTGACAGATATTGCCCTCAAACATGGCCATTTAAGATATCCCCACCTACTGTGATCTTTATGCAGAGCAATGATGGGGATAGCCCCAGCCACCTATGGAATCATCAACATTTTTCCACTGTTTCTGCACGACTCTTTCTGCACGACTGTTTCCCCTCCACCACTGTTTCTGTATCATCTCTTCTGTATCACTTTTTCCCTGGTATCTTTTGACCTCTGGCAGGCTGCATCAGGCACTACCCGTAAAGTAACGGGGTGGTAAAGCCCTAAAATCTAGGACGCTTTTTTTTCGCAAAACAGATGAAATATTCCCACTCAAGCTCTCTTCACCCTCGCCAACCTGTCATTTTTTTTAGAGCAACTTTTACGAAAAATGGGCGAAACAAAAAATAATAAAAAATCAGTGGGGCGCTGTTTTGAAAGGCACATTGGCCATTGCTATTTGTACAAAAATGGGCAGATGATGGTGCAAATCCGCCAGATGTTGCTGCAAAAGTACATGGCGACAGTTGGCTAGAAAAAAAAAATAACAGCTTTTTGTTCAATTGCTAGATTTGCCCAGATGTCACTGGGTTCGCCAAAAAAACAACCAAGGACAAAATTCATACCAGACTGGCTTCACCCAAAGTCCAACTTCTGAATTCAACTGGCACCATTCTTTTTCAGAGACGAAAAAATCTTATATTTGATTCCGGGTGGACAATGACTTTTTACAAAAACAATGCTTTAAAACCAATGTGCGTGCACATCAAGTCAATTTTTCTGATGCCAAGGGCCGATGGCGCACCATGATTTACGGGATCCAGCACTGATGGCCCATCAAATTCAGGATATTCAAAATACATCAAACTTGTTCGCGTTGGTTTTGGATGAATCTTTGTGCCTTCATTTTGCCGACAGACTTGTGATGGTAAGCATATGAAAATACAGCGATGGAAACCAAGGGGCATTGATTGATACTTTTCGACCCCCTTAATATGGAAAGTCTCATCCGCACAGCTGGACTAAAGGCTGTTCACACAGCATGTGATACAAAATTTGAGAAGTTTTAACCCATATCCGGTTTTTTCTGGATATCAATAACAATGCTGACGATTTTTCAGAATCTCAATGACGTCGTGCACCTGAATCAAGCTTGTGTGAATTCCATCGTGGTTCAAATGTGGTTTTTCTTCACCTCAGTGCCTGTTGTGCCCTTAATATCTAGGGCTGTGGAGGGTTTTTGCATGAATTTTTCGCATCAGAAATCAATCCTATTCTATATTTTCTGTTGTTTTTTTAAATTTTATTTAGAGTTAAGAAATTGCATTAAATTTTTAGCATATGATTTTTACCCATCTCTGCTTTTTGAGCGTACTGAATTCTGAGTATTTCCAAAAATTATGGCATATCAAATTTTTATGAAGTCAATTTACCCAGCATCTTGAAGTGTTCTTGCAAATTTTTGCAGGGCTTTTCAGGCCCTATTTCTTTTTTCCTGTCAATTATTTTTCAAAAAATTTAAAAAAAGATTAGAAAGTGGCTGCATATGGTCCCAAAAATTTCTATATTGGTTGAAATGATGGGGCATTATGGTAGCTTGTTAAGCCTAACCTGAAAGTCTTGGCCTGAATCTTGGCCCTGCAGCTGAAAATTTTTACCCTAAAAACAGGCTAATCTGAATTTTTCAGACCTGTCTTTTCTGGAAAAAATGATGCACATTAAAAAATGGTGCACATTAAAATAAAAGGCAAAAAAAGGGAGGCATGATGGGATCCAACATTCATGTTTTAAGCAGAAGTGCAATCATTTCCGAAAACCACATTCTATTGGCTTATGATCCTCGACCCATTCCTAATCATTATTACGCATTAAATAGTCATTTTTATTATTTGCCAGGCGGTCATATTGAATTTCAGGAATCAGCTGAACAGGCCCTTGTGCGTGAAATAAAGGAAGAGATGGGCTTTGATTCCGCGATAGAAAGATTTCTAGGTGTCATGGAAAATGCCTGGGACTTTCCAGGTGATGCAGTCTGTTGTCATATCCATGAAATCAATCTTATCTTTAAGGTTACCATTCCAGATCTTGAATATGGAAATTCTGTGGCACAAAAGGAAGACCATGTGGCTTTTCAGTGGGTCTCTATGGATCACTTAAAAACCATCGATTTTCGTCCTTTGCAGATTAGGAATAGTTTGCCCCATTGGTTGCAGTGCGCTGATAATGGTGTATTTCAGAGTTCGATCCTGCAATAAAAAGACTTTGAATAACCCC
>JBILXO010000010.1:0-47059 GCA_044378415.1 Holosporales bacterium
AAAAATTAATCTTTTGTTATTATTTACACCTCTATGCATGGTGCTTGGTGGAAATGCAGAAAGCGTGGGGCTTGATGACAATGCAGGACCGAGGGCACTTCTCCCCAGTGATGCCCCAGACACTCCAAAGGAATCCAGCCCCAGAAATCTCCCCAGTGATGCCCCAGACACTTCAAAGGAATCCAGCGCCAGAAATCTCCCCAGTGATGCCCCAGACACTCCAAAGGAATCCAGCGCCAGAAATGTTGGAAAAGAACCCAATGCCAGGCTGTGGATCAAGGGACTGCCAACAGAGGCCGGAAGGGAAAAGGGCGATTTTTTGCGCGATGGCTTTTCCTCCATGTTGGAAAGAGCGGTTGGATCTGTCGTGACGGTTCTGGTTACCGCAGATCGCCCTCTGGGGCCCAATTTGGATACGCTGTCAGATGGTGATCTGCAGTCTATTTTGGAATCAGGGATGTACCCCAAACCAATATCCCAAAAAATAATGTGTTCTGGAACTGGCTTTGTGGTCAAAACAGTGGATGCAGAAGGTCGGAAAATTCTGGCGATTGTGACCAACAATCATGTGGTGGATCCTGTGGTCAAGGGCAGTGGCGTCATCCATGTTGCATTTTCCTCGGGGGAAACCATTCCTGCAAAAATTATAGGGGTGGATGCACGAACGGATTTGGCAGTGCTCAGCATTCAGCCTCCAAAAAACATCAAAGCTTTACCATGGGGAAAATCTAAAAAATTGAAGGTAGGCCATTGGGCATTGGCCATTGGCGCCCCTGGAGTTGGGAGTGGTGGGGGTCACAGCCCAGCAATGACACTGGATTTCAGCGTTACCCACGGTATTGTATCCAATGTCAAGCGCGTTGTACCTGAATTAGCAGCAACCCACATCACCTACTTTATTCAAACAGATGCATCGGTGAATCCTGGAAATTCCGGCGGCCCACTGTTGAATGTGGACGGAGAAGTCATTGGGATCAATACGATGATGTTCTCACCTTCAGGTGGAAGCCATGGTATGAATATGGCCATACCATCGGATTTGGCGTTGCCCGTAGTAGACCAATTGGCCAGGGGGAAACCCGTTCGAAGGGGCTATATCGGCATTCAAATAGGGGACAATGTTTCATTGAATTTGTCCAAGCACTTGGGTATGATGGGACCTCGAGGGGTTATTGTAGATTCTGTTTTGCCCAATACAGCAGCGGAACAAGGGGGGCTGCAAGACAGTGATGTTATTTTGAAAATCGACAATCAACCCATTTCCAATCATCAACAGGCGCGGGCATTCATCGCGGCAGTGGAACCAGGAAAAATCTTGTCGATGAAGATATGGCGCGCTGGAAAAAAACAGTCTGTTGGGCAAGAGGGCAGGGAAATTGATCTCAGCATGACCGTTGGACAGTTGCCATTGGATATTGCCAGCAAGCGTCATGAACAGCAGGTTTTGAGGGTCAAGGAATTTGGCGTTTCCTTTAGGCATATTGCATCTGGGGCTATGGCGCGCATGCGCATGCACCTGGGCTCTGAATCAGCTGTGATTGTGGACACCGTTAGCAATCCGGCAAGCGCCAACGATACAGTGTTGCCTGGGGATATTATTGTGCGCATCAATGGGGCACCCGTGACTTCTTTGGAGGACGTGCGCAGCATTATGAACACAGAAATACAGAGCGGTCAGCGCACACTGCTGTTCTTTATTCAGAGGTATATTAACGGTCATGGGTATCGCGAAATGAGCAAGGTTTTGGCCCGCTGATGGTGACAGATTGGAAAGAATGAGAATTGTGGGTCTGGTGGAGGGGATTGTCTCCCATTGGGAGGATTGGGGATTGTGGTGAATTGGTGCTATGAGGGGTCGGCGCTTTTTCCGCCCCCATAGTTTTTCAGAATGTGATACCCTTCTTTTAGAAAAAGATTCTATTCATGGGTGGATCCAATAATGACTGAAAATTACACTACATCGGTGATGACATCTTCTGGCAATGAGGCAAAGACATCTGATTGCGAATGGGGTACTGATTTAAAAAAAAATGAGTATAAAATGCCAAAACCAAAGCGGCCATTTTTTTCTTCAGGCCCCTGTGTCAAGCCGAAAGAGTGGACTTGGGATGCCCTAGATCCTGCCCTGTTGGGGCGCTCTCACCGCAGTGCAGAGGGGGTTCAATCCATTGCGGAACTGACCCAATCCTTGCGCCAATTGCTAGAAATTCCCGATACCCATTGGGTGGGTTTGACACCGGGATCAGCCACGGGCGCCTTGGAAATGGCCTTGTGGAATCTGCTACGCCCAGAAACCCCCATAGACGTCCTAGAATGGGACATCTTCAGTCAAAGGTGGGCCAACTCTATAGAACAGGAATTGCGGCTGCCTGTGCGGCGTATTGGTGGTTCTGTACCTCATGTTTTTCAACAGCTCCACCCCAATCACGACTGTGTTCTAACGTGGTGTGGGACTACCCAAGGGGTGTGGGTTGGGCCCTATGACGATTTTTTGGACCGTCCAGACCAGTGCGGTGGTCTGGTCATTGCAGATGCGGCTTCGGCGGTTTTCACGACCACATTGCCTTGGGAAAAATTGGATGTTACCACGTTTTCTTGGCAAAAAGGTTTGGGCGGGGAGGCTGGCTCTGGTGTCATCGTGTTGGGGCCCAAAGCATTGGATCGTTTGAATGGCTATACGCCTTCTTGGCCCATTCCCTGGTTGATGCGCCTGAAAGATGGGGCTGGTCTGGCAACAGGAATTTTTCGGGGAGAGATGATGAATACCTGTTCGATGATGTTGATGGCAGAGTCGGCCGCTCTGATTAAAATCTGGCGACAGCGCGGTGGTTTATCTCAGGCGTTGGCTCAGAACCAGCGCAATTTTCAAGCTGTGGCACATTGGTGTCAGGATCATCCATGGGTAAATTTTGCCGTGACTCATGGGCCGTGTCGAGCTCATGGGCCGGTTGTTCTGTCCATCCAAGACCATCGATTCAAGGCATTGGATGTGCCTCAGCAATGGGCTTTTTTAAGGGATTTAGCGGTATTTTTGGCAAAAAATCATGTTGGTTTCGATGTGTTGAATCATGCCAAAGCCTTTCCAGCATTGCGCATTTGGTGCGGACCGACGGTGGAAACAGATGATCTGCGGGCTCTTTTTCCATGGATCGATGGTGGGCTTCACAGCTTGTTTCAAAGATTTTAGGGTATTTTTGCGCCAAGCCCCTTGACTTGGCATGGGGTTGAATTATACTGAACAAGAAATTTTTTATGCGCAATTTATGGCACGTATAGCCGGTGTAAACATTCCTAGCGACAAAGCTTTATTTGCTTCGCTTCAGTATATCTATGGAATTGGTCTTCCAAAGTCCCTAGAAATTTGTGAAAAGACGGGCATTGATAAGATGCGCCGAGTCTTCACTTTGACTGAAAAGGAAGTATTGACGATTCGAGAACTCATCGATTCTGAATATCAGGTCGAAGGAGATCTGAGAAGAGAGGTTGGTATGAGTAAAAAGCGTTTGATGGATCTGGGTTGTTATCGCGGATTACGTCACAGAAGAAACCTTCCCGTCCGCGGGCAGAGAACCCACAGCAATGCCAGAACGCGTCGCGGACGTGCCAAGGCTGTTGCTGGAAAGAAAGGATAAAAATTTATGGCAAGAGTTGTAGCTCAAAGAAAGCGTGTAAAAAAGAATATCACTTCAGCTGTCGCTTGTGTTAATTCTACTTTTAACAATACGGTAATTACCATCAGCGATGTTCAGGGCAATGTCTTGGCTTGGTCATCTGCTGGAGTAGCGGGGTTTTCAGGATCTCGTCAATCCACACCCTATGCTGCTCAATTGGCAGCAGAAGATGTGGCTAAGAAAGCACAAGTTCATGGTGTGAAAAACCTAGAAGTTTTGCTTAAGGGGCCTGGAAGCGGTCGAGAGGCTGCGGTTCGCTCTCTATACAGTGCTGGGTTTACCATCACCTTGATCAGCGACATCACCCCCGTTGCACACAATGGGTGTCGCCCTCCTAAAAGACGGCGTACTTGATGACAAACCAGAGCACCTTTATTCCAAAGAGCTGGGATCGATTGATCCGGCCCTATAAGATTTCTTTTGAAAAAATGGCCACAGTGGAGTGCTTAGAAACTGTTGTGGTTGAACCACTGGAACGTGGATTTGGCATGACCCTTGGGAATGCTTTGCGGCGCGTTCTGATGTCGTCTATCCAAGGTTCTGCAGTAACATCCGTTAAAATTACGGGCGCGTTGTTGGAATTTTCAAGTTTACAGGGCGTGGTAGAAGACGTTACAGACATTATTTTGAACCTCAAGGTTTTAAAATTGCGTTTAACAGGGCCAGATGACTCTAGGCGCTTTACAGTAACGGCAGAAGGACCTTGTATCGTAACGGCGGGAATGATTCAAGGAGAATCTGTCCTAGATGTTTTGGATCCAAATCAAGTCATTTGCACCCTTGCCGAAGGTGGAAGTGTCACAATAGAATTGTGCGTAAGCAAAGGGAAGGGGTACGTTCCGGCACCTCAAAACTCTTTTGTGGCAAGACAAATAGGTGAAATTTTCTTGGATGCTAAATTCAGCCCCATTCAACGGGTTTCTTTTGTCGTAGAGGATACCCGCGTAGGACAATCCACTGATTATGATCGGCTTTTATTAACCGTTGAAACCAATGGTTCGTTGACACCAAGGGATGCCATTAACGATGCAGTGATGATATTGCACGATCAGTTGCGACATTTCTTGTCTTCTGAAGCTCAGTTGGCCCATAAAAACGCATATCCAACATCCCGCGATTCGGGTACGACAGCATTTCCCCCCGTTTTGTTTAATTTGGTTTCTAACTTGGATTTGCCCGTTCGCTGTTTGAATTGTTTGAGGAGTGCCCAGATTGTTTATGTGGGCGATTTGGTTAAAAAAACAAAAGAAGACTTATTGAAAACTCCTAATTTTGGGAAAAAATCCCTCGACGATATCGAGGATTTATTGGCCGTATTTAGTCTCAGCCTGGGGATGTCTTTTCCGGATTGGCCGCCTCAAAATATAGAACAACATCACATTGAACAGGAAGGGTAAGTACTATGAGACACCAATTAGCGCATCGCAAGTTTAATAGAACAACCAATCAAAGAAAAGCACTGTTGGCTGGTTTGGCCATCAATTTAATTGAAAGAGAGCGCATTATAACAACGCTACCTAAAGCTAAGGAAATTCGGCCTTATTTAGAAAAATTGATTACAAAGGGCAGGAATGCCAATCCCGTAAAAGCCTTTCAGACCATTTATGGTATGTTGAACAACAAGGATGCGACTCAGAAAATCATCACCGTATTAACGCCCCGTATGGCAGAGCGTCAGGGCGGTTATTTAAGAATTATTAAGGCTGGTTTTAGGTACGGAGATGCGGCACCCTTGGCTGTCATTGAATTTGTTGATCAGGACATTTCTCAAAAGGCTTGAATGAGGATAACAGGAATACAACGTGGAAGAAAATCTTTACAGCATTTTAGGGATCTCGTCTGGTGCAACGCCCAAAGAAATAAAGAAGGCATACCACCAAAAAGCTCTAAAATATCATCCAGACAAAAATCCTGGGGACAAAGAGGCTGAGAAAATCTTTAAAGAGGTTAATTCTGCCCATGAAATTCTAAGTGATCCAAAGCAACGCGAAATCTATGATCGCATGGGTCATGCTGCCTTCCAGCAGAATCAGGGTGGGGGGCGCAGTGACTTTTCCGAGGGATTTGGAGCTGGAGATTTTTCCTCTATTTTTGAAGATCTCTTTTCTGATTTTTCTGGTGGGGGGCGAAACAAAACACCCCAATCTTCCCAAAAAGGTGGGGATGTCCATTATCAGATTACGATATCTTTGGAGGACGCTTTTCGAGGCATTCCAACGGAAATACAATTTCCAAGTTATGTTCCCTGCACCACCTGTCAAGAAACAGGGTCAAAAACCAAGGCCAAACCCAAAGCATGCTCTGCATGCCGAGGACGGGGGCGCGTCCATTCCCGTCGTGGTTTATTTGCTGTAGAAATGGAGTGCCGACCATGCCAAGGTGTGGGGACAATCATTTCAGACCCTTGCGTAGAATGTAAGGGCTCTGGGCGCATTCGCGCTCAAAAAAAAATAAACGTATCCATCCCTGCGGGCATTCACGACCAGTCTCAAATTAGAGTTTCTCAAAAGGGAGAAGCCGGCCTTCGTGGTGGACCTTTGGGGGACTTGTATATTCAGGTGCACATTAAGCCCCACGACTTATTTCAACGCAAAGACAATGATCTGTATTTTCGATACCCTGTATCCATGACCCTGGCTGCTTTGGGCGGAGAAATTGAAGTGCCAACCATCGATGGTGAGACGGTGAGTATTAAAATTCCAGAAGGCACCCAATATGCTCAGAATATTACCGTTCGAAGCAAGGGTATGAGCCAATTGAATCGCACTCAGCGCGGCGACATGTACATTCAAGCAGAAGTTTACACCCCTGTACATTTGACCAGCAAGCAAAAAACACTCTTGAATGATTTTCAAGAGGAGGAAAAAAATAAAACGCCAGAGGCCCAGGGATTTTTCAATAAGATCAAAAATTTTGTAAAAAACCTTGTGTGTGCTGTATTCAGCTGATTTGATGTATGTGGCTCATTTATTCGAAATTTTGATGAGCGCATACAGACAATCTCCTGAACCAAAACACCCTATTCTACCTCTGTTTTTTTAGAAAGTTTTCTCCTTGAAAGTCAGTTCATATTTTATTTCCGCATCATCCCAATATGTCCAACCTATTTCATATATGGAAAATTCTATATGATAAAAATCATGTGATGTTCACTGCAGAAAGCGAAACCCAAGAAATCCTTGGATTTATGATTGGAAAGCTCATGCCTGCTCCAGAAGTTTATAATCCAGGTGGATTGACATTGATGATTGATGACTTTTACGTGAAATCCAAAAATCTTTGGCAATCTGTTGGCGCATCATTAATTGAAGAAACCAAGGCTGCGGCCAATGCTAGAGGCGCCACGCAAATCTTTGTTGTATGCGGCTCGCATGACAATACAAAACACAAGTTTTTAAGCGAACAAAATTTACAGGTAGCATCTGAGTGGTTTGTAGGAGGCGTTGTATGAAACAATTGGCCTTGCTTATTGCCTGCCCAGTATTGATGACCTCTTGCGCCGTAAAACAAAATCCATGGGTTAACGATCTGGATTTCATTTAGAAATCAATTTTGGAAAACCATCCAGGGGTTTACAATAACGAAGATCCTAATTTTTGTGAAAATCTAGAAAATTCTTATGAAACAGCAAAGTCATCAATAAAGGAATCTAAGGTCAATTCGATCTCAAAAATAATTATCTCTGATTTTTCTAAGAGCTTTAATGATACTCATCTATGGATTCATTGGTTTGATAATACCCCACAAAAACAAAATGCTATCATGTCAAAATTTTCTATATCAGAGCCTTCTAATGAAGTCGCATGGATCACTTTGCCTACTTTTGATTTGAACAGCGAACAAGAAAAGGATTTCGGAGATCTCGTCAAACAACTCTTAGACTTACAAACGAAACAATATATCGTTTTTGATCTTCGTGGAAATCAAGGGGGGAATTCAAATTATGGGAGTCAAATTATCAACGCTTTATTCGGCAATGAATACGCTGAGCAAAAGAAATGCTTACATAATAAGAAAGTATTTGTGGATTGGCGGGCAAGTCAGGGCAACTTAAGTCATATCTCGTCTTTACTCACAAGATATCCCGCCAACCAATGACTACAAGGTATAAAGGACGGATTAAAAGAAAGCTTAGAAAGAGGGGATTCTTTTTATAGGGAATATTCTTATGAAACTTGCGGACCTACAAAAAATAGAACTTCCGAGTCAGATTTTGGTTTTAAAGTGACTGTCATCACAGACTCTTTCAATGTAAGTGCCGCTCTAGATTTCATTGATGAATTAAAAATTATGACTAAAAAAGTTATGTTGATTGGTCAACAAACAAAAGCAGATAGAGTGTATATGGAAGTTAGATCATTGCCTTTACCAAGTGGTTCTAGCACTTTCTCTTTTCCTATCAAGGTTTATCGTAACCGTCCTCGTTTAGATAATGAATTCTATGTTCCAAACATAGAATTCAACAATGTTGGTAATACACCTGCCTTGAAAAGTTTTATATTAGAAAAAATCAAAAAGGTGAATTTATGATTCCAACCCCAGATTTTGCACACAAACTCACAGTGGAGCAATTTCCAGAGTATTCTCATTTGCCAATCAGGGATGTTGAAAAACAAGGACATGGTAACCCCCCATTCATCGCTTAGGTCAGGATATGTCAATCCGCGTACCAACTGCGGAATCTTATGCTTTAAAAGCTCCAAAAGAACAAGATCTGCTGCCGCAATTAGTAAAACGTTTAAGCCTTAACATTCCGGCCCCGAGAAAAATGGGAAAGCCATCGGCAGATTATCCTTATCCATTCTCTATTTACAAATAGTTGCCCCGAAAAAGCATCAACCTCCTGACATTAACAAATAAAAATAAATAAAAACCTGCCTTTGATCTCGCCAATTTTTTAAAAGACCTGCAAACCATTACCGATGTGGAAGGACCTGAGCCTGGTCAGCACAATTGGTGGCGTGGCGATCATGTCAGTGTTTACGACAAAGGCACCCGAAATCAAATTGCAGATCTGACTGAGATTATAGATGCAACCCAAGCATTGGCTTTATGAGAGCAGTCTTGTGGGACAAAATGGAGTAAAAAGCCCATATGGATTCATGGAGACTTTGCGATTCCCAACATCCTGTGATGAATGACTGCAAATGATCCGCGGTCATTGACTTTGGCGGTGCTGCGGTTGGAGATCCAGCGTGCCATCTTGTGATTGTTTTTGAATCATTACCAAATGCTTATCGAGAGGCTTTTGCTTACAATGGCTGGCCTATTGACGCATTTATTCATGATCTTGACCTTGTAGTATTTCTGCATCAAGCTTGAGGCAAGCGATGGCAAACCAGTGCTCATTAATATGATCCTTCAGGGCCAGGAAACATTGGCGCAAAACTCAGTGGCCATGGAAGCTAAGGCTGTCGCTGCTGAAGCTCTGGAAAATGGATCCGATGCATGGAATCAGGCTCAAATAGATAAAGAGCGTTTTCTCATCATGGATATCTTGAATGATATTAAATTTGGCAAAAACAAAGAGGAACAAATAATTTCTGCCATTCATTTGTTCGAACCTCTGTTGCAGTTCTGTTTTAGAGGCCAGGCAAAATGGGCGACTAGCGGTAAATCATTGATGCGACTTTTTAAGACGGAAAATCCTGAAATCACTGAAGAATGGACTGGGGCTTTTAAAGCCTTGGTTGAAACAGGTGATGCTATGGCAGTTGAGACTGTTGTGACAAAGATACTGGGGCCACATGGTGGTTTCTTGTGGGATGGATTTAGGTCTGACGCGCCCGCAGACTGGAGATTATCAGGTAAAGACAACAGATCTGCCAGTGTCAAAGCTGATGAGCTAGAAAAAATATATGCGTTAGAAATTTCTCTGCTTGAACCCCAGGTGCGCAAGAATGTTAAAGAATTAGACATATTAATTGCTGAAAATTTTTATGAAATAGGCGCTTCTGGAAAAATTTATGACAAAAAAAATATATTATTACACCTACCTCTTGAACAAAACAATGATCCTGTGGGGAAAATCATTGATTTTGAAATATACCAAATATCAGAGAATTTAATAAGAGCTCATTACAATTTAGAAGAAAAAACAAGACGCACAATGCGCACGTCTATCTGGAAACGACAACACAACAACTATCAAATGATATTTCATCAAGGCACAAAATGCGAGGTTGGAAATGAGCACGAATAATAATATCCATGTTTTGAGCCGAGGCGTGATCATAGATCAAGATCATATTTTGCTTTGCAGAACACTTGATCTGCCTATGAGTTTTTATTTTCTTCCAGGTGGTCATGTTGAGCATGGTGAATCGGTTGAAACATCGCTCCTTCGTGAGTTAATGGAGGAAACTGGAGCTCGTTGCAAGATCAAGAGATTTTTAGGATGTTTGGAATACAGCTTCGAACCTGGTCATAGTAGTACCTGTCACAACCATGAATATAATTTTATTTTTGAAGCTGAATCAGAATCTTTGAAAAGCAATCATAAAATTCCGCAGCTTGAAACTCATATTGAATTAATCTGGGTGCCGTTGCATCAATTATCTGAAATTGATTTTAGAGCTGAGCCCCTAAGAGAACTCGTGCTTCAGTGGCTGGAAAAGCCAGCTTCAGATGTATTTAGGAGCGTGATGATATGACACCTTGTATTGACGGTGCAAAAAATTGCGGTTGGGATGTTTATCGTTACCAAAATAATATTAAGGGGCTTATGGATTTTTTTAAAAAATATAAGGTGATGAATAGATAAATACATCAATAAGAAAACTTTAGATACCTATCTCAGCCTTTGTACAGAGGTTTGCGAATTAAGCAAGCCAAACCCACCAGAAGATACATATGCTTTCTATCGTGATTACACCATGAAAGCGAACGGTCCTATTTTAGAGCCGATGTGTGGTACAGGCCGTTTTTTACTGCCATTAATTGAAGAGGGGTTCGATGTGTATGGTTTTGATGCCAGCGATCATATGCTTGGGTTCTTGCATGGTAGAGCAAAGGCTAAGAATTTAGAGCCCACGGTATGGAAAGGTTTTGTTGAAGACTTAAAAAGGCCAAAAAAATACAATTTGATTTTTATTCCCAGTGGGTCTTTCTGTTTAATCATCGATCCTGCCTCAGTGATGCAGGGCCTTGCAGCACTTTATCATCACCTAAGCCATGAGGGTGTTTTGTTGTTTGAAGGTGAAATACTTGAATCTGTGCCACCACTTGATGTATGGCGTGGATCTGTCTGGCACAAACCGAATGATCAGATGATCATGCTAAGTTCATTGGCAACCATGAAGGACAATGTTTGGAATTCGATGGGAAAATACGAACTTATCGAAAAAAAACAGCATTATTCACACAGAAATTGAATAATTGAAGGTCAGAATTTGTGACCTACTAGAGTTAGTCGAAATACTCAAAATTTGTGGGTTTAAAGTTAGTGCAATAAAGGCTTTTGATGGCTTGGCTGCCCCAGATGAAAACGATGAGCCTGTTGTTTATGAATGCAGAAAGTAAAGTCATCATAAAATCTGTAAGTTTTGATGGCACAAGACTTGCTTCATTTATTCATGGTGCAATTGGAAATCCTTTGGCACAAAAAATTCTAGAGGGCACTGGAAGCTAGAAAAACCCTGATCATGCCATCATAGGCGCCTTTATAGGTGATGTTCTTGTTGGAGTTTTGGGCCTCTGCAAAAAAAGTAAAGTTATTACCATTCGTTACATCAGCGTACCTTTGAAATACCAAAGACAAGGGATTGGAACATTGCTTTTAGAAGAGGCCAAGAAACAGTATGCAAGCTGTAAGATTGTGGCTGCCCCAGATGCGGAATCAGTAGATTTTTATGCTAAATCAGGCTTTACCTGCCATGAGTTTAAGGGGAGATATGGGAATTTAAGGTACAAATGTGAATTGAATATATGAATTTTAATGAAAAAACCACCGCAACGTCTGATATGCAATGTATCGCTAAAAATCTTGTTCTGAAATTTCCCAACAGTCACGGCAATGCCATTATGGCAAAGAAGGAGCAAGTTTTATATTTTTTTAAGTGTCGTATTTTTCATTTTTCAGATCCATCGATTCAGACTAGCCCCATGCAACACCCTGTATCAAACTACACCAGTTCCTCTTCGTCCTCATTGTGGTCTTCGGACAAACTGTCGCCATCCAAATGGGAAGGCTGATCTTCTTTGGAATATAAATTGCCGCCTTCAACATTCTGCAGTTTGAGATCTAGATAGTCTTCATCTTCATCAATGTCATCTTCTAAATCCTCATCTTCATCATCCACATGTAAGACAATTGGGACAGAGGAAGCCAGGGGATGGGCTGTCACAACAGAAAGAGGAATGACTTCGGCAGGTTTTTGAAACAACGCATTGGCTATAAAAGAGGCGCTTTCAGAAGGTTGCCCAGCTTTACTCATATCAACAGGATCGCTGAGACCTTCTTCAGATAGGAATGCAAACTTTTGTAAGCTTTTGATCATGCGATCCTCTAGAGATTCCATGTCCAGTTTTCCGCTGGATATTTCCTTCAAAGAAACCAAGGCATCCTTGCTGCCATCTGTTGGGACGCAGGGTGTAACACCAGAAGCCAGCTCCTGAGCCCTGTAAGCAGCCAGAACAACCAGTGTAAAGGGATCAGATATTTTTAGAAGACAGGTCTCAACGACACCTTTTTCCTTGATCATCATCCCTGCCGTGCGTTAAATCGACGATTTTTTTTATTGATAACATAAACACGACGGCCTCTTCGCACAACTTGACAGTTGCGGTCCCGTTGTTTTTGACTGCGGAGAGAGCTTATAACGCGCATGAGAACAAAATTTTGTTAATCTAGCCCTCATTCTACGAGAAAAATGACCCAATGTCAAAGGCTAAAACACCTTTTTTCCAGGATGGTGTCCATGGGGAAGCATGGAGATGGCGGGGTGAGTCCCCTATTGGGCTTTACCCCATTTGCGCCCTTGTCTGCACAACCGCGCCCTTGTCCAAACAAGTGACGCGAACTTTACTGGGAAATTTCCCACCCACATGGATTGGTATTTCCTTTTCACCCATATACACAAAAGCACTTTGTTACCAATGAGAAAACGAATTGATTGAGTCTGGGTAATTTGGCCCACTGAGCACTGGGCATTGCAATGATAGGTGGGGTGCCACTTATAAGATTTCCCACAGGGCATCCGCCAGAAAAAGTGAATTTTGGCCAAGTTCATGAATAGGGTGGGCCGGATAAGGCAAGGTTAATTGCAACTGTGCGGGGATTTCACAGGATTTGTGTCTCCATTTTGAATCTCAATTTCTTGAAATTGAGGAAAACCCTATTCTCTCTTTGAATTTGCCCATACTTTACCCTATTCTTTAGGTCCAACAGATGGATCTAAAGCATGGTTTTCCAGGGAGGAGCTGTTGTTTTTGCTCAAAGGTTTTTTGATTTCACCACGGACACTTTCTTGCCCATCAAATCCTGTTTTTTCTTTGGTATTTTTATACATTTCATTCTGAGCACCATCACCATACCCATCATTGCTGTATTGATTGTCTTTATCTGACTCTATGATACTGCCATTAATCACATTTTCTAGATTAGATTGGTCAGACTGATCCAAATGGATATCCTCCAAATGATCTTGCGAATGGTCCGGATCATCATCCTGTTCTGCGTTGAAGTCCTCTAAATCTGGGTCTTGCTCTGGTCTCAATTCCCTCTCTTCTCCGCTGCTTGAACGAAGAGTAACGCTATCCATGGACACCTTGGTGATGGTCCACCCTTGAATGGATTGGGGTCTCTGGCTGTAAATTCGAATGCCGTTGATCCACACAATCCAGTGATTCAGATCTGGGCGATATAAAATACCATTGAGGATCAGGGGCAGGTCCTCTTTTTCCGTAGGATTTTGGGAGATTTTTCCATGATCCAAGCGCTCTATGGCTGACCGCTCTTGGGCTGAAAAAAACAAAGAGGAGGACATCATGATCACGCTCAATCCCATGAGCATCAGGGGTTCTCCGGTGCTAACAACAGATGGTACCAGTCAAAGTGAAAACTTCCTTTTAGAAAAATGCCCTGCTTTTCCTTGAAATAAATGCGCTCGATGGATAAAAACTGCATCAATGTAGATCCGGGAAATGATTCTTGCAGACTTTGCAAAAACTTCCAAAAATTCTGATCTTTTGTCAGTAAAAAATTCATTCGGACTGGAATTTTCCGCAAGGTCATTTTTTTGTCATGGTACAGTGTTTCTGGAGGTAGGGCTGTTAGCTCGAGAGATTTTAAATGATTTTGCTTTGCACATTTAATGAAATCATTGTTGTCAGCATAGACATCCTTAGAGGGGTGAAACTGCATGGAATCGCATAGGATCTTGGTTGTCAATCGCAATGTGTGCAGGTGGTTTTTTTCCCTACTCAGTTCAGCTGTGAGTGTTTGAATTTTGGAAGAAAAAATATCTTCTTGTTTCTGAAGGGAAAAAACGATTAATAGCATACAGATGCAGGCTGTTAAGGACCCCATCAAGGAGGCCAGCAAATTAATCAGATTTCTTTTCATAACAAATTGGTGATTTTGTCTCAACAACAAAAAGGGGTGAGTTCGCATGGGGCGGCAGGGTGATGTGGAAATCAGAGAGGGCGCTTTGCCCCATATCCATCAGATCGTCTATGACCACCGTTGGATCTATGATCTGCAGTGAAATTCGTGTTTTTTTCGGGCTAATCGAGATCATGCGAATGAGGCACCGGTCATTTAAAATATGCTCTAGAAGAGAAAAATGCTGGATCAGTGCTTTGTATTGATTTTCAGAATGTTTTCGAATGGATTGAATTTGAAGAATGGGATCAGAAGAAATGGGCATTTTCGAAAGATCTGTTTGGATTGCTCTAAACGATTTATTCAAATCATCGAGTTTTCTTCCCATTTTTTGATTGCAGTTCAGCAGGCATAAAGCTGTGTACACACTGTAAATACTGATTATTATAGCCAATATATTAATCAGACGAATATAGGGGACCAATCGACGAACCCAGAATCTCTGGAGAACCCCACCTTGCAGATGCATCGTGGCCATGCGTGGCACATTGGGTAGAAGAATTTGGTCAAAGGCTGGATGCTCTGTATTGGGTGGAAGAAGCAAGGGCTCTTTAAAAGAGGTCTCAAGCTCTATGGTGCTGGAATCTGGAGTCAGCGGTATGCCTGGAAAATAAATGGTGCTAGAGGGGAAGAGCCCCCGGAAGAGATCTTCTAAAGCGGGATCTTCTAGAAAAAAAATGGGGGCAATGCCGGAAGTTTCAAAGGTTTTTTCCAAATACCGCAAGACATCCATGATGGCATTTTTCGCCCCCATGCCATGAATATCTTGGGCGCTGGATAGTACATGACTTCGAACAAAAACCAATCGTCCTTTCAACAAAAAGGCAAGCAATGCATTGGACCCCCGGTCAACAACAACCAAAAGTGGTGGCGATATGGATGTCCATTTAGGGCTGTACTGTGCATGAATGCGCAAAATCAGGGCCATGGGATAGCTGGACATTGTGACCCCTATGGCACATTCATCCAGCTTTTCCAGCAAGGCTATCCATTGTGAATTGGAGGGAGAGGCCGCGATAAGAATGCTGTTATAGGGGCGCAAGGGGCGCGCTGTTGCAAATAGAGCATTTTGGCGAATATGGCGCCATTTTTGCCAACACCACTGTGCGTACTCATGAATAGCCAATGGGCGACTGGCCGTTTCAATCTTTAAGGTGTGGGTTTCCCAATTGTCCAAAATGTGAACATTGGTGGCCCTGCGGTCCAGCAGTAAGGTGACCAATGGTTCCCAATGACGTTCTGAACCAAGTAAGATGACCCCATTGGAATCAACCCGATATAAGAAAAAAAAATGACGATGGCATACCAGGTGATATATCATAAAAAGAATGATCCATCTGGGAAGCTTCTCATATCCAATCGTCTTTCATACCGTGATCTATGCTTTCATAAAGGGGCGTAATGGCACCTTCAATCAATATCCAAAAACAGATCCCCATAAGAACAAGGCTTAGGGGAGTGATCCAAAAAAACCAGCGATCCAAAGTTCGACCAATGTCCTCTTGGATAAAATCTGTCATAAGATCCAGCGAGCCCACAAGTTGGCCCGTACCTTCTCCGGCCTTTAAAAATTGGAGATACATGGGTGAAAAGTGGGGCAAGTGGGCAATGGACTGGGTCAACGTACGTCCTTCTTGAATTTCACGCAATACCTTTGAAATGGGCTCACGCAAAGCGCTTCTGCCCCTGACACTCTGATCCATTAGTGCCAGAGATTTGGTCAAGGGAATATCTTCCTTTAACAGCAATACAAGGCCGGAAAAAAACGACCAGTATGTTTTTCGAGCTATCCAAGATCCCAGTACTGGAAAGAGAAGTGGTCGAGAGCATACAAGTAAAACAAGGGCCCCAGCCGCGCAACCATAGGGAATCCAGGAAATATTCCATTGTGTCAGTGTCAGTAAAAAGCGTGTACTCCAAGATAAGGCGGCGTAGTTTTCAGAGGGAATATCTGTAATTGCGGGCAGCAATCCTCGGGATAGGGAGAAAAGAGCCCCAATAAAAAAAGAAAAATTTAAAATAGGGTATGCCAAGACTTTTTGAAAAGCTTTGTGACCCTTTTCTCTTTTTTTAAGGTATTCGTGGGCATTCTGACAGGTCTGTGCCAATCGACCCGATTGCTCGCCCACATGGAGCAAGGCAATCAAGGGGCCAGGAAAAGCCCATGGATAAAATTGACAGGCATCAGAAAGGAGCTTTCCTTGGGATAAGTGCTCTTTCAGTGTATGAATGAGCATGGAAAAGGATCCTTTGAAAGAGGGCTCAATGATGGTGAGAGATTGAATCAGAGGGTGTCCAGCTTGCAGGGCATAGCGCAAGTGCAAAAAAAACAAAATCAATTCCTTGGGCTGTCGTCGCGGCAACCACAAGCGACGCAAAGAAATAGGCTCAATTTGTCTGGTGTGGAGGGTGATCCGCACATCATCAGACGATGCCCCAAAAAGATGCCCTCGAAGCAATTCCCCGGTCAGACTTAATCCACGGTAAACGTAAAGGGGCATGGTGCTATAGGGCTCCGATGACGCGGGTAATTTCGCTTATCGATGTCTGACCTTGAATAACCGCATCTATGGCATCCCTGCTGATGGGACGAAAGCCTTTGTGGGCCAAGGTGCGCTGCAACTCTTGATGGGATGCACGCTCTAAAATCATAGCCTCAATGTCGCCATTCATTACAATGACCTCGGCTATGGCTTTGCGCCCATGATATCCTGAAAATCGACATTGGGGGCATCCTGTTGGTTCAAATACGTCAACTTGTGGCCACAACCGATGTTTGTGGGCTTCTTGAAAGCTGAGTTTTACAGGGACCTTGCATTCAGAGCAGAGCAATCGGACTAATCTCTGGGCGACAATGCCATTTAGAACTCCAGCCAACAGGGAAACGGGGATGTTCAGCTCGATCAATCGATAAATGGTGCCCAGGGCATGAACGGTGTGCAAGGTAGTAAAGACCCTGTGTCCTGTCATACCTGCGCGAATGGCCATGTCTGCTGTTTTTTCATCCCGAATTTCTCCGATTAAAATGACATCAGGATCTTGGCGCAATAGAGAGTGCATACCAGCCAAAAAATCGAATGCTGTCTTTTCCTTAACCTCGCTCTGACGAATGTGGGGCATATGGTATTCAATAGGCTCTTCCAGGGTCATAATATTGATTTTCTCATGATCTAAGTTGGCCAACATGCTGTAAAGCGAAGTCGTTTTACCCGATCCTGTTGGGCCTGTTAGAACAATCAACCCCTCTGGCTTTTCTAAAATGCGTTCGATGCTTTTTAAATTATGGGGACTGTAGCCCAAACTTTCCAATGCTATCAAGGACTGCTGTTGATCTAAAATGCGCAATACTAAATTTTCACCATAGACCGTGGGGTGAGATGATACTCGAAAATCAACGGTTCTTCCCGCTACAATAAGGGAAAATCGGCCATCTTGGGGTCGGCGCATTTCCGCAATATCCATTGCAGCCAAGATTTTCAATTGAATGCACAAAGGTTGCCAAAAAGATGTATGAAAACATTGGGCGGTATGCAGCAAGCCATCCCGGCGATAACGCACCCGGATCATAAATTTTTCTGGCTGAAAGTGAATGTCAGAGGCCTTGTCCTGCACAGCTTTGACAATAATTTGATGTAAAAATCGATTGATAATTTTTCCACCTATCGTACATTGCGTCACATCCATTGCATTGGACGGCAGATGCAGCGATTGCAGGATATTTAAAATAGAGGATTTTTTGGCCAGAACCGGGGACAAAATGGTTCGAGGTGGCAAATGACGCAATAGTAAATCCTGGGCCCGAATATCGCTGACATCGGCCATGGCTACTTTTAAAGTTGATAGGGGTTCGTCGTAATGAATGGGGACGCTGTGGCATTGTTCCCAAATCTCTGAGGAAACCATGGGGTACAGCTGGGCAATTTCCTGTAAAAAGTCCTCAGGTTCGATGGTTTGGCATTGTCGCAAGCGAGATGACAGGGCCAATAGAGCCTCCTCATCTATAATATCCATTTCCAGAACCAATGTTTCTATGGACTTTCCGGACAACTTACTTTCTGTCATCAAGATGGACAAACCATCTTGAGAAATTTTATTGCTACCGATCAAATAATCTGTTAAAGGGTTTCCCGGAGCGCTCATCAATAAAAATGCCTTTGTCTGATACTCCATTTACCGATATGGTAAGTTTAAATATTCAGAATGTCAACGATGATCTTGATAGGCTATATGTTTAAAATTTTAATTAAAATTTACAGAAATACATTAAACTTTTATTAAATAAAAAGCTGCTTTATACCCTTGGTCACATTGCTAAAAGTTAATTTAAATTCATTCAAATTGGATAAAAGCCCTTCTAAATAAAGAAATGCGGATGTGTAGATCCAATGGGCAATGGAATGCGCTGGGCGCACTGGACAACGGAATGCTTGCGCTTTTTTTCGAAAAATGAAATAATTTATAAAATAATTTTGCACATAATCTAGGTGATTTTTCAAAAGCCAATAAGTGGGGAAGGGGGGGTCGAAAGTCTTTTGAAATCTACTCTGCCCGGGGTTTTGCCCCAGGATACAGATTGGGGGTTCGTGCCGTCGGATCATCCCGATCATGGAGACTTTGCCTCACCTGTAGCCTTTTCCTTGGCCAAAGTCTGGCGAAAATCCCCCATCATCATCGCCCAAGAATTGTGCGCTCAATTGGCTGATAACGTCCTGATTGAAAAAGCAGAGCCCCTAAGTGGATATATTAATATTACTTTGAAAAAGCAGATTTGGGCCCAAGTTTTACGCGATATTTTATCCCAAGGCCCTCTTTATGGCCATCAAACATGGGGCAATGGAGCCATTGTTAACGTGGAGTATGTTTCTGCCAATCCCACAGGGCCATTGCATGCTGCTCACGCCCGTGGAGCCGTTTTTGGCGATGTGATAGCCAATTTGCTCGATGCTGTTGGGTATCAGGTGGTGCGCGAATATTACATCAACGATGCGGGTCAGCAAGTTCTTCGCTTGGCTGAAACCGTGGTCTGTCACTGCAATGCTCTGGAAAAGAACCAGTTGGCCGTCATTCCAGAAGGTCTGTATCCTGGGGCCTACGGCCAAGAAATTGCACAATCCTTTTTGGCACAATACCCAGATCAGTGGCGGGACCTCCCCCTGTCTCACATTGCCACCTTTGCAGTACGGGAAATGATGGGTGATATCCAAGATGTTTTGCATGACTTGGGGGTTTTTCACACGGTATTTACATCGGAAAAAGCTTTGCAATCTGCCGGCCTTTTGGATAAGATGCACGGAATTTTTACGGAAAAAGACCTGGTTTACTGGGGTGCTTTGCCCCAGCCCATCGGAAGGGAAGATCCAGATTGGGTTCCTACGCCGTTGATGCTGTTTCGATCCAGCAGATTTGGCGATGAGCAAGATCGTGTGCTGCAGCGCAGTGACGGTGCTTGGACCTATTTTGCCAACGATATTGCCTATCACTGGGACAAGGCTCGTCGAAAAGTGGACCACATGATCGATGTTTGGGGGGCTGATCATGCCAGTCATGTTCAGCGTATGGCGGGTGCCGTTCATGCGGTAACGGGACAGGATTTGGAGGTTTTAATTTTTCAAATGGTTCATTTTCTGCATGATGGTGTTGCTTTAAAGATGTCCAAGCGGGCTGGAAATTTTGTACTTTTACGCGATGTTTTAGAGATGATTGATAAGGACGTTTTGCGTTTTATGATTTTAACCAAAAAAGCCGACACCCATTTAGAGCTAGATATTGTTAAAATGCAAGAGCAAAGTGCATCCAATCCTGTTTTCTATGTGCAGTATGCCCATGCCCGATGTTGCTCTGTTTTGCGCGCAGCCAAAGCCCTGTTTCCCTGCCATCAGTCTAGTCCAAAAGCTCTGGCTGGGGCTGATTTTTCAAAATGGGTGGAGGAGCCCTTGGTTAAGTTGTTGGCCGATTGGCCACGCCAGGTTTCCGAATCTGCCCGTCATCGCGAACCCCACCGTATTCCCAATTATTTGCACAAAGTGGCTCATGCTGTGCACGCATTATGGCAAAAAGGCAATCACGATGCGACCATGAAATTGGTTCAGCCGGATGACCTAAAGGCCACGTATTCCGCCATGGGATTGATTCAATCTGCTGCCAATGTGATGGCTTGTGGATTGAATATTTTGGGCATTCAACCCAAAGAAGAGTTGCGCTAAACTGAGGTGGGGGTTTTTTTCCATAGGTCGATTCTGATTTTTCTGCAGTTGGGACCTTCCCAGACAGGAGCAGTGGCGGGGCCCTAGATTTTCCCTAGACAGCCAACGCCTTCCCAGACTGGAATAAGAGCCTGCCCCCTAGATTTGCCTTCCCAGACAGGAACAGTGGGGGCCCCTGGGTGAATTGCCAGTATTTGCCGTTTGGCCGCCCCCCCCCTTGGCCGGAATTCTCCCTGGGACCTAGTGAATCGAATTAATGCATCCCATTAATTTTTATTGGCGCTATCTTATTGACAAAGCCTTTTTAAGGTGCATCAATTGGAATTGAATCCAAAAAAAATCAAAAGAGATGATTAAAAAAATACTTGCGGTAATGACGGCCTTGTCTTGTTGGAAGACTAACGCTGTGGATCCGATGGAGCCAGCTGAGCTCTCCAATAGTACTGGAATTTTTTCCGAGCAGGCCACCCCAGGCGCTCCCACCAAGGCACAAGGGCCCAAGACTAACGCTGTGGATCCGATGGAGATAGATTGGCACTCTTCTACTAAAGATGAGTCCCTTGATGAAACTGAGGCTTCTTTTTTTTCCGAGCAGGCCCCAGATGCTCCCACCAAGGCACAAGGGCCCAAGACTAACGCTGTGGATCCGATGGGGTCAGGTGATCCCTGCAATAGAGCTGGGCCCTTTCATACTAGAAGAATGAAGTTCAATGTCGATGAATGCAATAAGCTTAGAAATGGAGAATGGGTCATAAAGTGTCTTGAGTTCAATGAACATTTCAATATTGATAAAACACCCTGTAAAAACATGTATTTCTGTATTTCAAAATATGACGAAATTCGTAATTTTAGTAATTCGGATAAAACATTAGAGAATTTTCTTCTCGAAAAAATGGATGGCCCAAAATGTATCATTAGCGTTAAAATGATAGATAAATCTGAATTATTATATAAATCTAAATTTGAACAACCATGGAATTTTAGAAAATCATTTAAAAACGATGTGGTGGCAATTTTAAAAGAAAAAAATGTAAAACAAGATGTACATTTTACTACAGAGATGAGTTTTTTCTACCCTATGACTCCAGAGACGATTCCTTCCTACAAGGCTCAAAAGTACCCTGGGGGGGGTATAATCGATACAAGTCAAAGTAACCTTGCGATCATGATAAGTGATGAAAACAGCCTTCCTTTCGGTGCCGAAAAAGTTAATAAAAACACACCTCCTTTCAGTGCCAAAAAAATTTTAAAAGAAGATATTCATACTAACAAGGACTGAATACACCGCTATTATGGAAAAGTGCGGGGGGATGGGGGTTTTGCTGCCCCCATCCTTATCAGCTGACCCCCACCATTATTCATTTGACGAGTTTCCCAAAGGTGTTTCGATTAAATCTTTGGCCAAATGTGTAACGTCCCCAGCGCCCATGCAAACCACCACATCATACGAACCACCATCAATGAGGCGCCCAATGTCTGTTGTGCACTGGGGCCAAGAAGGTACCATCGCAACAGAATGATGAAGATCTGTCAACTTTTTAGCCAAATCAACGGATTCGGCATCAGAAATGACTTCCTCGCCTGCACTGTACACAGGCAGTAAAACAATTTTATCAGCATGCTGAAAACATCTGGAAAACAACTCCATACAATCGCGCAATCGGGTGTACCGATGTGGTTGACAAATGGCTAAAATGCGCCGAAACCCACGGTCGTTCAATGTTTTCAATACGGCTGTAATTTCTGTAGGATGGTGGGCGTAATCATCAATGATGGGGACGTTGCCCCTGTTTCCAACATGGGTTAAACGCCTTGCCACACCTGAAAAAGTAGACAATCCAAAACGAATTTGGTCTTCGGAAAGATGGAGATGCGTGCAGGTTGAAAGAACCGCCAGTGCGTTGAGGACATTGTGATGGCCCCACAAATTCAAAGAAACGTCAGTCCATTTGCCCGCCGGAGTCAGACAATCAAAACGCATTCCCGTTTCTGTAGTGCGGATATTTTCCGCGCAAAAGTCTGCATTGCTGCCTGTTCCGTAAAACGTAATGGGGCAAGACACATTTTGAAGCCAGGGGTTTTTCGGGGCGATGGCGTCGCCGCAGACACTGGCAAAATGCCTAGATAGTTGGAGAAAGCGCTGAAAAGATGCCCATACATTGTCCAAAGAGCCGCCATAATTTTCCATATGATCGCCTTCGATATTCGTTAAAATAGCACCTTCCAGAGAGGAAAAATTGACATGACTGTGATCAGACTCATCGGCCTCAACCACAGCAATGGTGCCTTTTCCCGGATAAATCGGGCTGTTCCAATGGGTCATTATGCCGCCAGAAAGAATTAAGGGCTGGTGATGGGCTGCATAAATCGTGTGGCCCAATAAGGACGTTGTGGTTGTTTTTCCGTGGGTTCCGCTGACACCAATGGTGCGCAAAGGGTGAACAAAAGCCCGCAAAAGGGTTGATCGGTGTAAAATGGGAATATTTCGAAGGCGTGCAGCTTGAATTTCAGGATTGCTTTCAGCAATAGCACTGGAATAAACGACGCATTCTGTGGATTCCCCTAAATTTTCAGCAGCATGGTTTAAAAAAATTTCAGCGCCTTGTGCTGTCAGGGCACTTGTATTCTCATTATGTCCCAACGTACTGCCCCCCACCTTCCACCCACGATTGAGGCATAAAAGAGCCAGAGCACTCATGCCAATGCCACCGATTCCTATAAAATGAATCCGCCTAGGGTGCTGTACAAAATTGGTATAATCGGGAACAGGCATCCAGGTCTGCAGGGGATTTTATGTATTTTTCACCATAAAGCAGTTGCTCTGGTTTGTCTAGCCAGCTTTTTAAAACGGTGGCAACATGACTTGCAGTGAGGTCGGATTCATCGCACACCCAACCAACATGGTTCTGTAGATAAAATTTAGCATTGGCCCATTGATGATTTTGTGCTGCATGGGGATAGGGCACCAAAAAAGCAGCCCTTTGGGATAAGCCAAGTTCAGCCAATGTGGATGCACCAGCCCGACTGAACACGCCGTGGGCCCAGGTCAGTTCGGACGACAGGTCGGAAAAGAAGGGTGTGACCTGGAATGAGGATAGGTGGGATTTCTGATAAGCCTGGATTAAATCCGCAATATCCCCATGGGGACATTGATGGCGAATGGTCAGCGCACTCTGATCTTCAGCGGACAGCTTGCCAATGGCCTCTGGAAGAATGCATGACCAAATTTTTGCACCCTGACTGCCACCCAAGATCAAAATATTTAGAGGTTTTGACAAATGAACATGGGGAAGAATAGAGTGAAATGGACTGCGCGTCGGTGTTCCAATGGTGCACCATTGATTTTTCTTGCTTTTGGAAACTTTTTTAGAATATTTCTCCAAATCATACCCAAGGAAAGTACATTCCATCCAGGGAGATAACAACCGATTGGCTCGACCCATAATGGCATCCGATTGATGAATGCCACACCGAATTCTGCACTGTTTGGCCACCATCAATGGTGCCAGTGTCATCATGCCGCCAAAGCCAATGATGGCTGAAGGATTCCACTGTATGTAGAGGCGTTTGATATGTTTGTAAAGGGAAAAAACTGTATCCCATCTGGGCTGTTGCAGGATTTCGATATGGCTGAATAAATGCCTATCTTTTTCAATGAAACGGGCGCCACGCACATCCGTCATTAAAATAACAGGATGGTTCTTGCTATGGGCATATTCCGCCAAAGCAATGGCTGGAAAGACGTGGCCGCCAGAGCCACCAGCTGCGAGAACCATAGGCCCCATCTTAAGAGGTATTTTGGGGTCAGATTCCGAGGATCCAGATATTTGATGGGATGACAATTGGGATGGTTCTGGATTAGAGGCAAAAGACATCAAATATATTCCAAAAGAGCCTATATTTTTACCATACGCAAGGATTTCATGTATCGCAAGGGGTGTCATTAAGAAATCAGTAAGAGGGTGCGCCGCATCACAGAACTTATAGAGGGACCCGGGATTTTGAAGGGCCAGACTGCCCTTGTCCTGCTGCGCCAGCCTGCACCCAAGCTTTCAATCTATGGTCTGAACCCAGGGCCCGAACAATCATGCCCATTAAAGAAATTTAATGGGCCAACAAGACCAAATGGATTGGACTTACTTAATGAGACAGCATTTCTAAAAGCGTTTCCAAATTGTCTGGACGGCCTTCCATTAATTCAAATGCGGTATCTCGCATGGATGGCGCATTGATGTTTTGTTTTTTATACAGAACTGTTGGAAAACCTTGAAACTGAAATTGATTGCCATAGGCTCGAGAATCCAAGAGGCCTTGATCGGTCTCTGGGCTGAACATAGACTGCTGAAATTTTTCAAGATCCATGCCCAATTGGGACGCAAGGGGCAAAATATATTCTAGGGATGCCTCTTGAACGCCATCAATGAGTATTTCTAAAAAGGCCTCTAGTTTTCCCAGAGCATGGGCCGCTGCAAGACTGCGCACAATCATCTGACTTTTTGTGTCCTGGTGTTTGGTAATCCAGTGTGGGCAAACAGCCCATGGGCGATGGACTGAACGAGCCAGCTTTAGCATATCCCGCAAAAGCAGCATACTGTGGGGGCAAAGGGGATCTAGGAACACAATCATGCTCTTTCCCCCTGCAGTGATGGCTTTTTTTTCCATTTGATTCCATAATTCTGGGCTGTTTTTCAAAATTCTTGCAACACTCTTATAGGTGTTTTCTGAAACACTTTCCGAAAAGTCTGAAATCATTTTTTGCTGAGCATCCCATAGAATACGGGGATTATTGGCAAACACATCTGTTAGTATTTTTGGATTTTTATTCAAGATATTGGTCAAAATAGCCGGCTTTTCCGTAAGAATTTTTTCCATCAACATGCCAAGCATTTCTTTGGATTGATGGCTGAACAAGTGGATCATGCCTAGGGCAGGGCGCGATCTGGGCAAAGGGAGTGTTGCGTAGGGCTTTGCAGCAATGCTTAAAAAGAGTGGTAGTGCCAGTAAAAACAAAGCCATTCAATCACCTATGGGAAAAAGATACTGTGGGCATCATAAAAGGTCTATTCTTTACAAAAAGTTAGAACGGATAGATTTTTTATGTTTTTAAATTTTATGGAACCAGCCCTGTGAAACAGATGCATAGGACTATGGAGGCAGCTCTGGGATCTGAGAACAATACGTTCTTGGCAACAAATTTTCCCTTGTAAAAAAGAGGGACTTTTACCATAATAGACAAAAGTTTTAAAAAAAATAAAAAATGTCAACCATGGTTCAAAGGACCTTGTCCATATTAAAGCCTGATGCAACAGATCGTAATTTGACTGGTGCCATTAATGCCATGATCGAAAAATCAGGACTAAGAATCGTTGCACAACGGCGCCAGAAACTGACCCTAGATCAAGCCAAGGCATTCTATGCCGTACACAAAGATCGTTTTTTCTTTGATGATTTGTGCGCATACATCAGCAGTGGCCCTGTCATTGTTCAGGTGCTAGAGGGGGCCAATGCCATTGATGCCTATCGTCAATTAATGGGTGCAACAGATCCAAAGAATGCCGAAGAGGGGACCATTCGCAAGGCCTTTGGCCTATCCATTGATTTTAACAGTGTGCATGGGTCAGATTTGATGGAAACAGCAGAAAAAGAAATAGATTTCTTTTTTAAACCAGAAGAGATTTTTTCTTAGTGCAGTGACCTGAATATTTTATCATCAGGGGGGGGGCTGTGCGCTGGATTCCTAATGGACTGAGTCTGATTCGATTGATTTGTGCCCCCATGGTGGCATCTTTGATTGTATCTGGTGAAGAAAAATTGGCCTTGTATGGTGTTATGGGTGCCTTTTTCACCGATCTTCTGGATGGGTGGCTGGCCAGAAAATACAGCTGGGAGACGCCCATGGGGCGGATTTTGGATCCATTGGCCGACAAAGCATTGAGTTTTTGTATTTTTGGAGCATTGTACTTGTGTCAAAAAATACCTCTTTCTTTATGTATTATTATTTTGATAAGAGATGTATGCATTGGCCTTGGTGCATGGTGGATGGGTTATAAGAAAGACATTCAGTACTTTAAACCCTTGATGATCAGTAAAGTCAACACAGCCACACAAGGTCTTTTGTGTGTGGCTGTATTGTGGGGAGGTTCTCCTGCATTGGTGGGAATACTAATACCAGTTTTATGGAGCACCACCATTTTGTCTTTTTACATCTATGGAAATAAATTGTGGACAACATGGCGCTAAGCAGTCGAACCAAGATTTTTTTAGGTCTTGGATTCGGGGTCACCCTGATCTGCGTATTTTTCTGGATGTGTGGAGCCATTTTGGCCCCTTTTATTTTGGGTGCAGCCATGGCCTATGGATACAGGCCCGTCGGCCGATTTTTTCGCAAAAAGTCCATTTCATCCAGCATTTCTGCATTGGTTTTGGCCATAATCACCTATGGCGCATTCGCTTACTCTGTGGCAAAGACAGTCCCACTTTTAGGGACCTGGTCCAGCTTACTATCTGTCAAATTTAATGTATACAGGGAGGCGTTCTGGAATTTTTTAACACCACTGATCAATAATTTTTTCAAAGATTCAGGATCGCAAATCCAGGAAGGCATGGATTTTATTCTGCGCCAAGGGGTGCAGTGGCTTGGGTCATTGGCCATGTATGCATTGCACAACGGGTGGGCCTTGGGACAAATTATTTTAACCTTGGCTTTGTCTCCGGTAATAGCCTTTTATTTGACCAAGGATGGCGCAAAAATCCACAGGCAACTTCGCACCCTTATACCCCCTCAGTATCGAGGTGTTATTGGGTTAATTTTTCGGGACATGGACAGAGCCTTGCGGCAATATTTTTCCGGCCAAGTTCGTGTTTGTGCATTGCTTGCCACCTATTATGCATTGTTTTTGGGTGGATTTTTGAATCTGCCAGGGGCATTGACCATGTCTCTTGTCAGTGGTTCATTGGTTTTCATTCCTTATGTGGGATTTTTTATCAGCCTGTTTGCTGCATGCATGATTGGTGTTGTGGAATCGGGCCAGTGGCCCTATGTGACCAGCATTGCTTTGGTATATTTGGGTGGAAATATTTTAGAATCTTTGGTTCTGACCCCCTATTTAGTCGGATCAAGAACTGGTCTTCATCCTTTGTGGGTCCTGCTTTCTGTTTTAATTGGGGGTGGGGTAAAGGGGATCGTCGGCATCGTTTTGGCCCTACCTGTAGCCACCATTGGTGGGGCCTGTTGGCGATTGCTGAGAAAGTGGTATGTGCACAGTGCCCTCTATGGGCAGGGCTTTTCAAAAACGATCCAATCCAAGGATCCATTATAGAGGGTATGGGAATGAGACTTGTAGATTATTTTTTGAAATTATGGAAAGCAGCAGTCAGGAAGATTGGGCCCATTGCATCAGATGGGACTACCAAGAATGGAGGAAAAAGGCCGCTGTGTATCACAGGGTGCGGCCTTGCTCTGTTGTTATCGGGTTGCTCTGGCCCTGGAGTAGGACCCTTGACTAGAAAGACGCCAAGCCCCATTCGTGCGACCACGCGCCCGTATGTCATTGAAAACAAGCGGTATTTTCCCCAAAAGCATTTTGAATTGGTGCAAACAGGGGTAGCCTCTTATTATGGAGGCAAAGACGGGTGCCATGGGTCCAAAACAGCCATGGGAGAGCGTTTCAATATGTTCCATTTGTCGGCTGCCCATAAAACTTTGCCCCTGCCATCCATCATTATGGTTGAAAATTTAGAAAATGGTAAAAAGTTGGTTGTTCGGGTCAACGATCGGGGTCCTTTTAAAAAAAATCGTATTCTGGATGTTTCCGTTGCCGTTGCCCGCCAATTGGGATTCTATCATAAAGGGCAAGCCAAAGTCCGTATTCGCACCTTGGTTTCTGAAAGCTTGAAATTGGCGGAAAATAAAGCTGGATTTCGCAAAATCAAATGCCGAAAGCCTAGAGAAATCGCAAATTTGTCCGCTCAGCGCTACTATGTCAAATTACCATGCGGACCATTGGGCAAAGCTGTAACGGTCAAAAAAGCTATTTCAGAATGGGGAAAAACAGAGTTCCGCAAATTCAACAATGGCTTTCATGTGGTGGTTGGGCCCTATAGCACCCAATTGGGGGCCCTTCAAGTCTGCCAGCGTATGCCTAGATTGTATGAGCCACACGTTATTTGTGAAAAAAATCCCTGCAAAATCAATGGGAAATCAAGGTCCCCTGTTGTTTCAGGGCAGTATGCACGGCAACCTAATGCATCGGAAAAACGTTCTGGAAAACGTTCTAAAAAAAATAGAATGATTCGAGTGGGCCATCAATTTTCTATTTTACAGAAACAAAGATTTCGTAAAATAGAAAATTGATGGGTGTGGATTCCACAAGATTTCTATAAATTGGCACTGACTTTAGCCTGGATTCCAAACGGGTGTGCCCATTACCAGGGTGCCTGACTTTATTGACTTTGAATTTCCAAGCCCCAGGGTGTGGATTCCACAAGGTTTTTATAGGTTGGCACTGACTTTAGCCTGGATTCCAAACGGACATTTTGCTAGAATGACGCCTGCTGAGTATCTCTTTGCAAGAAAAATCTGCATCTGCGGTCAGAGATTTTTGTATTTTGGTCTCAGCCTGATCCCAAGAGGCAGATCTTTGCCCAGAGGGGAACTTTGGAATCCATCCCCCATCCATCATTCCTCTCTATCCAGGCAAACCGGTGGCCAGGAGATCACCTTTTTTGCAAATCAAAAGCGCCCTTTGGAATAATCCCATTTTTGAGAATATTGAAAAGCGTGATCACTGTTTTTTTGCCATAAGCATCCGTCATGGACCAGCCGGTAAGAGGGCATAATCGGGCATTAGGAAGCATGGCTGCATTGAAAGTGAGGTGAATTTTTCCAGCATTTGGATCTTTTTTCAGCTTCATACCCAATGTTACCATCTGATTATTCTGCATAAATTCCGTCAATTGAACCTGCTCATGCAATTTTCCTGTTAATAAGAAGGCCACCGGACTGCTGGACAAAGCCATGGACTGGCTGTGATCCCGCTGGCCATCATAATGAATCAGGCGACCTTGGGTGGCTATAATTTGCATCTTGGATGGGGGATTGTATACAAGGCGCATTCTACCTGGGCGCTCTAGATAGAATTTTGCAGTCATTGATGCGCCATTGGGATTTTTTTGCACCATATCTGCGGATAAAGTTCGGATGCTTTCCAGGGCTGAACTCAGCTTATGCAGCCACTGATCTGGGGTTAGTCTTAGGGCAATGGATTTTTTTACAGGGCTGTATGCCTTGCCCAAAGCGCGCTTTTGGTGGGCATTTTTCCCAGCTTTATTTCCTGAAGCATGGGCTGGCCCTGATAATATGGGGTTGGCTTGGGCGCACAAATATAAGAAAAAGGCTAAAATTGGACCACGTTTTTGGATACAAAGCCAGGAACTGTTCTGTGAAATATTCATATAGTCTGTTTTTTAAAATTACAATCAGTATACTGAAATGAATCCAATATAACCAGATCTGCCCCATCCATTGAGGGCCCCGGATCCATATTCAATGACCATTCTTCGTGAATCCTGAAATGTGACTATTTTCATCACCTTTGACCATTGGATCTTTTTGGGATGCCCTGCCCAGATGAAAATGGGACATGGCTTGCACTTTGCAGAGTGTGTTAAGATTGCAAATAATTGTGCATCAACCTATGCCAAACCTATTGTGTCACATCAGTCTGAAATATCTCAAAAAAATGAACCAAGCAAGATTTCCAACAAGGTCGCCCTACAGTGGATAGGGCAGATGGTAGGCCCCTTTTACTGGAACTTAGCCGTGTTGCTGTGGGTTCCGGTCGCTTGGGCCATTGGACTGTCTTTGTCATCGTATACCATTCAAGTCATGGTTTCCCGCATTTCCAACCATGAAATCTCCTTAATGTGGCCCATGATTTTTTTTGTGGCCATACGACTGATCCTGATATCCAGCTATCGTCTCTATGACTGGAGCATCGACATAGCCATGATCCCCCAATTGCGTCAACGCATTGGTGCCCATGTTATGGATCGAGTTTTGTCTAAAAAATACCCTTATTTTCAAGACCATCCATCGGGTAATTTGACTGCTAGGATCAATGATTTGATGCGCAATGTGCCTAATTTATTAGAATCCGTTACACAAGAATTATTTGGGAATACACTGGCTGCATTGATTGCCATCCTTACCCTAACGTGGGTTCAACCGGTTTTTGGGGCACTCCTGGGTGGCTGGGTCATTTCAGTGATGACAATCGGCTGGTTTTCATCCAGAAAATTTATTGGATTTTCCCATGATTTATGGGAAAAAAATACCAGAATGTCTGGAAAAATGGTGGATGTTTTGGGAAATATCCTGTCCGTTCGATTGTTTTCTAGGCCAGGTAAGGAAGATCGCATCTTATCAGATTCCATGGCAGAAATAGCCGAATCAGAAAAGCGAATGCAGAAAGAATATTGGAAATTGCGCATGGTCACCAGCTGCATTTCTCTTGGCATTATAATGGCCACGGGTTGGTTTTTGTGCCAGGGGTATGGGGCTGGCACCATCGATGCGGGTGGCTTTGCATTTGTTTTGATGGTGAATCGATCCATAATGGATTTTTTATGGAGATTTGATCAAGTTTTCTCTAAAATATCCGATTATTACGGCAGCATTGTTCAAGCTTTGAACGCCATCATACCCGGTGAAACCATGTGCAGTGAAAAATTACCTGATTTGGCCATTACCAGGGGTGATGTTGTTTTCTCGGATGTTCATTTCGCCTATCCAGGGTCCAAGCCCATTTTTAACAATTTGTCCGTACACATTCGTGGTGGAGAAAAAGTGGGTATCGTTGGGTATTCTGGGGGCGGAAAGACAACTTTTGTGCATTTATTGCTGGGTTTGTACGATGTGCAGGGTGGTGCGATTTTTATCGATGGTCAAAACATAAGGCACACCAATATCCAATCCTTGTACGAGCAAATAACCCTGGTTCCCCAAGATCCATCCCTATTTCAGAGATCCCTAAAAGAAAACGTGCATTACGCCAAGAGCACCATGAGCGAAAAAGACCTGGCTGATGCCTTGCGGGAATCTTGTTGTGAAGACTTTGTGCAAAACTTGGCACAAGGGGCAGATACGCTGATTGGCGAGCGTGGTGCAAAATTATCTGGTGGCCAAAGGCAACGTATTGGTCTTGCTCGTGCCATGGTTCGAAAGGATGTCCCCATTGTTATTCTAGATGAATCCACATCCCAGCTGGATTCTGTGACGGAATCCCGAATCCAGACCCATCTGTGGCAGTTTTTTAACAAAAAGACGGTGGTGGTTATTGCCCACCGTCTGTCGACATTGCAGCGCATGGACCGTATCCTGGTATTTGATCAGGGGCGCATCATAGAGGAAGGAACCCACGAAGAATTATTGAAACTTTGCGGAACTTATGACAAATTGTGGAAGACCCAAGAAAAGAAAAACGGATGAATTGGGGCAATACCCATGCACTAGGGCTTTTGTGAGTTTGGGGTCTGGCTGCTTAAGCCAGAGTCACCCAGTCACAAGTCCATGGGATCTGTCAGTGCTGCTCTGTGGATTTTGGGGTTGGGCGGTTGAATTCCTGGGATAAATCCATGTCAATGCTGCAATCAATTTTACAGGGCCTTTTATCCCATCAATATATTTTCAGACAGATGTCTGGATCCAAGTGGGTAAAAGTTCATCCAATCCAGGAAAAATTGGGATCAATCAGGTCAAAAATTAGGAAAAGCAGCAGGAAAATCCCATCCAAGGGAGGAAAATTTCATACCTGCAAGGGCTAAAAAGAGGAAAATAGGTTAAAATACCTTTAAAAAGGACATCTGAGTCATGATTATACAGACAGAGTGGAATGCACAAGGGGCCGCATCAGCCCAAAACAATGCCCACGAAAATACAATTTTTCCTGTTGTGATTTTGGGCGGTGGGCCCATTGGATTATTTGCCGTATTTATGTGCGGAATGATGCGCTTAAAGTGCTGTATCATCGAGGCTCTGCCGGAATTGGGAGGTCAATGCCAAGCCCTATATCCGGATAAGCCCATTTACGATATCCCGGGTATGCCCGAAGTATCGGCCTCTGATTTGGTTTCTCAATTGATTCAGCAAATGGCCCCCTTTAATCCAACCCTGTATTGTGGGGAAACAGCCCAAACATTGGAACAAGATGCAGGGGGGATATTCACCATTGAAACATCTTTGGGGCGTCTGATTCGCACCCAATCCATCATTGTATGCTGCGGAGCAGGCGCATTGGTGCCCAAGCGTCCGCCTGTGGAGAAAATAGAGCATTTCGAGGGCTCTGGTGTCTTTTATTCTGTGCCATCCAAGCATACTTGGGCCGGAAAAGATATTGTCATTGCGGGTGGGGGGGATTCGGCTGTGGATTGGGCCCTGTTATTGGCCCCCGTTGCCCGATCTTTGCACATGGTTCATCGGCGAACCAAATTCAGCGCTCAAGATCACAGTGTGGAAAAATTGCAAGCAGAATTTCAATGTGGACGCATCCAGCTGCACGCCCCCTATCAGCTGTGTGGATTGGATGGGGATGTCCATTGTTTGCAAATGGTTCATATTCACAACGCTGCGGGTGAGAAAAAGGGATTGGCAGCCGATATTTTGTTGCCTTTTTTTGGGATGCAAAATGATTTGGGACCCATCAGTCAGTGGGGTTTGAGCATTGAAAACCAACGCATTGTGACCAACCCACTAACAGGGGAAACCAGCCGTCCAGGCATTTATGCTGCAGGAGACATCGTCACCTATCCCCATAAATTAAAGTTAATCATGACGGGTTTTTCAGAGATGGCTCAAATCGCCCATCATCTCAAAGGATACCTGTTCCCCGATCAATTTTCTCCATTCAAACACTCTACAACACTGGGGGATCCAAGAGAGTGGGTGTGATTGACAGATTTTGACGATGTGGGATGAATGTTGGCAGGGTTGTGCAAAATGAAATTTTTTAAAATTTGGAAAAAATAATTTGTGGTGATTTATTTTTTAATATATAGTTATTTTTTAGAATTAATTAAAAAAAATATATGAATAAAATTTTATGTATGGTGGCTTTAATGGGGGCCGCAGAGGGTGTGAATGCAACACAGAATGATGCTCTGATCCATCCTAAAAGGCACGTTTCTGATTTAACTTTTGGACCAAACAGGTCGGGTGTTCCTTTACATATAATCAATGCGATTGCCCAAGATAAGGAATACATAGCTAAATCAAAAAAAGAATTCGATCCTGAAATGAATGGGGTGATGGAGAAAAATGGTGGCTTGGAAAATCTTGAATTCTATAAAGAAGCTATGGGACAGACATTATTAGCAGGACAGAAAAGTAGAAAATTTTCTGGCAGGAGGAAACTTCCCAGTCCCGAAAAAAACGGAACAGAGGCAGAACGGGGTAAAAATCTCATCGTTCATCCTAAGTATAGCGTAATGGCCCAACATTCTGAAACGAATGTGTCGGATTGCTTTACCGCTGATCATTATCATAGGGTAATGAATCAATTTTGTCCTCAACAAAATATAAAAAGGTCGGTTTTGAATACTACATCCATTAAAAATGAGCCCAAGACTGAGCCCGAGAATGGCTTGAGGCCCCCATGTCCTACTGAAGAGTCCAGTGTTGATAAAGGATTGCTAGGAGGTCAAGTCACTTGGATTGTTGAAGATAATTCAAAATATTTAATTCAACTAAAGAAAGATGAAGAAAAGAAACGACGGCAACAAAAGTATCATCAAAAACTAGCAAAGTCAAGAAATGAGAAGCATAAAATTCTAGGTAAAATTGGAGATCCTGTAAAAAAGAACGAGTCGAGTAGAAGGGATGACCCTAACTACCTTGAAAAAAGGCATCAGGGCATCCAAGGGACAAATAAAAAGAGTACAATCATCGACGATAAAGTTGCATTCCAGAATTAGACCAAGAACTTTTTGGATTATGGGCGCATGATTTTTTAAGAAAACAGGGCTGTGGTAGTTTCATTGTCTAGCGCTGCCCTCAATTTTTATCCAAAGAACCGCGATTGATGCCCCCAATCTGCTG
Source organism: Holosporales bacterium (assembly GCA_044378415.1). GTDB lineage: Bacteria > Pseudomonadota > Alphaproteobacteria > Holosporales > Holosporaceae. The sequence continues at coordinate 34,570 of JBILXO010000010.1, forward strand.
GGACCAATGTACAGAGTGCGACCAAAAAAAGACTGGTGTGGATTTCGATATGCTCAGGGGGGGGGTAGCTCCAAGATAAACGGGTACCATAGAGCTTGTCACAGAGCTTGTCACAGAGGGTTTATCGGGGAGAGTTTGTTGCACGTGGCATCATAGAGCTTTTCACAGAGGGTTTATCGGGAAGAGTTTGTTGCACGTGGCATCATAGAGCTTTTCACAGAGGGTTTATCGGGGAGAGTTTGTTGCACGTGGCATCATAGATGTTTGTCACAGAGGGTTTATCGGGGAGAGTTTGTTGCACGTGGCATTTATTTCACAGGGCATCATAGAGTTTGTCGCAGAGCTTGCCACAGATGCCAGAGATAGATGGGCATTCTGAGAATCTGACAAGGTGTATCCAGCACCCATTTTAAAGATGGAACATTGCCACAGGATTTCTTTTAAAGCAGCACCATCTATTCTTAGGTAATTTTGGGAAAGATGGTGTTGTACAGGCCAGGCCTATCTGGTATTTTTTCATGGGATAAATTTCAGAAAGTCTTCCTGTACTGTATTTTCTTTAACTGGGATTTTAGACCAATGGACCAATTGTTGGGACAATGAGATCTTTTGAGGTCTTTGTATTTCGAAACAAAACGTTCCTTTGGATTTTCCTAAGTGGGCCCATCAGCCCCTATCATCGCGTTCTTGCGATGGGGATTGGACTAAGTCCGATCCGAAATCCATCCACCACCCAAAAGGCGGGTTCCTTGGTAAAAAACACAAGCTTGACCGGGTGATACGGCGTAATCTGGATTTTCTAAATGCACAACCGCTGTGGCCAGGCCAGAATGAAGGGATACACTGGCGGGAACGGCCCGACCTGATGATCGAATTTTAACTGCAATGGCGTGTTCCCTATCTGGGCAACTGGGCGTTTGCAAATCATGGGCAATCCAGTTGACGTCATCCAAGTAAATGACAGAGCGTGCCAAATGATGGCGTGGCCCCACAACAACCCGATTTTTTTCAATATCCAGTTGCAAAACATGGAGAGATTCGGTGCTCCCGCCAATACCCAAACCTTGACGTTGCCCAATGGTAAAGCCGGTAACGCCTTGATGCTGACCCAAGATGCGACCATCATCGACGTGGACAATATCCCCTGGAGCAGCCTGAAAGAGGGTTTTGTATGATTTTTTGGCGATAAAACATAAATCTTGACTGGCTGGAGTGTCGGCTACGTTCAGCCCAAAATCCAGAGCTTTGGCCCGTGTATCGGTTTTGGAATAGTGGCCCAGCGGAAAATGCATTTTTTGAAAATAATGGGTTTCCAGGGTAAAAAGAAAAAAGCTTTGATCCCGAATAGGGTCCTGACCCTGGTGAATTTGAACGCACCCATCTACATCAATGCGCCGAACATAGTGCCCTGTGGCCAAGGCATCGCCACCCAATTCCTCCATCATGGCATAGAGCGCCGCTGTTTTTACATCGCGATTGCATTTCGCACAAGGTAACGGGGTTTTGCCCTGTTTATAGGACTGAATGAATGGATCGATGATTTTGGATTGAAAAATATGCTGATGAGACAAAACATGATGAGGAATATCGAGATCGCTGGCAACCTGACGCGCATCCTGAATGAATGCCAAGGGGTGGCAATGCCGTTTGCTGGGATCCGTTTCTTCCAAAGTGGTGTCGTAATCGTACAACTGCAGCGTAACGCCAATGACATCGTGGCCTTGTTGCTTTAATAATGCTGCCGTCAGAGCGCTATCTACCCCACCAGACATGCCGACGATAACCCGCACGGAAGACTTTTTTGGTACTTGTTTCTATTTTTATTATAACTCAAGTTGGTTGCAATGCGCTAGACATCATCGGTTTAGGCAAGGTTTTTGCCAGCCCTTACCCTGGCCTTGTGATGCGTGTAAATTTACCTGACCTTCCTTATTCTTCCTCCTTGAGCATGGCGCAGAGTTCCAATACATCTCTTTCAAATGTATTGATGGCCTGTATTATTTTATCTGGCCTGACTGTATCTTTAAAAAACTTTAAGGATCGAATACCAGAGAGCAGTTGCCTCATATTCAATTTCAACACTTTCTTTTTTGTCTTTTCAATGGATTAAATCATTGTATTGAATTTTTTGGACTCTGGAATTGGATTAAAGCCTAGAGTTACATTGACTTCCGGATCATCAAGAAGATCTATAAAGCTCTCTGAAAAAGATTTTGCACTTTTTTTCAAAACCCGCACCTTGTCACCATCTATTAGGTTTTTTTCAGGGCTCGTATAATGGGTTATTGCGTCCTGCAGTGGACCTGCAAAACCCCCAGCATCGTCATTAATATCTATCTTCAGCTCTGCTCTGATGTGGTCAGACAATTCTGCAGGGCCATTTACAGAATGATCCATAAGGGTATGCTCTACAGATTGCACAGTGGAATCAAGGCTCATAGATGGTGCCAGAGCTGTGAAAAATGACGCATATCTTTTATTTATTTTTAAAATTTTTATTTTTTACAATCAATTGTAAAACCAATATACTTTAAAAATTTTTAATAAAAAAACCGAATTATCATAAAAATCGAAATCAAAAATGTGGTGAGACGCCCCAGATGCTTGGAAAAAATGCCCACAAGGTGCAGAGGATTTTCAGAGATGCTCAAGTGAATGTTTCAGACAAAATCCTGGATTCCACCATTGTTTATATAAAAGCCTGAATTTTTTTGTCAGCCTACAAAACGCTCTTTGGAAAAAAAGAGCGGGTGATGGGAATCGAACCCACATAGCCAGCTTGGAAGGCTGGGACTTTACCACTAAGCTACACCCGCATTGGTGGAGGGGGTAGGATTCGAACCTACGTAGACATACGTCGTCAGATTTACAGTCTGATGCCTTTAACCACTCGGCCACCCATCCTCTGTATTAAATTTTGATCAACATTGATCATAAAGTCAACCCAGATGGCATCAATAAAGGCGCTTTTCTTAAAATTTTTATTTTTCAGACATGGCATTGAATTTTAAAATCCCTGGCACCATCCCATATTGCTTGTTTTTCAAATTCATCTGGTCCAGCAACCCCTTTGAAGCCCCCCCCCTATGAAAGGGGGCCCTATGTTCTCCAACGCGTCATCTGCCATTTGATGCCCCTGCCTCTGCCTGGCATCCGAATGAGACCGGTGCCCAATATCCCAATCATTGGCTGGACCCTTATGGACCAACAGCGCCTTTAAAGGGATGTGTCAGTCCATGACAGAGGTCAAACTCTTGTCTTACACTTGGTTTCTAGTGTTGTGCAAAGTTCTGAATCTTATACAGCAACAGCTGTGAAGGCTTGAAAAAAGGCTTCTCTGAATACATAGGGCAAAAGGTTGGGGAATTTCGGTATGCAGCTTTTTTTTCAACAGTAAGTTCAGCGCGCAGATCACCTTTCATTCCCTCGCCCCTTATCCATAAGCATGATTCATGGGGTTCCCAGTTGCAGGTTTCCCAATCGCACGATCTTGATATAATTAAACACCTACAGATTCTTTCTGTTCTCTAATTCTGATCTTTTTGAATATAATTTGGCCTGAATATTTTCTAAGATTCCATCCTGCGTCTCAAAGTTATACGCCTTGAACGCCCGAGAGAGATCCTTAAATATATTTTCTCCTTCTTTTTTTGTTATAACATTATTAATTAATTTGATCTTATCAACTTTTTTTCTATCTATTATTGAATTTATACGAAATTCAATAACTTGTAGATCCTCTACTGTATCTGCTGACTCTATCTGGTCACTGAGCCCCAGAAATTTTTTGTCGGAACTCATTTCCAGCATTATTTTTTTTGACTTCTTCCAAAGAAACTGTTGATGATCAGGGGGAGAGAGTTTCAGTTCCTCTGCTTTAACCCTTAGTTTTCTGTACCATAATGACAAAGCTTTTGGTATGAAGGTGTCGTAGCTCCACGGTTCATCACCCCCCTTGGGCCTAAATTCGGGCTCACTAAACACGCAACCGGTTGGATATGGGCTGGACAGCATTTCTCCCCTATATGCATTATTCCAATTCCTTTTAGTGCGATTAAAAAACACAAACATTTCTTTTATCTTTTTAGAGACATTTTTGAGATCTTGCAATAATGCAGCTCTTTCTGGTGTCATAGTGGCCGAAGGGCTCGAATCTCCAGAACTATGGTCGCCATGGTGGTGGGAGCACTGATTAGAAACGAGGCCCCTTTCTACATCTTTCCAATAAAGGGAATCAAACTTATCAGTGATGATTTCTAGCGAGTCCATCATTTTAGAAAAGCATTCATAGGACTTATCATTTACCGTCAGTTTAGATATCTCTTTCTTGATATCAGGGAATTCTGTCGTGATATTTTTTTTCTTGGCTATCTCGTCTGCCATTTCCCCGTCTGTCATGTCTGCGATATTCTTCTTAAAACTATTGTAAAAATTGTTTTCAATACTCTTCTCCACTGTCTCGTCTGCCATTTCCCCGTCTGTCATGTCTGCGATATTCTTCTTAAAACTATTGTAAAAATTGTTTTCAATACTCTTCTCCACTGCCCACACATCGTTGTTACCTGTTGCCGCAACAACCAGGGCTGCAAAGGCAATGCCTAAAATATTTTTCATATATTTTTTTATGTAAATCCAAAATTAATCTATCATAAATATATTTTAAAATCTATAGATTGCAAATTAATTCAAGATTTCAAATATCAGCTAAAAACAGCCTAAATTTGCTGAGTTTTATTTTGCTCGATGAAAAAAGTTTCCCATGAAAAAGATACTTATTTGGAATAGGGGCAATTTTACCAAAATTAGACCAATGATCGCCCCAACAAAACAAGACATTCTGCTTTTTTTTAATTACTCAAAAAGGCGCCCAAATGTTGCGCCAGACCCATTTCAAAGCCATTTAAAAAATTGCGAGCGTTGTCTTGAAAAGTAGAAAAATAACAAAAATGGAAAAACTTAGCAAGCTGACTTGTAGAGGTTTTGGTGCAAGGATTGTGTTGGGAAAATCGTTAATGGGGGGGGTGGGCGATGTAGAGGCAATCTTCGCTTTTTGCCACAATGACCCCATCTTCTAGGCGAATAATGCGATGGTTCAGCTTTTTGCCACAATGACCCCATCTTCTAGGCGAATAATGCGATCAGCATGGGCCATCAAACGTTGATCGTGGGTTACCATGATGGTACTGGTTCCCCAAATGCCAGCGGCTTCTTTTAGGCAAGAAATAACCTCTAGACTGGATTGGAAATCCAATGAAGCCGTTGGCTCATCGGCCAAAACAAGGGCAGGCGAACGCACCAAGGCCCGAGCAATGGCCACGCGTTGACGTTGCCCACCAGAAAGATGGGCGGGGTAAGCTTGGGTATGTTGACCAAGACCAAGGCGCTTTAAAATAACATGGGCTCGACTGGCGCGCTCTGAAGCAGTCAGTCCATCCAGTTCCAGGGCCATTTCCACATTATATTGTGCTGTCAATGCCTTGATTAGGTTGTGATTTTGAAAAATAAAGCCAATTTTTTGACGCAAACCCATGGCTGCCGAGGATAGAGGCGGTTTTTTTTTAAATCGGCTGGGCACCAGAGTACAGGCGCTTAGATCCTGACCCAAAACCCGAACAGACCCCTGTGTGGCTGAACGCAATGCGCCCATAATGGTCAGTAGTGTGGTTTTGCCAGATCCAGAGGGCCCCGTAATGATGACCAGTTGTCCGGCAGAAATTTCCAGACTGATATTCTGCAAAATTTGACGCTCATCTGCCACATTGTATGCATAGGATAATTCGGAAATTTCAATAACGGGTCTGGACATCTAATGGAATCCCAAAGTTTCAACATTTCAATCATATCACAGTGTGGGCTTAAAGCGTACGGAGGCAGAGGGCGGGGTAAAATTCGCCTTAAGGTAAGATTGCGAGACAGATTTGCCACACAATTCATCCCCCTTATTTTTGGTCTGGGTTTTTTTAAAACTGCCCCAGATCCCGTTATTGCTGGGATGGAACGGGATCCAGGATCCTGAAATTCTTGAGGATTGACTCTCTTTGTGGGATAATGGAAGGTCCTATTTAAGGCCCCATATTCAATTGATCTACTCAATTGAATTCCTATAATCCCCTAATTCAAGATTACCCCCCTTAATCAAGGGTACTGGAATAGTTTTAACTCGGCACGCTGGAATGTTTTTCAAAAACAGAGCCACCCATGGACCACCGAGCTTGGACAACAGACAAAGTTCCCGTTGAAATACCATGGCGAATGTCGGCCATCAAACGATTCATAAAGGCGACGTTATGCACCGTTAATGCCGTTAGGGCTAAAATTTCTCTGGCTTTTAGCAAATGGTGCAAATAGGCTCGACTGTAAAGTGCGCAAGTAGAACAAGGGCAGGTGGCATCAATGGGCTTTGGATCAGCGCGAAAGCAGGATTTCCATAAATTAATATGATTTCTGGGGCTGGGGTCCTCTGCTGCATCATTCCAATAATGGGGTTGAATCAGTGCCCCACCATGGCGTCCCAATCGGGTAGGAGAGACACAGTCAAAAGTATCGATACCCTTTTGTACCCCTTGAAAAATATCCTCAACGCCGCCAATACCCAGCAAGTGAATTGGGCGCTTGTACAGTCCTCCGCCCTCCAATGCCATATCAACGACTTCGTTCATCTGGGATTTTGTGGCACCCAATGATCCACCAATGGCATGGCCAAAAAAGGGCTGGTCTGAAATATATTGGGCGCTTTCTTTGCGAAAATCTGGGTAAATGCCCCCTTGAACAATGCCATACAATCCTTGGTGATCCTGACCATGCTGCTGGAAAGCCGTCCACGAACGTTGGGCCCATCGGTGGCTGAGGTGCATGGATTTTTCTGTCTGTTTGCGCGTCATATGCAGTGGTGTGCACTCGTCCAGAACGCAGATCAGATCCGCCCCTAGCTGGGACTGGACCTGAATGGATTTTTCTGGCGTCAAGTTGTGCCGCTTGCCATCACGATGGGACACGAATAGGGCGCCATCCTCTGTAACCTTTACAGGGGGGAAAGAGGACATGTTGCGGCGCTTGCCCTTGATTTCATCAGAAACTGATCCGTGGTGCAGGCTGAAAATTTGATATCCCCCAGAATCTGTGAAAACAGGCCCATCCCACCCCATAAACTTGTGCACCCCGCCCAGTTGGGCGATGAGGTCGGATCCGGGCTGAATCATCAAATGGTAGGTGTTGCTGAGCAAAATCTGGGTTCCCGCAGCCTTAATGCTGTCAATGGCCAGCCCCTTTAAAGTGGCGTGGGTGGCGCAAAATAGGAAGGCAGGGGTTTCCAATACGCCATGGGCCGTCAGGATGCGACCCCTTCGAGCCAAGCCCGACTGGGCTGTGACTTCAAATTGGGGATAGGGTGTGGTTTTGTTCACGATGTTCATACTGGGATGCCCATACTGTTTGCGCCATGTTGTACTGCGATGATGTGTACTGCAATCATAACGTGCTTGATGAGGAAATGGGAAGGCAAGAAAGATTTTTTTATCCTTTAGAGCAGATCATAGGGCGGGCCAATCTTTGTACGATCTTTGTATCATTTATTTCCATCTGTTGAAGCGATCTTTTTCCCCAGAAACAAGACGATTATGCCACAAGTGGACATATTTCTGCACCAATTAGTCAAATATTAAGAAATAGTATTCCATAATGTATCCATAATGTATCAAATATCAAAAGGCATTCCAGTGAAGAAGATTTTCAGCATGATTCTGATTCTTGGCCTTGTAACGCCAGAAATGCAGGTTCATGGGTACAGCAAGGCAAAGGTCTATGGCGGCACTGCTGGTGGAGTTTTGGCCGCTGCTGCTCTTGGAAACGCAGTTAAATACGGGGTAAAACTTGAAGGCGATGAGGGTGATGAATTCCATAGAAATGGGATTTACGCAAGGTTTAATCCAATTACTGGAAATCGATTGTATTACAGAAAAATTAGAATTAGAAATGCTGACGGAAAATATACGGATAAGATTGAGCATGTGCAGACTGACAATTTGTATATCAACAGGAGCTGGGATAAAGATTTTAAGCCACTTAGACAATACAATCCATTTAATGACACTGGAACCATTTATGGCCAATTGGATTATGATAATGGGAGCAAAGTAACCAGATACAAGGAACCTATAACTATAAAATTTGAAAAGAAACCTCGTAGTGTGAATCTTGAGGATCTTGAGGATCGTGATCTTTACCCCCCTGATAGTTCCTTTGTTGAATCTGATAAATCTAATGATTCATATACCTATAATCCTAAATCAAAACATCAATATACTGACAATGATGGCAATATATTTACAGTAAAAAAAGAAGAAGACATGTACACCAAGTATTTCAAAAATAGAGAAAGTAAAACTTATTACAATAATGGCTTCCTTTGGTCAGAAACTTTGGAGGATGGCACAGTTAAGACTTATAATGGTAGTGGATTAATTGCTTCAGCAAAAAAAGGCAATACAAAAAGAGTGTACTTTTATGAAAATAGAACTCTTACTAGATATGAAGATATAGATGATCATGGGAATAATATTGGAAATGGAACTATCCAGCGTGATGGCGGGATAGTGCACTTGGGACAAAATAATTCCGGCATTACTATCACCGAAGACGATAGAAATGGAACTGTCCAGATGGACAAAGGGCCCAATAAAGTGGTGGTAAAAGAGAATCAGAATGCCAGCCTATTGCAGGCTGACAATCAAGACAATCAAGCAGCTTCTGGACAGAAAGGTAAAAACCAAAAAGCGGTCAATGACGAAGGGAATGCAAATGCTGATAGCTATACTGATGCTAATGAGGGTGGTGATGATGAAGGTGGTAAGGGTAGTATCATTGAGGAAGAATAGTTCTAACCTATGCAATGGCCCACCAGATGAGGGTAAGATGAGGCTCACTTGAGGGGTTCAGATAAAGGGGGCAAAAGGGGGGGGACAAAGGTCCCATGCTGACCCCATGAAAACCACATGAAGGCGAGGCAAAGGATGGACAAAGGTCCCAGAGGATCCCATGCTGGATGAATACCCGATCTTTGGCCGTCTTTTTACTGTGCCTTTAATGTGCCGCAACATTTTTTTGCAACATTTATAAAAAAATTATATAAATATTAAAAAATACAGTTGTACAATAGGAAAAATAAAAAAATAATATTCAAATGAAAAAGTACATCAATCTGAACATGGTTCTGATTCTTGGCCTTGTAACGCCAGAAATGCAGGTTCATGGGGGCAAAAAAGCACAAATCATAGGGGGCACTGTTGGTGGAGCCGCCCTTCTAGGTCTTATCGGCGGTGGCGTTGTTATCTATAAAAAGAGGGCTGCGGCAGCTGCTGAACAGCAGGCTCTGGCAGACGCCGCCAAAAAGCAGGCTCTGGCAGACGCCGCCAAAAAGCAGGATCTGGCAGACGACGATATGGAATTTGATCCGAAACTTGATTCTAGGCCCCTGAAATCAACACGCAAGGAACCTGAAGACCACTATACTGCCAAGGAGGCAAGACGTAAGTTGGAAGCTGAAATGAGGGCCCAGAATGGAAGACCCGAGGTGAGGAAGATTCAAATGAAACAGGGTATTAAGAGGCCAGATATAAATGATTATCAGGAGGGCCCACAGTATGAGGCCCCTGATGGAAGTACATTCACAGTAAAAAAACATGATGGTAACAGCTACACAAAAACATTCAGTGATGGACGATTGGAAATGTATGATAAAAATGGCCTGCTTGAGTTAAAAACTTTTACGGATGGCAGGATCAATAGTTATCAATATGGATTCCTTCTTTCAACACAAGAAGGCAATATAAATAGATTGTACATAAGAAAAAAAGTGACATACCTAGGTAAAGAAGAAATAAGGATTACTGGTTATGAAGATTATTTTAATAATGGGAATTTTGCTGGAAAAGGAGAAAACGGCAAGCACTATGGCAAAGACGGCAAAACACATGAGAAGGATAGGTCTGGTATTAAACTTGCCCAACAAGACAGGAGTCTAACTTCCCACAGTGATCCAGGGGGCAAGATGGTGGCAAATGAGAAAAATACAGCCAGCGAAACTGAGGATGCGGCTACAGACAATAAAAGCGCAGCTGAAAATTCTCAAAATCAAAATGAAGTTGTGGCTGGTAATAATCCAGGTGGGGGTTCAAATCAGCGTGATGGGGGTCAATCTAATGAAGGTGGTGATGGTGAAGGTGGCGCTGGTAAAGGTGGCTATGGTGAGGATGTCGTCTAAGGGTAACCCCCTCATGAGACCCAGCCTATGCAATGGCCCACCCTATAAAGGCTAGATGCGACGGCCAGATAAAGGCCCCATGCTGACCCCATGAAAACCCCATGAAGGCGAGGCAAAGGATGGACAGAGGTTACATGGGGATGCCATGCTGGATGAATACCCGACCTTTGGCCGTCTTTTTACTGTGCTTTTAATGTGCCGCAACATTTTTTTGCAACATTTATAAAAAAATTATATAAATATTAAACAATACAGTTGTATAATGGGAAAAACCAATGCCATGGCAGGTAGGTGGGGCTATTGGGATGTGGGTCAGGGTCCCAGGATCTGGAACTGAATTCGATAAAAGACACTTGGGTGTGGTATTTGCAGTGGTTTTGGGATACAAAACAACAAGACTGGGGTAGGTAGGCCCTTGAACACCCCATGGCATAAGAAGATCTAGGGGGGTGTTCAGAATTTCCTAAATCTTTGCTAGCCGGATTATGGGGGTCTATTACCGCGCTTCTCCTCCCCATGCCTTCCCTCCTATGGGGGTCTATTGCCGGGCTTCTTTTCCCCATGCCTTCCTTCCATTCCTTGTGCCCATCTGCCCCCCCTATATCTTCTCTCTGACCCTTGGATCCAGATAAGACAGATGCAATGCAAAATCCAGATCAACCCCCAAGCCCAATTCTCTAGACCACAGCACAGCCCGTTATGGAAAGGTTGCGCCCAAATAATGGTTCAACGCACATTGGGCGGCATGTTGCTCGGCATCGCGTTTTGATTTTCCGGTGCCCATAAAATGATCAGCCGCATCAATATCTAGGCGTATTTTAAAAACAGGATTGTGGCTGGGCCCCGCTTGGGACACCAGTGTGTACATTGGTAGGGGGCGTTTTTCACCTTGCAAATGCTCTTGCAGGGCAGATTTGGCATCAATAGAGGGGGGTGCGGTGTGCTCATCCAGCAAGGGAGCCCACAAGGTTTGAATGACTGTTTGGGCAGAGGCAAGACCTGTATCCAAGTAAATGGCCCCCAGCAAAGCTTCGCAAGAATCCGCCATGACGCGACTGTTGTAGGCTGTTTCAGTATCGGAGATAATGTGCAGGGACAGATTCAAAGACTGTGCCACACGGTTCAGCGCCGTACGATTGACCATATTGGCCAAGCGTTTGGTCAGGTTGCCCTCTGGATCATTGGGAAATTGCTCGCACAACCATTGGGCGATGGTTAGGCCCAAAACGCGATCTCCTAAAAATTCCAGACGTTGAAAGAACAGCCCCCCTGCACTGGGATGGGTCAGTGCTTTTTCCAGCAGGTTGCGGTCCTGAAATGTGTAGCTTAAGCGACTTTCAATAGAGGGGATGTTGGAAGATCGTTTGTGCATATTCAAGGAGTTCCCTGTGGTGTGATGGGGTGCGGTGTGGCTTTCAGCATATTCAAGGAGGTTCCCTGTGGTGTGATGGAGCGGTGTGACAAAAGCTTAACCGTGGGGCTGGGTGACCATGAAGACCCGTGTTGTCTGGAATTGGATGATGTATTGCATATTTTTCCACCTTTTTTCATAGTTTTGGATGATTGGATTCAGAATGGAAATGGCTCTATAGCATTGTTCCCAATGGATCTTCTGCCTGTCAAGCGCAAGACGGTTGATCTGGAAAATTTCCGTTGAAACTTTTGCGATTTAAAGATATTTTTCCATATTTTCCTTTGGATTTATGGTCCAATAGGCCAGGGTCTGAAATTTTTGGCAAGCTGAATTTTTGCAATAAAGATCGTTGCCCGAAAATTAATTTGTGTGGCTCATTGGAGTGCTCTGTGCTGTTTTTTTTGCCCGGAATAAAGGCCCCCTGTCTGCCCTATGGGCGATTGGGATCAAAGCATCTGCCAGTAAAAAAATCCCCAGATTCATCCCATCATTGCGCCAGATTTATGCCACCCAAATAAAGTCAAATGGATGCAATTTCTCCTAAAAAATCAAGGCTGACTTTTGCAAAAGCTGTCTGGCATTGAAGTTAAGCGGATGAAAATGACCAAAAAATACTTGATTTTGGATAATGGCCCTGGTTTTGCACAATTCTACAAGGTAAATTCTATGTGCAGAACATTCTATGCTGCAGAATTCAAAAACAAGGCCCCGGTCCAGTTTTATACTGGAAAGTACAGCAACAGGGCATTTCTTTCAAATAAAAGTTGCATCCAAACCAAATCTTGTAGGGGGGCGTTTTATAAATTAGATGTAATGGG
>JBILXO010000022.1:0-3900 GCA_044378415.1 Holosporales bacterium
TTCACAACAATGCTTTCTTTATTGGCATCGATGAGAAAAATCATATCAGGCAGGCCACCCATGTTTCGAATGCCACCCAAGGCCAGTTCACACTTGCCCAGCTCACGATGAAAGCCCAACTGCTTGAATATTATGGCAATATGGATAAGTCATCCAATCAAACGCCCCGCTTTGCTGTGTCACTCACCCTTTTTTTGACCAAGACCATTTTTTGAATATTATGGCAATATGGATAAGTCATCCAATCAAACGCCCCGCCAAGATCAGCATCAAGTCAACTTAATATGAGTTCCGATTACCTCTGAATTCTAGCGGAAAATTTAGCCCTATGATGAAGTAGATTGCTAAGCATCTTTTTATTGGGATGGATGCTTTTTAAAAAAATCAGCTGTATTGGTGTAAATTATTCAATTTTTCTAAAAAGCCATATCGGTTGGTGGTCGCGCATTTCCCCAAACCCATGTCCATTTTCTGAGAAAATATCTTGATAATTCATCCTTTGGTTTGAAAAATTACGCCGTAATTTAACTTTTTTTGATTAGTATTCAATGTGTAACAAAAAACAAATTGGAGAAATTTTATGAAATTATTTGTCAAAAATAGCTTGGCATTGGCCTTGGCCTTGGCCTTGTCCCCAACCTACCCTGTTGGTGCTGCTGAAGTGCAAGAAAATACCAACGAAGCAGCTCCTGCTCCTGCTCCTGCACAAGATGGGTCACGAAGTGAGGTCCATTTGCAAGAAATTTCAAATGAGGATCATGCCCCTGTGCATGGAGATCATATGAATGGGACTTCGGGCTCTGTGGATTCTGACCAGGTTGATGCTATGGACGACGTCTCCGTGATTGATATTGCAGAAGAAAAACTTATTGAGGCCGAGGAAAGATCGGAAAAAGTTAAAGCCGACGTAGAAAAGGCTAAAGATCAGATGGATATAGCTAAGGCAATGATTCAGGAGCATTCAGATAAAGCCCCGAAAGAGAACGTGCAACTCGCCATAAAAATGCTTGAAGAAAAAGAATCTGAATTAGAATCTAAATTACATGATGCGGTAGAAACAGCCGAAAAAAATGTCAAAGATGCTAAAAAAATTAAAGAAGCTTTGGAGGGCGACAAAGATACGGATGTTTCAGGTACAGAATCAACAGACGATTCAGATACAGAATCAACAGATGCTTCAGGTACAGAATTAATAGATGCCGAAGAGAAAGAATTGAAATCAGAAGAGATGGTTGATTCAGCCTCGTCTCCCTATAGCCCTAATCAGGAAAAACTATTTGAATTGCTTGAGCGGCTTCAACAAATGAAAAAATAGCAATAATCTAAACAAAGTTAGTTGTTAATACTGATAACTTTATATCAGAATGCTAAGAGGGGGGGTGCTGCCAGTGGCACGTCCCCCGTTATTTGATTGTGTGCTTGCAAATAAGTACAAAAATAAAAGAAATTTTTAGAAATAAGCACAATGTACACCAATCAATGGGGAGAGGAGCCTTTCCCCATTGATTTTATATGGATACTCTCCCAAGTCTGCCTTTCATAATGATATGCGGTTTTTCTAAAATACCATTCATTTCTTGATTGATGCGATCCACACGATCCATTTTTAGTACGGATTTTTCTGAAGTGGGAACGTATTTCTTGACGATAAAGGCCATAAAAAATCATCGCACAAAGATGCGCCCATAAAAACTACTCGACCGCTGCCAATCTTTCAGATGTGTTGCCAATCTTGCCATTCTATTTGGAAAAAATCTTCCACGAAGACGAGCAATCCAACAACAGGCGCAAAGCTGGCTCTGCCAGCCCAGATTGCAGAAAAAAGTATAAAAGGGTGTGTTTTTTTGCACAAAACACTTATGTGATTTAGAATATGTGGTTTAGAAAAATGCACGACTTCTGATGCTTTAAAAAAATCTTGGTGTGCTAAAAGGAGGTCTGATGCACTAAAGAAAGTCTGGTGTCTAAACATGACTTCTGAGTTATGAAAAGAAGGTGCGCAATTGGGGTATTTTTGATTTGCAATATTTCGAAGAGTGGGCCATAAAAAGGAGCACTAAATTAACAACCTTATTTTCATGTGCCGATGGGGCTCACCTAAGCACCGATGGTATTTTGCGTGATTTGAATCAGATCATCATAAGATTTAATTCAGAAAAATTTAATCCAGAGAAAATTTTTATACTAACCTTCAGGAAACCCGGAATCTAATGTTTTCATGTGCTGCTTTTTTCATTACAGCACATGGGCTGCAGATCAACCGGACCCTCGACTGACAGTGCAATGGAGGGGTATCCGGGAGAGGGCCTACAGACTATTCAACCTGCTTGATGCTCAGCTTGGTGCGACCCTGATCATCAAAACCAATGACTTTAACGGTCACTGTATCATCAATGCTCAATACATCTTCGATATTGCTGATGTGCTCATCAGAAATTTCACGCACATGAACCATACCGTCTTTCTCAAAGCCAAACTTGACGAAAACGCCGGAGGAAATAATCGTTACAACCGTTCCTTCATAGGTTTCGCCAATGACAGGCTGTGGGCCGGATGGTGCCGCATCGCGGGAATCGCGGGAATCTCTGGAATCACCTGAAACTGGGCCATCAATAGCCGCATGTCCTACAGCTTCTTTGATGCTTAATTTGATGCGACCACGATCATCGAAACCGATGAACTTTACCCGAACGCTCTGCCTTTCTTCCAATTCAGAACGAACGTCTGGAATGCGATGTGGTGCAATTTGACTGATATGAACCATGCCATCTTGACCAAATCCAAAGTCAATGAAGGCGCCGAAATCAACGATCTTAACAACAACGCCATTGTAAACTGTGCCTTCAACTGGCTTTTGACCAGATGGGTTTCCACCGCTGCGTGGCTTGCGAAAAGATGCTCCACGACCTCCGCCATTCTGGGAATCTCCACCATTATAACCATATCCGCCACCCTGCTCGGAGTCCCCGGAAACGGCCTTGATGCTTAATTTTGGTAAACCTCTTTGATCGAAACCAATGACCTTTACGCTAACGGGTTGTCTCAAAGACAAGGAGGCTTCTACACTCTCGATATGGGAATGAGAAATTTCTTTGAGTGGGACGAGGCCATCTTGCTCAAATCCAAAATTGACAAAAGCGCCATATCTTTGAATTCCGACAACTGTTCCCTGATAAACTTCACCAATTAGTGGAGTTCCTGTATTATTTTTCATATTACTCACTTTGTTTTTACACCTGTTTAATGCTTAATTTTGATCGACCCATTGAATCAATCTCTAACAACTTCACGTTAACTTTATCTCCAATCGATAAAATTTCGTTAATATCCTCAATACGATTCGGGGCGATTTCACTAACATGAACCATGCCATCTTTTGCAAATCCAAAATTTACAAACGCCCCGAATTCCCGAAGGCTCACAACGACACCCTCGTAAACCTGACCCACCTCTGGCACGCCTGTGATGCGCTTGATGCGCTCTAATGTGCTGCTCAATGCATCTGGTCCAACTGAAAATACGGAAACAACCCCATCATCCCCAATGTCAATTTTGGAGCCCGTAGACTCGCACAATTCACGAATGACCTTCCCACCCGAACCAATCAGATCTCGAATCTTATCGGTGGGAATGCGAACAATCCCCATTGCAGGTGCGTGGGCACTCACCTCACCCCTTGGGATACTTAGGCTCTGAGATTTCATCGTATCAAGAATGTGGTTTCTGCCGATACGCGCCTGCTCCAGAGCTTCTTTCATGAAGGCGTTGGTCAAAGCCTGACCCTTAAGATCCATTTGCAATGACGTAATCCCTTCATGGGTTCCTGCGATTTTAAAATCCATGTCGCCGATACCATCTTCAAATCCAGATATATCCGACAAAATCATGGATTCTTCACCT
>JBILXO010000011.1:0-42983 GCA_044378415.1 Holosporales bacterium
CGGCTTTATAAGCATTATTGTATTTCTCTATTATTTCATTTTTTGCACATACAAAATAAGAAAATTTATTTTTAAAGACCAATTCCATAGAAAAAATTGGCAGGAACTGGGTATCACCTGGGAAGATCGCAAAGGGGCCATATGGCGTTCTTGGATTTTCTCTATTCTTGTCGGTTTAAGTCTGATTTTGGTGGCCACAGCATCCGTATGGGAAGAGAGGTTTGGTGGCAAAAGTGATTTTCAGGTACACGGATGATAACGGTCGCAGGTATATTGACTTTCATGGTCGCAGGTATATTGAATTTGGCGGGCATAGTTGCGAGGTTGATATCAACACTATCAAAAGTTTAAAAAACGAATGATTTCAATTGTACCCACGATTTTGATCTTGAGCGTTGAATCAAACAATCATAATTCTTGGCGTGGGATCATCGAAAAACAATGCACTCAAAGCCCAAACCAGGGCATCCATTCGGTCGGATAGGGGTCGGGACAATCGAATCATTTGCTGCTCTAACTCATGAAAATAATCGCAATGCACCACGCGCTTTTGCTCGTACAGGGCTGCTATGGGCTCGGCTCGAGCATTTTTACTGCGGGTGGCATGAACCCCATGGTAGGGTACATTGGGAAACAGGGAATGCAGCAAATGCCCCACAATATCCCCCCCGTTGTTCACTTCAGCAATGATGCGGTCGGCACCATGACGGTTGTAAGCTTCCACCGCTTTGTGCATCCACTGGGTTGCTGAAAATCGGCCACTGAGATCTTCCAACACATACCCTATTCCAGCATCATCCATTCCTGCCACAATAATACCTGTTTCTGCGCTGTTTTCACCATTGCTTACAGCTGGATCAATGGCCACTACGATGCGCATCAAGTGTTTGGGATGTTTTTGATGAACGATCATATCTGCTTTCCACAGCCCTTCCCCCTGGTTTTCAACAACCAGGCCATCCAACTCTTGGGCCCCCAATGCAGTCCCAGCATAACGACTCTGGAGCATGTCCACATAGGTTTTAGGTAAATTTCTTGCGTTATCCCAAGTGGTCCCCCGGGTGACAACAACATCAGGGCGCTGTAACAGCTGCTTAATCAGTGGGGTCGGTCGCGGAGTGGTGGTGATGATCACACGTGGATTGTGCCCCAATCGCAATCCCATCATTAATTGATCCCAAGCATCCTGATCTTGTTCAAATTTGGCCAATTCATCGATCCACGCTGCATCAAATTGAGGGCCACGCAATTGTTGGGGTGCGCTGGCACTGTATCCCATGGCAATGGCTCCAGATGGCCAAGTCAGCTGGCGTTTAGAGGGCTCGTATACCAGGCCTTCCCAAGGTGGCGATATGGCCAACAATCCGCTGGCGCCTTCAATCATGACTTTGCGCACATCGTCGCTGCAATCACCCAGCAAGCAAATCCTCTGATATCGCTTTTCCTGGACCCATTGTCGAATTGTTTCTGACCCCATGCGCGTTTTCCCAAAACCGCGTCCTGCCAAAATCAACCAAATGCGCCAATCTCCTGGGGGCACCCTTTGCTCTGGCCGAGCATTTTTGCTCCATTGCCAGGGATCTTGCCGATTGCGAACATATTCTTTTAATTTATGCGATAAAATCTGATACTTTTTCAATTCAATACAATGTTCTATTTACTTAATTTTACGACGTAAAAATCATAAAAATCAATTATTTCAGAATATTATTTTTTGCGTTCATTAAAACTTTGTTGTGTTGGGGTCCCATTGCCACCAACACCGGGTTAAACATATTATATGGGTATGTGTTTTGTGGGTATTGGTCATGTCATTTCGCAAAAAATTGCCCATGATTTTACAGCGGTATCATGACTTGGAAGCCCAAGTTTCCTTGCCCGATGCCCCCAGTCGATGCGATTTTGCAGATTTGTTGCGAGAGTACACCCATTTGGGGCCCTTTGTTACAGAAATTCAAACATTGAATCAACTGGATTCAGAACTGTCTGATCTGACAATGTTGCTAGAAGATCCCGAATTCAAATCCATGGCTCAAGATGAAATTCCAGTATTAACCGGCCGTATCACAGATCAAGAATGGGTCATTCGCTGTCTTTTGCTACCCAAAGATCAAGATGATGATCGCAATGCTATGCTGGAAATCAGGGCCGGAACAGGTGGAGAAGAGGCTGCTCTGTTTGTGGGAACCTTGTTGCGCATGTATCGTCGATACATCGAACACAAAGGCTGGGTGTGTGAAATATTGTCTATGAACGGGAGCGATCAAGGGGGCATTCGTGAGGTGGCCCTATCCATTTCTGGGCGAGACGTGTTTGCTCATTTGAAATTCGAAGCTGGGGTCCATCGGGTTCAACGCGTCCCCGAAACAGAATCCAGCGGCCGCTTGCACACATCAACAGCGACAGTAGCCGTTTTGCCAGAAGTCGAAGACATTGACATTCAAATTGCCGAAAAAGATTTGCGCATTGATGTTTTTCGATCCAGTGGTCCAGGTGGCCAATCGGTTAACACCACGGACAGTGCTGTGCGCATTACCCATATTCCAACAGGACTGGTTGTTCAGCAGCAGGACGAGAAATCCCAGCATAAAAACAAGGCCAAAGCTTTGAAAATTCTGCGCACACGTCTGTATGAAAAAATGCGCTCGGAGCAAGATCAAGAGCGCGCCGACTCTCGCCAAAGTCAAGTTGGACGGGGCGATCGATCGGAACGCATTCGGACCTATAATTTTCCTCAGGGGCGTTTGACCGACCATCGCATTAAATTGACTTTGTACAAATTGGCTCAAATTATCGAGGGTGGATCTGGCCTAGAGGAAGTCATTCAGGCCCTGGTATCTGACGATCGGGCCCAACAATTGGCCCAAGAAGATACGCCTGTTCCATTGGGTTAGATTTCTTTTTGCCCGGAAAACCAGGGAAATTCCATGCTTTTTTGTAAGGTGACTTGGACGAGGTTGCTGAGATTGTTTTCCCAGGCAAGGGCAATTGAGGGATATACAGAAAGAAATCCATCAACTTTTACCATGAAAACCCATCTCTTACCATCTCTTACCATCTCTTACCATCTCTTACCATCTCTTAATTTCCCCCAGATCTCCAGATTGTCAGGTAATGTCACCGCCTAAGGCTAAGTAATCCGGTTCATCAGCCTCGGAGTCGTAGTCAGAGTACATTGACGTGAATGGGTTTTCTGGCAGCGCCAAGACCGCTTTTTCATCTGCTGAAAAGAATGTCGATCTATTAGAATCGGAGTCACTGTCCGCGTTGTCTACAAGATCCTCTTCATCATGACGTTCGGTATCTTCCGGAACGTCCACTTTCGGGGTCCTCTTAGTAATATCAAATGTTTCCGGAATTACAATATCCTCTTCATCATCGATCGAATCAGATTCGGTATTTGTCCGAACTGGGCCTTGGGTCTTCTGAGTAATGTCAGGGGTGCAGAAACTATTTGCAGCGGGGCAAATAGCACCTCCCGCCTGGACTGCAGTGCACATAAGGCACATCAAAACCATTGTTGCAATTTTTTTATATTTCATTTTTAACTCTCTTTTGTATTTTTAATTTTTGCCAACATATAACTTTAAAACAAATTATTTTAATTTATAGTAAATTTTAAAAATAAAATTATCGCAATCAATAAAAAAGAATTTTTTTAATCGAATACAGTTGGTTGAACTGTTATCGCAATCAAGGGACTGGTTATCGAAAATCAGTCCCTTTCTATAGGTTATCATCTGGGGTATTTGTGGATATCGGGGGGGTTGGATTATTTTTATAAGAAACCAGAAGAGAGCCCCCCCCAGAACACTCCCCCCCAATCTCGCATCACCCCAGAGACCCTCGGGCGTCCCAGATCAACATCATGTCATGACGCCTTATTAGAATTTCAGAAATCTAGAAATCTGGAAGCAATCCAACCTTTCAACTTTGTAAGGGCCTTGCGACTTCATTGCTCCAGTTATTACTCCTAGAACCATCATTCCCACCCCTAAACTCACCTTCAAGGACAAGTGGGCTCTGGATATCTGCTTCGCTTGCAGCCCTCTTCCTTCCCCCAACAATTCTATTTCCATTCATAATCCCCTTTTCAAGGACAGATAAGCTCTGGATATCTGCTTCGCTTGCAGCCTTTTTTCCAAGATAGAAAGATAAGCTCTGGATATCTGATTCACTTGCAGCCTTTTTTCCAAGATGGTCAGATGAGCTCTCAAGATTACCACTCAGATAATCCCCGATGTCGTCGTAAATATATTCCTTAAGCGCCATAGCTAATGTCCTCTGGTCTGCCCAACGAAGATTAGAAGCAATGTCATGCTTCATTATCCTAGAAATTGTTTCTTCCGTTATACATTTGAGCGCTACCCGAGCAGCTTTGAGAAAATCCCCCATTTCCTTTAAAGGGGCTTTCTTTTGTGCTTCGCCGTGTATTTGAGATACGCTAGTTATAAAAGCAATAAAGTTTTTTAAGAAATCCTCAGTCTCCCTAGCAACAGCGTCTGTAGGGGCACCATTTGTGTCAAAGTAACGGATTCTTTCACAATCGTCTGATTTTCGGATCAAAAGACCTTCAATATTTTTGTAATTTTGACTAGCAGTACGATAAAGTTTTCCACCCATCAAATTTTCAAAGAAGTTTTGTTCTTTACCTTGTTCCAATATTTCCAAAGCTGTCATTGCTTCTCTGTAGAAGTTTCCAATATCTTGATTTTCATTTGTAAAATATTTTTCTGGGTGATTGATCAGACCATGGTCAATAGCAAAGTATGTATGCAAAACATTGTCAGCAGCATCAGGCCCAGAATCATAGGGTCCATGGTCGTCGCATTCCATATCAATTGTAAAACCATTTGAATTTCTATATAATTTTCCAGATTCTTTGTCTAATCGCATTGTAACCCAATGGTTCGGTTTAGCCCGGAAAAACTTTTTTACACCTTTGATAGAATGGCCACCACCATTTTTCGGAATTAAATTGACACCCCGGAAATCATTTTTATCTTTTATTCCAAGAACACAATAAGTTGGATGCCAATGTAATAAATGATAGTTTTCGTTAAATTCTCTGTATTTTTGACCCGTAAAGATGTCGCCTTGCTTGTCACCAATGGATCCAGACTCGGACCTAACGGCATCAAAGTATTCAAAAGTGCCGGACTTTTCGGATCCCACACCTTCAGATGATATATGGGAATCTTCAGGTATCTGGGAACTTTCAGAACTCTCTCTTCTGGATAGGCTTATCCCGTCACTTTAAGACATTTGGGATTCCTGACTTTGAGACATTTCGGATTCCTGACTTTGAGAGTTCTGGGAATTTTCAGAGCCCCTATTTTTGGATAGGCTTATCCTGTCACTTTGAGACTCTGCTCCAAAAGAATTTTGAAAAGGTGCCATCAACAGCAGTGAAAAAAGTCTTAGATATTTTTTGTTTCCTGTATTTTTTTTAAATTTCATTTTTTATAAGTTATAAGTTATATTAATAAACTATAAACAAATTTTAATATTAATTCAATAAGAATTTTTCTACATTGCCTCATTGAAGACTTGATTTGTGGGGGATTGCAGTCCTAAAATGCATGGTTGTTACGCTCTCTTTTTGATGTTTTACCACCTAAGCCATATTTTCCCAAACTATGCATTTTGCAATCTGTTTCGCTATATCACACTGCGTTCTGTTGGGGCTCTCTTTACGTCTTTTTTAATTGTTTGGGCGGCAACACCCCCTTTTATACAATGGATACGTTCCAAGGGTGTTCAACCGGTGCGTTTAGATGGCCCAGAAAGTCACCTTTTAACGAAAAAAAATACGGCAACCATGGGGGGGGCCCTGATCATGCTGGCTTATGGGTCGACTTTGGCCTTGTGGGTCGATTGGAAAAACCCTTATGTGTGGATTGCTAGCGGGGTTTTTACGGGATGCGGGATCTTGGGGGCTTGGGATGATGTTTTAAAAATGGTGCACTTGAGTCCAAAAGGCCTTGCAGGACGATGGAAATTGGCTGGACAACTGTTTGTTGCCTTATGCGGGATTGCAGCACTGATGCAGATTGCACCGAACCCCTTGAGCCACAGCCTGTTTTTCCCCTTTTTCAAAAATGCTGTTTGGCAAATGGGCCCCTGGTTATTTGCTCTTTTTGGGGTATGGGTTGTTGTAGGCGGATCCAATGCTGTCAATTTAACAGATGGTCTAGATGGACTTGCCATTGGGCCCGTCATAATATCGTGCTTTGTTTTTGGTTTATTATCTTATGTTGCTGGTCATCATGAATTTGCTCATTATTTGCATGTCCCATTTGTGCCATCATCTGGAGAGCTCTGTGTGCTGTGCGCCAGTTTGATAGGGGCAGGACTGGGGTTCTTGTGGTACAATTGCCCACCAGCCATGATTATAATGGGGGACATGGGCTCGTTGGCATTGGGGGGATTTCTTGCGATGGTAAGCCTGATCATCAAACAAGAATTCTTGCTGGCCATTGTGGGGGGTGTTTTTGTGGCAGAGACTGTTTCCGTAATCGTTCAAGTCATGGTATTTAAAAAAACAGGGCGGCGTTTTTTCTTAATGGCACCCATCCATCATCATTTTGAAAAAAAAGGTTGGTCCGAGACCACCGTCGTCTTTCGATTTTGGATCATATCCTTATTGCTGGGTATTTTTGCCCTTTCTTCTTTAAAGATCAGGTGATTGGACACCCCTGGCATAAGGTAATTTGCATCGCCGCCCTGGCACTGTGTGAAATGGCCATTGTGACCCAAAACCATGCTGTTGACCCACCTTCTCCAATCCAGTCCGGCTGTGGGGGGCACCCTGTTTCCAGGAATCCAATTCGGCCAGGACTCATTGGAAAATCAAATCTAAAAGAACTGGCCCCCAGACCCTTAATGGCTCAAAACAGTGCACCGGCCTATTCCCTTGCCAAAGACCTCGAACAAGGTCAATCTGATGCACCATTGCACATTGAGGCACAAGACAGTGTTTCTTGCCCCAGCCCAGGTCATGTTTGGTTGGCGCGCGGCAAGGTTACCCTCAAAAAAGGAGACTTAATCGTTAAGGCCGACTGCATTCATGTGGAATTTCAGCCCAGCCATGTATCCAAAAAAAGATCTTTTCAAAGACCAGGTGCCCTGCTCTTACCCATGATCTCTTCTAGAGTGCGCTCTATTTCAGCTGTGGGTAATGTTGTGGTGCAACATCCTTCTGGTACACTTCACAGCCATCAGGCCAAGTACACATTTGCTTCCGAGACCATTCATGCATCTGGGCCTTGCATCCGTTTAAAAACCCCAAAATGGACCCTATTTTCTGACAAATCATTGGTGTACTCCCATGCAACACGCACAGCCCACGCTCTGGGTAGGGCACGCCTCGTTGGGGATGAAAAAGGTCTGGAATCTCAAGAATTACACGCTCAATTTGGCTTGAATAACTTGGGCGCAGCATGGGAAAAATTACCCCTCATGAATCCCAAAAAATCTAGAGATCAGGCTCTAGAGCTGCAATGGGCCCGCAGTGATTGCCCCATTCGCATTTGGAATAAAGAAAAAAAATATGTCGCAACAGCAGACAAGGCTGAACTCTATGGCCCGCATCAAAAGATCTGCTTCCAAGGCCATGTGCGCATTCGATACAAAACCGAGTACATAGAAGGGGATCGTGCCAGCATAAATTTAAAAAACGGAAACATCAGCATATCCGGTGTTGCCAAAATGGACCCCCATCTCTCTGGTATTGCCAATGGCGCCGTCTCTGACAGTCCGGGCGGTGTTGACGCCTTGATTTCCACCACATCGTTTTCCCCTGACAAAAAGGCCTCGAAATGAATCTCATCAGTC
Organism: Holosporales bacterium; assembly: GCA_044378415.1. GTDB lineage: Bacteria > Pseudomonadota > Alphaproteobacteria > Holosporales > Holosporaceae. The sequence goes on from JBILXO010000011.1 coordinate 7,837, forward strand.
AAAACATTGCCAAATCATTTGGCCTGAAAAAAGTTGTCCATGGTGTCAATTTTTGTGTTCAGCGGGGTGAAATTGTGGGATTATTCGGTGCCAATGGTGCAGGCAAAACCACCTCTTTTTTAATGATGGCTGGTATTTTGAAACCTGATTCCGGGCAGATTATTTTGTCAGATTACGATGTCACACAATGGCCCATGTACCGTCGTGCACGCTTGGGGTTGCGTTATTTGCCCCAGGAGCCCTCCATTTTTAGAGGCATGACCGTTTTGGAAAATTTAATGGCTGTGGCTCAAGTACTGGTACAAAAATCCAAGATCCAAAAACGCATAGTAGATCAATTGTTGGAAGAGTTCAGGTTGACATCTGTTGCGCATTCTTCGGCAACGATTTTATCGGGCGGAGAGCGTCGACGGGTCGAAATTGCCAGAGCTCTAATTGGGAGCCCCTCTTTTTTACTTTTAGACGAACCTCTGGCAGGCATTGATCCACGCTCTATCGACGAATTATCCCAGCTGATCCGACATTTGGCTGGACAAAATTTGGGCATTTTGGTGACGGATCACAACGTCAAAGACATGCTGCCCATTGTCCATAGGGCCTATGTGATGCATGATGGGCGGGTGTTGCACCACGGCACACCTCAAGAGGTTGCGGCACATCCCGATGTTCGGGCCCTGTATTTGGGTCAAAATTTTGAGCTATCGGATTTTTCCAATTTAAAATAATTGCCTTTTTAAATCCTAAAATGCAAATAATTCAATTATATAACCAAATATATAATTTATTATATAATATATTAACTTTTTTTAAACTATATTTGAATTATAAATAATAATATCGTTATTTATAACTTTATAGAAATTTAATTTGAATAAAAAGGAAATTGATTATCATGAAAAAAATTTTAAATAAAAAAATGTACGCTTTGTGCATTATGTCAATGTTGGTACAACAAGCCCATTCCATAGATCCAGTCAAGGACCATGACTTTGAAATAGTCAATGAGGAACATCCAGAAATAGTCAATGAGAAATATCCAGTCATAGAACGCCTTGATGATCATTATTTAGACATTGATCCTCATTATTTAGATCGTTTCAATGGGGGGGGGATGCCAATAGTTGCTCCAATTGCAAGGGCCGAAAATGGCCCTGAACATCCAGTCATAGAAGGCTTTGATGATCATTATGAAGGCTTTGATCCTCATTATTTCGGACGGGATCCAGATCATTTCAATGGGGGGGGGATCCAATAGTTGCTCCAATTGCAAGGGCCGAAAATGGCCCTAATAAACCAGTCGCACAATTCGTGGAACACGGCAATGGCGCAAAAAATGATTTGGCGAGCAATATTAAGGATGGTGGGGGGACCCAACTTGCCCCTGATTCAAATGATCTAGCCATCAACAAGAGTTCCTTTGCGGAAGAGCTTGGAAACAATCAGAAGGGCCGGGATATAGAAGAATCTAAGGAGGCAGGTCCCATCCGAAAAGAAGCCGCAAGTAAAGAATCCAAAATAAATTTTATAGAAAAAAATAGGTTGGATATAAAAAAAATTATCAAAAATAATAAAGATGATTATAGTAAAAATATAACTATCAATAATAAGGGGCAAAATGTAACAATGGGCGCAAATAAATAATGCAACAATAGGTCCCAAAAAATAAAATCTATACAAGGTTTATTTGAAGGGGTTTCAGCCCAATACAAAGAGGGTGGACCAATGGTTAAACGGTGTGTGCTTTTTCACCATATGTGTACAGGCCTTGTGTCAGCCCCCCCCCTTGAAAAGGGGTCAAGGTTTGGGGCATAATGTGAAAAGAAAGGCGGAGTAGCTCAGTTGGTTAGAGCAGCGGAATCATAATCCGCGTGTCGGGGGTTCAAGTCCCTCCTCCGCTACATAAGTTTTTTTTCAATACATTTTTTTGAAAATCCAATGATTCATCAAAAATCTTCCAAGAATCACTCCAATCTTGCAGAAATCGTGAGAAATCTTCCAAGAATCACTCCGATCTTTTTTTTAAAAACCTTTGGCGTTTCAAGACGATGTACAAGAACAACGCTGCGGTAATGCTGGATCAGTATTGCTGGTTTTTCCTCGACTTCTTGTAGGATGGCGCTGCAATTTTACCCACCCTGATGAAACATGGCACCCTCCCTGCCATGGTATACAAAAGATTGTACAGAGATTGGGAACAATCATTCCAATATTTTTCTGTTTTTTCAAATATTTTTTCTCTGGTGAATTTTATTCATTGTTAGCGTATTTGTTTTTGCAAATAGAAATAAAAAATTTCCTTACCCATATTATTTATTTTCTTCTCATAAAACTTTATGCCCTCATTGATTTTTTGAACATCCTTGGGATGACAGATTCCAGGATTTTTGAAATGATGCAATGCGGCAGCCATATTATCCCAAATACGACACTATGGTATCTGTGGAATCAAAAAAAAACCAATCTTTTTAATTTCATGAGATATTTTTTTTAAAGCAGATGGAATATCGCTCATGATATTCATTCCATCTGTGGTTCCATGATGACCAATGATGCCCTCCTTCAACCGCTGAGAACGAATATATAAAAGAGGATTTTTCCACCATTCTTCAAACAAGGACTTGTGATGGCCCTGACCCAATTTCCCTATTTTTTATCAAATCAGAAAAACTTTTTTCAATCCTCTACAGCACCCTCTGTCCATGGGACAGATTGTCATGGGTTCGGCGGATATTGCTGGAATATTCGCCCCACCTTGGCAATGTTTTTGTGTCATTTGTTCCAATGGACCTCTGTTGTAAGTAGAACCTCCATTTTCAGCAATCGCATACCCCCACCAACCAATCATTGAAAAAGAAACTTGGGGTTTTTGATCCCAAATGGTTTGATTGTTGTGGTAATTTTACCCAAATTTTCAGCCGAACAGGGTTTCGCTTGGCCAAAAATCTTTAGGCTGCATACAAAACACAGAGAGAATATCTGCAACAACCAATGATCCAGCCTCTAGAGGCATTGTTGGGATTTTTAAAAAATCCTTTGCATCAATCTGGATCGCAGGATTCTTTTTTTTAGCCTCCAAATATGGATCCATTGTTACCATGGGGCTTGTGAATTGATGGGATAGGGGCTTGAAAAACAAGAATTCTAAGGCACGGACCAAAGCAACATCGCCCCCTTTTTTTGACATTTTTAATTATCTCTCTATTGATTTTCCAACACTCCCCTGAACGAAATTGTGAAGCCAATGTTTCCAATTTTTTTTGCATTAACGATTGAAAAAACATGCATTGAATGGAAAATGCACCTATAAATGGCATTAATTTAATAAATATAATTTTTTTTATTAAAAATTAAATTGTAAGATATAGCAATTTTTTAAATACAATGCAAATTTAAAAACTTTTTAAAAAAGAATACAATCCGCTAAACATTGAAAAACACTATGCTGGATAAAAGCGCCCCACTTTCTGTTTTAAAGCCCTTTGGAGCATCTGGTTTTTTAACCAAAAGAGTCCTAAACTATAGGACAATGATCTAATTGCCATGTTGAGATTTACGACCATGTCCACATCCATGCCCAAACCTTTTCACCTGGATGCCCATGGCCAAGATTTGTCCAAGGATCCATCGCTTGGACAAATCAAGCAAATTATTGGGGCCGTTATCGATGTCCATTTTCCCAATTCTTTGCCACCCATTTTAAACGCTCTGGAAATTATCTTATCCGATGGCGTTTTGGTTCTGGAAGTTGCCCAACATTTGGGCGAAGACACGGTTCGCACCATTGCCATGTCATCCACCGACAATTTGACTCGTGGATTGTATGTGCGCGATACGGGCAGCCCCATTCAAGTGCCTGTGGGACCCGAAACATTGGGACGCATCATCAATGTGGTTGGTGAGCCCATTGATCAGCGCGGGCCATTAAAAACAGATGAAAAGTGGTCCATTCATCGCAGCGCTCCTGCTTTTATAGACCAATCATCTGAAACCCAAATTTTAGTAACGGGCATCAAAGTCATCGACCTATTGGCACCCTATGCGCGTGGAGGCAAAATTGGTCTTTTTGGTGGAGCCGGCGTTGGAAAAACCGTCCTCATTACAGAGCTGATCAATAATGTGGCCAAGGCCCATGGTGGATTCTCTGTCTTTACAGGGGTGGGCGAGCGCAGTCGAGAAGGCAATGATTTGTACATGGAAATGTTGCAATCCAAGGTCATTAATCCCGATGGGGAATCCAAGGCAGCCCTTGTTTTTGGTCAAATGAACGAACCTCCTGGCGCACGTGCTCGAGTGGCGTTAGCTGGCCTGACATTGGCCGAATATTTTCGAGATGTTCAAGGTCAGGATGTCCTGTTGTTTATCGATAATATTTTCCGTTTTACCCAAGCTGGGGCAGAAGTTTCAGCATTGCTGGGTCGCATGCCATCAGCCGCCGGATACCAACCCACCTTGGCCACAGAAATGGGGGCCCTGCAAGAACGTATCACCAGCACCCACAAGGGATCCATTACCAGTGTTCAAGCCATCTATGTTCCTGCCGATGACTTGACCGACCCCGCCCCTGCAACGTCCTTTACCCACTTGGATGCCACCACGGTTCTCAGTCGCGCCATTGCAGAGCTGGGCATTTATCCTGCAGTGGACCCACTGGATTCTACATCGCGTATTTTGGATCCATTGGTTGTCGGGGTAAATCACTATCAAATTGCCACAGAGGTTCAAAATGTTTTGCAGAAATACAAATCCTTGCAGGATATTATTGCAATTTTGGGCATTGATGAATTGTCAGAAGATGACAAGAGGATTGTGGCGAGGGCTCGACGCATCCAGCGATTTTTATCCCAACCTTTTCACGTAGCAGAGGTCTTTACTGGAAAGGCTGGGGTTTTTGTATCACTGGAAGAAACCTTGTGTGGATTTGAAAAAATCTTGAGCGGCATGTGTGACGAATGGCCAGAATCTGCTTTTTACATGGTAGGATCCTTTGATCAGGTAGAAGAGAAGGCACGGGCTTTGCGGGATGGCCAAGAGATGCAGCCATGATGAACTGTCGCATTTGGGCCGGCGGAACGTCTATTTTTATAGGGCCCGCCCATGGCATTCTTGTCCCAGGATCCGAAGGAGAACTGGGTATCTTGCCGGGCCATATATCCCTAACAACCACATTAATTTCCGGTATCGTACGCATTTTTTATGAAAAAAAATCGGTGTCCATTGAGGTTTCAGGAGGTGTTTTCTTGGTAGAGGGGGATCAAGTAACGCTGTGGACTTCTTGCGCCTCTATTTTAGACACCATAGAAGAGTCTATGGAACATTGGATACCCGTTAAATCTTAAAAAGGTATTTTTTAAAGTTCGACAATCCCTTACTCCCAATATTGGGTTCTATCCAGCAACAGCCTTTGACTTGTTTGGCCAATGAATAATCGGGGTCTGCTCTTTGGCATCAGATCAAAATGACGTTTAACAGATGGGTGCAAAAAACCCTATTGAAAAGATGTTTGGCCCCCATCTGCTTTTGGCCCTTATCTGGAAACATCGGCTGCTTTTTCCTTGAAAAAAATGGGACAAATCTGTTTTTAAGACCACCATTAACAGCCGTGGTCAATAGAGGGCGTAAAACCAATGAGAGTAAAAAAGCCAGTGGGCACAACAAAGTATGCTGTATTGAAAAATGGGTGCATGTATTGTTAGGTCATTGAAAAAATCGACGAAAAAGATTGATGGCGTGACCTGTTTCTGAAAAATATTTTTTTTTAAAGTCTGTATTTTGGGGCCATACATTGCCCTTGATGCATTTGGATCTATTGGGATGGCTTAGACTGACATTCTGTCCAAGCTCTGAGATCCATGATGAACCCCAATGGAATGCACTCTTAAGGGGAATGCACCCTTAACCTAAATCGGGATTTTTAAGTGGGGCGCCTATGCCATAGTGGCCCTCTGTTTTTCACGGCACAGGGGATAAAAGGGCGGTTGATTCTAAATGAAAATCCACAGATTGCGAGAGTACAAACCCTCATTGCTGTGATGGTATAAAACCTTTTGCCACTGGATTTCTTTTATCTTCTGCAAGTGGGCTTTTTCAAAGAGCTGCGGATATAGCCCTTACGGGCAGACGTCAAAATGGCATCCTTGATATAAAAAGCCAGATCTTTGCGCACAGGCTGATCCCTCCATTGCCCCGATAGGAATGCTTGATGCTGAACCTGGAGGCAAATAGATCTCACCCAATCTTGATTGTCCACAACTGTGCAACATATTTTAAACCGACTTCCGGCTTTCTTTGAAATATTAAACCACTGCGTTTGAATGATCCCGGCACCTTGGTCAATTTTGTGAAAAGAAAAGGGGCGCAGTGTTTCCATGGCTGTGACCCATATTTGACTCCTGATCCTGGGGTCTGCCATTGCTTTTGGTTTGGACGAGACCAACACAATATCACCGAATAATTTGCCCACCGTATTGAATTTTTGATCCCAACGACATGTCCCCAATCTGGTTTTGATGTCGGTTTCTTCCAAACCATCTGGGCGCTTTAAAGGCTGGCATCCTGAAAAAAGAACCACAAACCCATACAGAAAAAATTTCGCAATCATAGAGTTGTATTGAATTTGTTTTCCATTAGCCTACCCTTTTTTCATGGCAATCACCAGGAATAACGAGAATGCACCCCAAAAAAATTCTTTGCGCCGGCATACCCACAGTTTTACTGCACTATATTCGCCATATCAATAATAATATTGGAAATGGCCAATACAGATTGGGCCCATTAACAGTGGTTGCAATTTTTTGCAATCTTACCAAGATTTTTTAACACTACACCCAGGATTACCCCCCCCCTCAAGATTCGAAAAAATGGTGTTGGGGGGTTGTTTTTGGCTTTTATACCGCCGTATAATCAAAGGTGTAATGGCCGAGTGGCAGAATGGTTATGCAGAGGACTGCAAATCCTTTGAAATCGGTTCAATTCCGGTCTCGGCCTCATTAAAAAGCCTTCAAAAGCTTTGCGTTTCAGAAAATTTTCTTGCGTTTCAGAAAACGCACCCGTGCTCTTGGAAGTATTTTTCTAAGTCTGGGTGAAAATTTGGAACATACGCCCGTCATATTTCTCGGCCCAGCAGGCGAAAAGATTTATTTTTAGAAATCCCAGTTTTTGAACTCCATCTGGCCTTCATTTTGCACGGGATTTTGCGCCAGATATTCGCCCAAACATTTCCAGAATTACGGCAATTTTTAAGGGCTTTCGCCAGCTTTTAGGAATTTTGTGCCGTTAAATTTCTCGTATATTTTATGTGCAGACATTTTTCAGCCATGGGGCAGCCCCTTTACACGATGCAATATGCGTTGATACAGTCATCATTTAATTATTAAATCGTATTTTGTTGTATATTGCTTTAATTGGAAAAAATCTTAAATAATGGTTCCTTACAACACTGATAATAAAATTCTAAATATCCTTGAAATTCGGTTGGATAGGGTCAAATCAATGGTGTTCTTTGCTTCTGATCTAAGGCGTTGTTGCTGAAATATTCACACAATTGTGGAACTGGGAGCAATTTGCTTCTATTTCAGATCGCAAATCTGATGCTCAAATTAGATGTTCTGCACCACGCCACATCACATCCCACCAAAACCGGCGATATCAGACCAAACTGGGCTCCATCAGACGATGCCACGCCCGACCACGCCATGCTAGGTCACGCCATCCTGAACTTAATCACATCTCTTGGACCCACTTTTTACCTATGAGGCCAAGGTTACCCCAAGTCGACAACAATCCCCACAATTAGAGTATTCTGAAAAACTAATTTTTGACGTAAAATAGACCCAAAACAGTTTTGCCATAGGTTTAAATGCCCCTGCTCAAGTCAGATGCTCTGCACCACGCCACACCACATCCCGCCAAAAACGGCGATGTCAGACCAAACTGGGCTCCATCAGACAATGCCACGCCGGACCACGCCATGCTAGGTCAGTCAATATTGAGCACAGGGTCTCTGAAATCACAGCCCTCTGAATCTTTTTCTCAACGGATATTGACTTGGTACGACAAGAACCACCGTCTTTTTCCTTGGCGTATTCCGCCCCACGATCACCGTAAAGTTGCCTCGCCATATTTGACTTGGATCAGTGAAATGATGTTGCAGCAAACGGGCGCATCCACCGTTGTACCCTATTTTAACCGTTTTATTCAAGCGTTTCCTACGGTGCAAGCCCTGGCAATGGCCCCCATCGATGGTGTTTTGGTCCATTGGCAAGGGTTGGGATATTATCGTCGGGCACATAATTTACACAAAGCAGCTCGAATAATGGTGGATCAGGGGATTCCAGAATCCTATGAAGAATGGCTTGCTCTGCCTGGCATTGGGCCCTATACTGCTGCCGCCATTACAACAATTGGCCAAAACCAATCAGCCGTTGCTGTAGATGGCAATATTCGCCGTGTATTCAGCCGTTATTTTGGGATTGATGGGCCAGATTGGATTAAAAATGTGTGGAAAGTCGCTGCCGAGCAATTGCCCCAGGACCGCTGGGGTGATTATACCCAAGGATTGATGGATTTAGGGGCCACTCTTTGTCAAACGCGCAACCCCATGTGTGGGCAATGCCCTCTTGTCCAGCAATGCCATGCTTTTGCCTCTGGTCGGCCCATGGATTGGCCTCCAAAATCACGAAAAATTCAAAAAAAAGCTCTGTTTGGCCACATTTATGTTGTGTTTGACTCTGGGCATCCAGACAATGGGCATGTTTGGATGCACGAGGCCCCTGATGAGGATTTATTGCGAGGATTGTGGCGATTTCCTGGATCTTCTTGGGATGACACTTTGCCAGTACACAACCCTTCAGGATGCCTAGTTTCTGCCGGTACCATTGGACATCTTTTTACACACATTGCTCTGACTCTGCATATTTGGATCTGCCCTGACGCCTCAATTCTACGGGAAATTACCTTTGACAACAGCTTGAATGGGCGCTGGATTCCCGTTGCTCAGATCGGGCAATTTCCCCTATCTCGCTTGATGCAAAATGTCTTAGAAATAGCGCGCTCTAACACAAGCAAATCACCATAGAGTTGACTGAAAATTGGTTGACTTGCATTTCAATGGGGTGAGATGAGGAATTTCTGAAGTTGGGATGCAATGAGGTGTTTCTGAGGTTGGGGTGAGACAAGGATTTGCTGGGATAAAACGAGGTTGGCCACCATAGAGTTGACTGAAAATTGGTTGACTTGCATTTCAATGGGGTGAGATGGGGGATAACTATCCTAAGAAAACAGACAAGTTCGGCTTTTTTGGGTAGGGCTTTTCTAATGGGTGGTGCAAGCACTAAATGGATACCAAGTATCTAATAGCCCAGGCTTTTAGTGTCCTAGATCCTAAATTTTGACTGACATCATTTTGAATTGCTTTTATCGATTTAGAATTTCTATTGGATGCCTCTATTGAAAATTTTAAAACATTATTAGCAATAAATTGTATTGATAATAATTTAATTAAAAATTAACATTTTTTTTGAAATCTAACATAACAAATGAGGTTAGGTATGAAAATAAACTATAAGGCAATTTTGATGTTGGCATTGGTCACCAGCGCAACAGCAACACAAGCGGTGGAAAGAACTGGGGCAAAGAAAGGATCAGCCCAAGAACCTCAGGAGGAATCCGAGGGACGCACGACATGCATACCTGAGGTTAGAGCCGCACACAAATTAAGAGTTGGCAAGGAAATAAATGCATTCGTTAAAATGTATGGAGAATTTTTAGAGAAAGTTACTTTTAAACCCATTTTCAACGACATGGAATCGTGTGCAAAGGCGTTGCTGCATTTAGTCATCGGATGAAGGTTTAGACGAAGAAGCGAAAAAATCTATGGAAACAGTAAGAGGGTATCTCAAATATTTAAAGTTACTAACTGATCATGGTGCAAAAAAAAAGCCTTCGGAAATTGATAAAGTCATAAAAGAAACGATGTATTACATTCAAGAAATGAGACAAAGAAAAAAAAGAAAGGAGATCCTAAATCGAAAAGAGATTCAGCGCCCATAGAATGGGATTGTTTCGTTCTTTAGAAGTAGATCATTCTTCCTTTTTACAAATCAATCAGAGATCATCGTAAAAAAAACAGACAAGCTCGGCTTTTTGGGTCGGGCTTTTTCAATGAGGTGGCGTGCACCAGGTTTGGGTCGGGCTTTTTCAATGAGGTGGGGTGCACCAGGATTATCGGGTCAAGGATTCCCTAGGCTGTCATGCTGGCTGGTCACCCCCAATGCTGATGGTGGTGGTTAGGACCTTTTTGCAATGTCAATTCTTGCGCAGATTTTCCCATTTTCTTCAAAAACTATTCCCAATCAAGGGAATTCTGGTGCATATTTCTGGGTAGGCTGTTTTTGCCCCCGCACCATTTCTCCAATCAGACCAAGTGCCTCAATCAAACCAACTTCGCTCTACCTTCCAAGTAATTCAAAGATCAATCTTTTTTCCCCATGGAAATGCCTCTGTTCATTTGATGCGATGAAATCCGGCCCCAGAAATCTGTCCCAGGGGCCTTTTTTTACCTGCCTTATCATCCTGACACCCCTGGTTGAAGGATTTGGACGCCACAATATCTTGCCACATGGAACCTAATGCGGAAAAATAATGTCAGATGCCATAATATTTTGCAATACTTGATTTTTTCGGATGTTGAGGGGTTGGAATAGGGTAAAATATCCATTTGACGTCATAGTTGGGGTGTTTCACTGTGATTTGCGCGTATCATTTAACCATGCTTTGCAGGTGTAATTCCATAATCATATTATTTACAATTGTGCACATATATTTGTTCTTGGATTTCTGGACCTGTTATGCCAGAGAAAATACAGATTATATCCCTTAAAAAGGGGCCAGCATTTTTCAAAAAAATCGTCAATTTCCATTTAAGGGGATCAAGGCATCCAACGACCCTGTACTTTACTTTTAGAATGAGTTTTTTAAAGCCAATCTAAAAAAATACCCATAATACAGTCCATTAAACCAATGTGTAATTGATTTTCTGAGGGGGATGGTATAGGATCATTCTAGTGGGATCTGAATGGCGTACAATTGCGATTCTTTGGTCTGATCATCTTTGGTGGGGTTGCCCGTATCTGAAACCACTTCTTCATTATCTGAAACTACCGCAACGCCCCTTATTTCCAAGCCCTTCTTTAGAGAGCGCGCCTGCTCTATGCCCATAAATCCATATTTCTCATGGCTCCTCCCCTTTTTACCCAAGATCAGAGAAAGACGACTATCTTTAAAGCGGACCAATAGAAAGCCACCATTGCTTAATTTAGGACACTCAATATTCTCATATCTATACAATGTCTGCCCATAGGGCAACCCACCGTTGCTCTGCAACTTGGTCCAAATTGTGTCAGCGTTTTCTTGATTTTGTATCGAATCGCTGTTTTTTTCTAAAAATTCAGATAATGCCATAATATATTGATGAATTTCCATTGATGTTTTTCTTAATCGCGCTTGCTCTAACATTTGCCTTCCTTTTGGAACGACACCTGCTAAAAAAACACCGACGACGATCAGGACAATGGCCATTTCCAGCAAGGTCAGCCCGGATTGATTTCTCCAAATTTTTCGAAGATTTTGTATCAATTTATGCAGGTTTTTGCTTATTTTTGATGGAATGCTTGGAAAAAATTTTGGTGTAATGAACACCATTTTCAACTGTTGTAATCGTTAATATATTCTGACATGCTGCCCTTATTTTGTCAATTATCGTCTTTTTATCAATCCAATCTGCTGTTTTAATAGGACTTCTCCATCGGCACTTTTCTGGTACCAGGTCTCGTCTTTTTTGATGGGTAAAAGCAACATCCTGCCCACATCAAGCAGAGTCCACTCTGGATTCAATGGAAAGAAACGAGGACTTCCTTTGAAAAATTAAACCAGTATTTGGTATTTTTAAATTTTGCAATAATTTTTTAACAGTCAAAACTTCTAATGAAAAAAACTTACCCTTACAGGAACCTCGACACCAAATGCCAAAATGCCCTAAGGGTTGGTGTTTTTTTTCCGGCAGCCAAGGTGACGCGTCAATGGGTTGGGTTCGTGATCCCAAACTGTCCGTAATACAAAGTTTCTTTTTGGTCCAGCTGCTCACGAATCCCAGATTTTATACCAGATGGGATAAAACTGATCTGGAACGAAGGTAAAAAAACCCCCCACCTAGACCCAAAAGAGTTTTGATGGGGGGGGGGCTTCCCTAAAGGTTCAATGAATTTTTTTGAAACAAATTGCCCTTCTTTATAAACTGCATTTTACATCACAGGATTGCATTCTTATTAGTTTGATCCACCAAATGCATAGTTCAAATTAAACATCACGGTAAAGCAATTGTTATTGAATTTCATAGTACCGAAATCTGTAAGTTGCAAATTTCCTTCACCAAATGCGATTGGTGAAGATACGCCAAATTCAGCGAGTTTAAATGATAATGGAGCATACATGTCATAAACAACAGACATGCCCAAGGACATGCTTTCGTTGATGTAATACTTTGTGACAAATCCAAGGCTGAGAGCTGTGGAATATAGGCTCTTGCTTTCTTTAGCAAGAGTGTTTAATGGGTCACTTGCATTTGAAGCAAGGGTAAAGCCAGATGTGGTAATAGTGTATGCACTATCTTCAGGATTCACCGAACCTACGGCTGACAAATAGTTTAATTTGAATTGCTTGAATTTTACACCAACAAGGGCAGATACATTACCCCAGCTGAATTCCTTACCCAATAAAGCATTGAGTCCCCAGGTCATACCACCTTTTAACGTAACAAAATTCCCACCAGAGTTGGATTCACCAGAGCTCATCCTCGTGATGGTTTGATCAAATATTGGATTATCATCTTCATCAACACCATTATCTGATGAAGTTATAGAGGCTGCAACATTGAAGCTACCTAGAATTGATTTGACAGAGGAACCTTCATAACCAGCTGTTGCTTGGATTCCCATGGAATACTGACCACATGCGAAAAGGGTATTGTATCCCATAGACAGACTGCCAACGAATCCATTCACACCATTAAAGGTTGAAATTGACTTATAATTTAAAGCAGATCCAACGACGTTAAAAACACCAGCTTCCCCTGGTGTACCAAAGTCAGCAAGGTCGGTGTTAGCTAAATCCATAGTATCTTTTGCATCATAAAATGCATTAGATTCTGGATTTGTATAGCTGGACTGCATGTTCTGAACACCAATTCCTACACCAATTTCAAATGATCCGCGAGGACAATTTTGAACAGCACTCACTTGCAATGCTGAAAGGGCTAGAAATGCCATTAACATTTTTTTCATTTGTATGTTTCCTTATAATGATTGACTCCCAATAAGTACCCCATCGGACAAAATGGTGCAATCACAGCCATTGTCTTTTTGCAAAATTTTTAATATTGTTGCATTTATGCACCACATTTTCCCCCAAAATAACAAAGAAAGACCACGAGTCACACTTGTTGGAATGAATAATGGGGCTTATTTAAAAAATGAAAAACAAGGGCTTGCACCAATTAGGCCATTACCGTGGGTTTCCCCGCCTTAATAAAAATCTGCAATGAGGGCAAATTGCAATCGTACCTTATAATTAAAAGGATCTGTAATGGCCCAAAGCAACAAAGCCCTTCAAAGAGCCCCTCTTCCGTAAATCTATTCCCTGGTTTTCCCCCGCAATGGAATGGGTGTGCACCAAGGCCCAACAACAGCTAAAAGCCCCAGCAACATAATTCAACCGATTGAATTCATATCGCCATTAGGCACCCATAAGGAAATCCCATGCAGCCCTGCCTGCCTCCTTATAGAGAAATCCCATATTCAAGCATCGTTATGGGCTGCAAGATTGCACTGCCCCATATCTTTACTTGCGCCATTCCATGCAACGCCCCACCCCATAAGGAAATCTCACGCAGCCCTGCCTGCCTCCTTATAAAGATTCACCCCATGTGCCCCATTGCGCCCTGACCCATAATTGAAATTACCCCATCCAATAAGAATCCATGCACCCCATAAAGTGCTTTTGATGCGGGCTGAAAGAGCTGGAAAACCCCCTCAGAACTGTATACTGTTTTTACAGTATGACCATTTATCCCAAGGTCTGTGTCATGGGCACCATCGCCAGTGGCATTGCATCCCCCTGGCCCCGGGACCCCGAACCACCAAGTGCTACAAAATGGCCCAAGGGATACTTTTCGCACAAATCACGAATATCTTTTTTCAGATTTTCCACAGAGCCGTTTGGATTTTTCAAACGTTCATCGATCCAAAAGGCAATTGCCGCCATATCTTCGACTTGAAAACCTCTGGTTGTAACGGCTGGTGTGCCCAAACGCAATCCCGAGGTGTGCATGGGTGGACGACTGTCATTGGGAACGCCATTTTTATTGGTTGTAATGAAAATTTCCTCGAGAGCCTTCTGGGCTACTTGGCCAGAAATGCCATCTTTTCCAAAATCAATGACCATCAAATGGTTGTCTGTTCCCCCAGACAATAATTTATACCCCTTCTGATGCATGGCCATGGCCAGCGCCTTGGCATTGGCGCATACCATTGATATGTAGGATCTGAAGCTAGGTTGGGCTGCCTCTTGAAAGCAAATCCCCTTAGCAGCGATAACATGCATCAATGGACCACCCTGCAATCCAGGAAATACGGCCAAATCAATTCTTCTTGCCAAATCTGCATCATTGGTTAAAACGATGCCACCTCGAGGGCCACGCAAAGTTTTATGCGTTGTACTGGTTACCACATGGGCATGGGGAAGGGGATTGTTGTGATGCCCGGCAATGATCAACCCCGCAATATGGGCCACATCAGCCATTAAATAGGCCCCCACCTCGTCTGCAATGGTGCGAAAGTCTTGAAAATTCAGGGCTCTGGGATAAGATGATGCCCCCACGATAATCAGTTTTGGTCTGTGCATGCGTGCCAATTCTCGCACCTGATCCATATCCACACGATGGGTTTCCGGATCCACGCCATAAGAAACTATATGGAACCATTTTCCTGTTAAACTGACCTTGGCCCCATGGGTCAAGTGACCGCCCGCCCCCATACTCATGGCCAAAATAGTGTCCCCGGGCTTCAATAGGGCCAAAAATACCGCTTGATTGGCCTGGGACCCTGAGTGGGGCTGGACATTGGCAAAACCGCATCCAAAGAGATTTTTCGCACGATTGATGGCCAACTGTTCGATCTCATCCACGTATTCGCACCCCCCATAATACCGTCGTCCAGGATACCCTTCAGCATACTTATTCGTCAAAATACTGCCCTGAGCCATCAAAACATCTTGGGAAACGAAATTTTCCGATGCGATCAATTCGATATGATCCTGCTGACGTGCCCCTTCCTTGGCCATCAGATTCGCCATTTCTGCATCTTGCATTATGCTGCTGTAAAGATGTTTTTCCACAGTAAATCTATTATTTTATTCGTATTTAAATTATGCCATAGCATTGAAAAAACGGCAAATCAAATAAATTTCATGCCATAAAATATGGCCCACCTTACAGCTGGACAAAATGTGCATTTCTTCTATCAAGGTAGAATTTGGGTAGGATTTCTTGACACTGGTTGTAAAATCGGGGCTCGTCTGGACCGAATGATTGAAATGGAATGCTACAATTAGATGGAAAAATGATGATTTTCTCCATGCTCTGAGCTTTTGTATTGCTGGGCAACAAGGCCAACCTAAAAAAGCCAGGCAAAGCGGTTTTAGCCTCTCTTTTTCCAGAAAAAACAGCTTTTTCACATGTTGTTCGTGTCACAATGTATCCACATGGTTGATGCAAACCAATCCATACGGGGTGCCAAAAAGCTGAGACCGAGCAAGTCAATTGGATAAGCTTAAAGCAGATGAATACAATGGACTGGACCGATTCGAAGGGATGACACCCAACTGAAAGGGAATGGACCTAAAAGCACGAGAATCCAGGGCCAAAAATGGTCATATAGGCCACTGGGGTATACGACGCCAATCATCCCCACAGGAAACCACCTGGCCTGAAAGTTCCTAGTTTCCCCTGACGGAAATTGGGGGTGACCCACAGATGCAAAGCAATGGGACTCCTCATGTACAATAGAGGGCCCAGAAAGCTCTTGTGAACAATGCGCCACCATTTAAGTATGGTCGCCTATCGCATGATCCCTCCTCCTGCTGTTCACAATGATAAGATTGTGCCATGGCCCCGCCTAAAGGCTGCAGCATCCATAATTTTTCCCCTAGAAGATCGCAATTGGGTGGGGCACAAGAGGGTGCGCTCTCCACAAACTATGGCCCAGAACTGTCCACATGAAACAATGGTTCCGACTGTATCAAATAAATTGGCGCCGTTAAAATTGCCCAAAGCGCCCAAAGAACCAACCATGGAATGCTCTGGATGTTTAGCCCCAGAATTTTTGATATTGGAATCATTGGGGTTAACATCAGACCCCATGGTAAAAGGCTGAATGCAATCCTGGGCGGTGTTTCCAGAACCAGGACAGTTCACAGCATCTGCTTGCAAAATAGTTACTTTTTGCCCATTGATCATTCCCCATGTGCCAGGCCACGGCTGCAAAGCATCGATTTTTCGCAACAATGTCCAGGCCGATTCGGACCAGTTCAAAAGCCCCATTTCTTTTTGGATTTTTGGTGCCAATGTCCCGCCCTCTGGGCTCTGAGGAATGGGGATTAGGCGTCCCTTTAAATAATCTGGCAAAACTTTGCATAAGGCTGCAGCACCCATATTAGCCAGCTGTTCAGCCAATACGGCTGTTGTCATTCGCCCAACAATAGGCAAATATTTTTGAACCAAAACAGGTCCCGTATCCATACCAGAATCCATGACCATAATGGCCACACCCGTCTCAGTATCACCCGTTAAAATTGGATAGACCAAAGGAGACGCCCCCCGCCACCTTGGCAAAATAGAAGGATGCACATTGACGCACCCTGCCCTTGGAATATCCAGCACACATTGGGGCAGCAGCAGCCCATAAGAAGCCACAATAACCACCGTCGGATTCAGATTGCGCAAATCTGCAACAGCCGATTCGTCCTTAAATGTTGCAGGCGTCCACACAGGCCAGCCCATAGATTCAGCATAATCATGGACACAAGTGCGCTGAATGGCATAACCGCGTCCCTTTGGCCGAGGTGGCGCTGTAAAAACGCCGCAAATGGGAAAATCTTGCTGTATACGTTGCACTATACGCAATGCGAATCCACATGACCCCATAAAAACAAGGCGCAATGTCGTCATGTGTATCCCTTAATGGCTAATTTTTGTAGTTTTCTGCGCACCAGTCCTTGTTGCAAGGCTGACAAATGATCGATGAACAAAACCCCGTCCAAATGATCTATTTCATGCTGAACGCACGTCGCCTGGAGGCCTGAAAAAATTTCTTCATGGGTCTGTCCGCATTCGTCCCAATAGCGCACCCGCACACCAGAGCAGCGTGTCACCCGGGACTCGTAATCTGGAACGGATAGACACCCCTCCTTTGTTTGGGATAGAGTGTCCGATTGCCAGATGATTTCTGGGTTCACCATCTGCAATGGGCCGCTGCCCACATCCATAACCACCAATCGATGTCTCAAATTCACTTGCGGTGCCGCAAGACCAATGCCATCGTTGGCATACATGGTCTCTAACATATCCCTTAAATGCTGAGTGATTTCTCCATCTACTTTTTGCACAGCAAAGGTGGGTTGACGCAAGCGCGGATCAGGTTCTTGTAAAATTTTTAATTGCGCCATAGATGAATGCATGCAATTTGATTTACTGTTTTGATATTATATCATGCGCTGTATGTAAATCAAGAAAAATTGATTTTTTATTTATTTTTGAACCAATTTTACATGATGCATGGCGTGTAAAAATGGGGTACTTTTTTCCGGTCCAAGGTATCTCGTAGGTGGCGTTAGGGCGAGAGTTGTGGTGGCCTAGGCATACGAGATCTGAATAGACGTTAGGGGGCGACAGCACCATCGTCCCCATAGGTTTCTAAATATCTTTGCCTAATCTATTGAATTTATTTATTGATAAATTTATAAATTGAGTTATTTTTAAATTTATTAGCAACAAATTTTTTACAAATAGTTTTCAATTCCTCAAAGTTTTCTATCCGTGCATCCGTAAAAATAGTCTTATGAATGATATGCCGAAAACATTCGCTTCTTAAAATATACAAAATATTTGAATATAAATATTTATTACCAATATAATTCTTTGTAACATTTTTTTTCATTTCTTTTTCGGAAATAGGATTCACAATATCTCTATTTATTATATCTTTTATTTTTTGTGGAAGATATTGATTTTCATGAATATAATATTCATTTCTTGATTTTTTCTCATCATTTTTATTGCCCTTATTTTCAATAATTTTCCAAGAATGGGGGGTTTTGGCTGATTTTTTAGGATCAGTTTCTGGGTCGCACATGGCCTGACTGTGATTTATTCTGGAATCCCCGCCATTTTCCAAGCCCCAGACCCTGGCAGCGATTACTTTGGTTTCTTTCTCGGTTTTGTTTTTTTTATCATGACTTGAAAGATCTGAATAGATGGAATTTACTGTGGCACTTTTGTCTTCTTCCAATAATTCGTTGTGAGGGATGGGATCATTGTCCAAAAAACTGAAAACACCTTTGTATTCGAAATAGGAATAGAAAATAGGATCAATTCCCCAAATACTAGAGTCCTGCTGGTTTTTGTTTTCTTGATAGGCCAATTTCCGAGCACCACCAACAGCCTCTTTATCAACCGCCAATGGGACAGTGCTGCTAAAATTTATTGCAAAAAGGATCGACAATATAGCGATAGGCTTAATTCCAAATTCATTTTTTTTGTTTTTCATTCTGATGTTTCTTAATTGTTACTTAAGAAACTATATCATAATATTTTTTAAAATCAAATATTTATTTTAAAGCAAAAATACAATAAGCGTAATGAATAAAATCTATTGATTATCAAGGTTTTGAAGGTCTATTTTTAATTAGAGTTACAGCCATTTTTCACTTTATTTTAATTAAAAAAGATTATTATTCAAAAAAATAATCAAAAAGTTGCCAAAAGTGATGAAAAATTTCAAATACACACTTGTGTTTTGTATTGCAGACTGTGGACTGTATTGTTGCGATGCAGTTAGTTTGGGGCCAGAGCTGGCAAGCACGGTTGGGACAAATTCCCGGACCTGGAATCCAGGATCAAATCTAGCCGATATCCCCATGTATTCTGTTTCCAAATCAATGGGCTTGCCACCAATAAAACAGCCCACCGCCCTATCAAGCTTTAAGAGAATGAAGGCCAAAGTCACAAAATTTAGTCCAAATAAGGGCATATTATCCGCTGCGCCATTGCCACAATCTGCGCCATCTTTAATGGCCAAACAACCAAAATAAAAAAATTGATCTATTTGTAAATTTATTTTAATAAATGTAATTTATAATATTTTTAAAATAATAAATTTAAAAAAATGAAAATATTGCTATCTTTATTGACATTATTGTCTGTGGCCCAGATTTCTGGCAATTCAGCCCCAGAAGCTGAAATGAATACCCGGGATACCTCGGGTATTCTGGGTGAAGATGATGCAGCGTCACCCCCCAGAACTGGTGTAAATGGTGAAGGCATTTGGACGCGCTGCGGACACGGATTTGGGGTCAATCCCATAACCTTGGGTCCAACAGAAAATCTAGGTGGCGGTTTCACGCTTGCAAAAACAACGACAGCCGAGCCTTCCATGCACTCCCCATCCAAATCAATGGGCTTGCCAGCAATGAAGCAGCCCACCGCCCTACCAAGCTTTAAAGGAATGAAGGCCAAAGTCACAAAATTCAGTCCAAATAAGGGCACATTATCCGCTGCGCCATTGCCACAATCTAGGCAACCTCGAATATCAAAAATTTAAAATCAAATCATGGGAATTTTTTTAAATTTAAATTAATAATTGTGCTGTATTATGAAATAGTTAGACAACAAAAAAAGGAAAAAAAATGAAAATATTTCTATATTTATTGACAGTATTGTGTGCGGCCCAGATTTCCGCCGGTCCAGCCACAGATACCTGCGGTATTATGGGTACAGATGGTGCAGATGGTGAAAATGGTGAAGGCACTCATGCCATGCTTGGGGCAAATGGTGCGGGCACTTGGAAGGGTTACGCAACCCCAAACAATGCCTAAAATAAGGGTGATTTCCACCATCTGAATGCAGGGATGATCACAGTGGTACAGGGAGACTCTTTTTGTACCACAAACGATTGTCAAGCCAACGGGGCGCGCAGTCGTCTGTTCTGAAGAGGTCAATATCAGCTGGCGTCCCATATCTTTACAATTGATGCATTGAAAATGGGGTGACCCCATGAATCTGAAAAAAGGCTTTCTTGATACAATGGGAAAAATACTGGTATTTCAAATTCAAAACACGGCCATTTCCCATGCAAGCTATTTTTAAAATGGCCCCATTGATTTTTTACCAGTTTATTCCCTTACCACCCGTGTCCCCAAACACTCAAAGGAAGACAGTTCTAGGCCTCCAACTGTAATTTCAATGGTCTAACCAACTCCAGAGCATCGTTTAATCTGCCAATCTGGTCATCCCAGGCATAATCTAAAAAAGCCAACAAGTTATTGGCGTACATGGTGCTGGCATCGTGAGAAAGATGGCTTAATCCATAGGATGTACCAACAATCGTAACCCCATACAGCTTTTGATCTTCTCCTCGGCGACTGATGGCACAATTGCCAGAACTGCCCAAAGGAGCACCCAAACGATCCGTGGTTAAATCCACAATCACAGAACCCAGATGCATCTTCTGAACCATACCTTGGGTGATCAAAATGGGGGGCTCTTGCCCGGGAATCATAGCTGTTGCAATAATCAAATTCATTTTGGGCAACAATGTTGCAATCAAGGCCTGTTGGGCAAGAAGCATTTCAGATCCCACACGCAGAGCATAGCCGCCCTCTGTCTCTCCTGCTTTGGCATCGGAAAAACCATTCGTTTTATCTTTTTCTGAAACACGATAAAATTTACAATCTAGGCTCTCGACACCACCTCTGGCGGATTCACGCACATCAAAAGCAGACACCACTGCGCCTAGGCGCTTGGCTGTGGCTATGGCTTGCAAGCCTGCTACTCCAGCACCTAGAACAAGGACTTGGGCCGGATTCAATCGACCTGATGGGGTGGTCATCATGGGCATAATGCGGGATAAACGTCGCGCACCATCCAATACAGCCCAATACCCATACAAACTGCTTTGGGAACTTAAAACATCCATGGTTTGGGCACCCGTTGTTCGGGGCAAGCGCTCTAAAGTATAAGCCGGATGATCCCTAATGTATGCCGGAGCCATGTCCGAGCCCAATAATCCTAATAATGCACATGTTTTTGGCAAAAAAGATGCATGCTCTGGTGTAGGTGGTGCCAAACATAAGGCCAACTGAGCGTCTTGAGCTAAAATTTTAACATCATGGGAAACGTTTGCATGGGCATCAACATAGGCCTGATCGGGAAAGCCTGCCTCGGCACCAGCTCCAGACTGGACCCACACCGACCAACCCATATTGTTCAACTTTTTGGCCACTTCTGGTGTAATGGCAACACGCTTTTCTTCTGCCGGACTTGCCCGAAAAATCACAACTTTTTTAGAATGCATGGACCATAGACCTGTGTTTGGATGGGTGATTTTAACTGTGGACTTACCCAGCAAGCTTACACTTAATGCAGTTCATAAAGAAAGGATAAATGAAAAAACCCCATGAATGCAATCGCCCAATGAACAGAATCCCAGCAAAATCTATTATCAACGAAAAAATAGCCCTTGATGCTTCAAGTATAAGATCTTTTATGCATTGCATTGCTTTTTATACCCTCGTTCCTTTAGAATGCAAGGGATCTTTGATAAATATTACCCATGGCATTCTTGTCCCCCCTATTGCTATCTGGCCAAGACGTTCTTCCATTGATCGAAGGTGGAAAAGGGATCTCTATCTCTACTGGAGTGACGGCAGGGGCTTGGGCTGCAACAGGGGGCGTGGGAACCTTCTCGGGCGTTAATGCCGACTATATCAATGAGAACGGTACGCTGATTCCCATTTTGTATAAAGAGCGCACCCGAACCAAAAGGCACCAAGAGTTAATTGATCATGCGATACAGGGCGGCATTTCTCAGGCCAAAATAGCCCACGAGATGGCAGGTGGTAAGGGCCGCATCCATATTAATGTTTTATGGGAAATGGGGGCCGTAGAGACGATTTTGGAGGGCATTTTAAAGGAAGTTCACCCCTTGATCCATGGCATTACCTGTGGTGCTGGCATGCCGTATCGTTTGGCGCAAATTGCTTCCCAATTCAAGATTTTCTACCTACCCATTGTTTCATCGGCCCGTGCATTCAGTGCTTTGTGGAAAAGGGCTTACCATAAATGCTCTGAATGGTTGGGCGCAGTTGTGTACGAAGATCCTTGGCGTGCTGGGGGGCACAATGGATTAAGCAATGCGGAAAATCCACTTCACCCCCAAGACCCATATCCTCGGGTATTGGCTTTGCGTGAAACCATGCGTGAATTCGGATTGTATCGCACGCCCATTGTGATGGCCGGAGGTGTATGGTGTTTGCGTGAATGGACCAGGTGGATCAACAACGAAGAGCTGGGCCCCATTGCATTTCAATTTGGAACACGACCCCTTTTGACCCAAGAGAGCCCTATTTCCCCTGCATGGAAACAAAAATTACTGACCCTGAAGGAGGGCGATATTTCTCTTAATCGATTCAGCCCCACTGGGTTTTATTCCTCTGCCATTCGCAATGATTTTTTGGACAATTTAGAAGCCAGATCTGCCCGACAAATACCTTACACCACCATCTCAGAAGGGGATTCCTCAACATCCTTATCTCTGGGTGAGCGAGGTCGCAGTGTGTATGTCACGGGCAGCGATGCCCAGCGTGCCACACTATGGATGAACCAAGGGTTTGGTTACGGTATGAAGACCCCTGGGAACACCTTAATTTTTGTAACGTTGCAAGAGGCAGAACAGATTCGCCATGATCAAATCGATTGTATGGGCTGTCTCAGCGCTTGCGCTTTTAGCAATTGGAGTCAGTCCCACGGAACCACCGGGCAGAAACCGGACCCTCGATCGTTTTGCATTCAAAAAACATTGCAGGCCGTGTCCCACGGAGATTCTATTGACCATAATCTGTTGTTCGCAGGACACAATGCGTATCGCTTTGGCCAAGATCCATTTTATGCCAATGGTTTCATCCCAACGGTGGCCCAATTGGTGGAAAAAATTCAAACCGGAGGCTGATTTTTATGTTTTTCCACATCTGTACCCATGCCTGGAATCCCGTTTCTGAAAAACGACGACCCCTTGTTTCTGGTTCTTCTTGGGTCTCCATCATGGGCTCCACCTCCTGGAACCCTGATTCATTCCTTTCCAGTTTATCCCCCAGTGCAGAATTAGGGATGTTGTCCAGTCAGGCAGAATTGGAAGCATCATCCGGTCAGGCAAGATTGAAATTTGAACACCATCTGTCTCCACAAGACCTGGGTCAATCCTGTATTTCATCCCTACCCACACTGCTGGTGCCCCTATGGATTGGTGCCCTTACCTTTGTTGCCATGGTTTCTCACAGCCAAACCTACAAAATTCTTTCAAAGATACCTTATCGTTCTGTTTTCCTCGCCATAATTTCTCAATTTTCAGACTTTAGGTCGAAAAAGTCTGCATCATGGCCATATTTCATTCATATCCGCTGACTTTCCATCCGCTGAATTTTCACCAGAGGTCCCCTTGCCATGTTTTTAAAATCCAGATCTGTTCAAATTTTCATGATTTGCTTTGGACTTTTGGGGTTGCATTTCCTTTTACCAGATGTCGCCAAAGTAATGAGCACAGGACTGTCTTTGGTCTTTTGCATTTTAGCCTTTGCCAGTTTGGTGTCCCTAAAGGAATCCCAAAAAACCATTTTTTTTAGCATTCTCAGCTTTTCTTGCGCGGCATGCGGTATTTTGGATACCCTTCTTGTGCCTCAATGGGATTGGGTTCTGGCAGCAGGTTTAGGTGGGCTCGTTGGATGGGGCATTACACGCAGCATTTCCATGATTCACTTGCCGCAACTGATGGCTTTTTTCCATGGCCTTGTGGGTATGGCTACGGCATTGCTCAGCCTTGTTCTCATTGGACTTCACAATCAATTTTCACCCAATATCCCAATGCAAACACGCCTGGAACTGGCCATTGGTGGCATTATGGCGGCCATTACCCTGACAGGATCCCTGATTGCTGGCGCTAAATTGCATGGTTGGCTCAAGCAAGATTGGTCCAAGATCATTCCAGGCCAAAGTCTGTTGATTTCAGGCTGTCTGACTGGTCTTGCAGGCATCTCCATTGTTCTCTGGCCCAATGCCTGGACCATGTTGATTCTTCTGCTATCTGGTGCGTTATTTGGGGCTGTGGTTGTTTTGCCCATTGGGGGCGCGGATATGCCTGTGGTCATTTCTTTGTTGAACGCATGCTCCGGTTGGGCCACATTGGGCATCGGATTTTCCCTCCAACATCCCCTTTTTATCGTGGTTGGCAGCATTGTGGGATTTTCAGGGGCTGTGCTCAGCTGGATTATGTGTCGAGGCATGAACCGATCCTTGAAAGACGTTTTGTTTCCTGCGCCATCATCCCATCATTTGCCCGTTACGAGTAGTACTTCAAAGGGTGTTCAAAACCTATCACCAGAGGATGCAGCTTTCATGCTCGGCGCAGCTTCCCGGGTGGTAATCGTTCCGGGATACGGTATGGCTGCAGCCCACGCACAACATGTTTTGCATGAATTGACGGGTCTTTTGTTGGAAAAAGACATTGCTGTACATTACGCCATTCATCCTGTAGCTGGTCGCATGCCAGGGCATATGAATGTGCTGTTGGCCGAAGCCAAAGTCCCCTATGAGTCCATGTTGGAACTGGATGAGGGCAATGCTGAGTTGGCACAATGCGATGTCGTTTTAATTATTGGGGCCAATGATATTGTCAACACACTGGCTAAGACTGATCCTGCCAGCTCTATTTATGGCATGCCCATTTTCAATCTGGAAAAGGTCAGAACAGTTTTGTTCATCAAGCGCTCTATGGCGGCTGGCTATGCTGGATTAGACAACCCCCTGTTTTACGAATCCAATACATTCATGGTTTTTGGAGATGCCAAAAAAGTATGTTCTGAAATGCTGAAAAATCTGCAATAGGTGGGTGCCACGGGTCATCTTACCAGCTTTAATGCAGGAGCAAAGGATTCATGGATGACCGATAGAGACCCGTCGGTAGCCAATAAACAGCAGAAAGCACTGCGGAAAGGGACCAAAGAAAATATGCAATAGGGTACAACAAAGGTGGGGTGCCACGGGCCATCTTACCAGCTTTAATGCAGGAGCAAAGGATTCATGGATGACCGATAGAGACCCGTCGGTGGCCAATAAATAAGGGGCAGCATTGCAGAAAGGAATCAAAATGTTGAACATGGGACTGGGATCAAGAAAATAAGGGGAAAAACTCTGGTTGGAATGCACCGCAGTTTATTGCTGCAGCCCATTTCCAATGGTAAGCTCTGACCATCCCACATACCTCTTGCACCCATAAGTCCCCATGAGTTTTGATTTTTTACAGACCAGCCCCCAGTGGATTCCAGGAATAGGGCCTCTTTTTGGGCGACGATTGGCAGAATCTGGGTTCCGAACATTTTTTGACTTATTGGCCCACCTCCCCGCGCGCTATACCCTATACTCTGATGATGCATTGCCAAGCAATGGGCCTGTTTATATGGAAATTCAGCTTGGTACCATGCAAGGACGCCACCCTTGGAAAATTTCCTGCACCAGCCTATCCGGTCAACCCCTGAATTTGGTTTTTTTTCAGAGGCCCAAACCCATTTGGGTCCTAGGCACTAGGATGTGGATCAAAGGAGTCCTGTCTTCTGGCGCCCACGGCCCTCAAATCATTCACCCAGAACGCGCTGCTCCATGGCCATTGCAGCCAGGGGAAACCCGCATTGTGCCGGAATACACCTTGCCAAAAGGCATCACACCACTGCGATTTTCCTCATGGATCAAGTATATTTTGCAGCATTGGCCGGATCAAAACTGGTCACCTATCCAGTCAGGACCTATTCAGCCACCTGTCCAGAATTCGGAAAGCCCCCAAAATCTTCAGGGCCCGTCATTTTTTGAAATCAGCCCGGACCGATTGCCCTGGTACACTTGCTTCTCCCAAGCCCATTTTCCCCAATCCAAAGAAACGATGGATGGAAATGCCCCATGGCGCAGAGCTCTGGCTTACAGTGAATGGGTGGCACAGCATATTGCATCGGCCCAATGGCATGAAAAAGATGGGCATGATTCCCCTCTTAATGTGTGCTCTGCACCAAATACGGTCATCGAAGAAAGGTTTTTGCAAAATTTTGGCTACCCCTTGACACCATCTCAACACACGGCCTGGAAGATCATCTCTGAAGAATTGACCGTGGGCAAGCCCATGATGCGCCTGCTCAATGGCGATGTGGGCAGCGGCAAGACTTTGGTGGCCTTCTTGGCCTTGATTCAGGTGGCTCTTTCTGGCAAACAAGCTTGCTTGATGGCACCGACGGAAACGCTGATACGCCAACATTTTTCCGCCCTGACAGAGCACTTAAGGGACATTCCCGTACAATTAATTTTGGGCAAGGGCCTGCGCATTGGACCCTCTGATGCACCCATTATCTTGGGAACGCACGCACTGTTGTATGACTCTGTTCAATTTCGGGACTTGGCTTTGGCCGTGATCGATGAGCAGCAACGCTTTGGCGTTCAGCAACGTTTGACCATTATGAAAAAAGGGTCCAATCCCCATGTTCTTTTTCTCAGTGCTACCCCCATTCCAAGAACTTTTCAGCGATTGGCCTGTGGTCAAATGGATGTCAGCATAATTGAAAAAAGACCCAGTGCTGTGGCGCTAACCAGCTATGTTCTGTCGAGTGAAAAGATCGATGATTTGAGACCTTGGATCCAGCGATGCATTACGCAAAAAGAATGTGTGTATTGGGTTTGCCCAGCCATTGAAGATGAAGAATTGGGGGTGCATACACGATACGCCTATTGGGAGGCCCTTTTTCCAGGTCAAGTAGGCTGTATGCATGGACGCCTATCTGCCGAAGAAAAGGATCATGCCATGATGCAATTTCGTACCGGATTAAAGCCCATTTTAGTGACCACAACGGTGATTGAAGTAGGCATTCACATAGCCACAGCATCGACTATATTTATAGAAGAGAGCCCGCGATTTGGTCTTTCTCAACTGCATCAATTGAGGGGTCGCGTGGGCCGAGATGTCGTTGCTGGACATTGTTTTTTTCTGTATACGCCTGAATTAACTTTTGGGGCACGCAAACGTTTGCAGTTGATGCGCACTTGCCAAGATGGCTTTAAAATTGCAGAGCAAGATTGGCTGTGGCGGGGATCTGGAACCTTGTTTGGCACCCAGCAGAGCGGTCACAATACCATGCGTTTCATCCACATGGACCATCATGGGCCCTTGGCATTATCCAGTGCCCATGATGCCGAACATATACTATCCCATCATCCAGAACGACGTGCGTCTCTTTTGGATTTATTCGGATACAGCGGCCCAGAGGTCTTGGCTGCAGGTTGAGGGCAAGCATCATCTTTTCATCTATAAATAGGGCAGTACCAGTTTAGGCAGAACCGTTAGCGATACAGGGTTGTTCCATAGCTTTGGTTGTCAGGGGTCTTGCTGTTGAAGTCAATGTTATCAGAGTTGCTGCTGTTAGGGCGAATTGTTTGATTCTTTAGGCCCCTTGAGCATCTTAGAAAATCTGCATACTTTAGGCCGATTGCACATCTTAGAAAATCTCCATAATTTTGAGAACTGTCAACGCAGCTTTGTCGGGAATCACCATGAACTTGTCCAGCATGCATGATCCCCATACCAAGAGCCAGTAGTGCAAAAATAGCCTGTTTCGTCATTTTTAAAAAATCTAAGGAATCATTATTCAGAGGATACATCGAAGAGCTTAAAAAAAAGTGGAATATCTGTGACACCATTTGAAAAAAACTGGGCCTTGACAACAAAGAAGGTGTTTGTAAAAATTAATTAATTTAAATTACAAAATTAAATTTAAATTAACTTGTTGATAAAAAAATGGTTTAAAATAAAAAATAAAATAGTACTATTTACGAATTGTTAACTTTTTATCTGTAAATTGACAATAAGTGAATTTTAAACAATGGTTCATGAATGTCCTGTACGCTATGTGAAAATAGGTCCACTTTAACCCCTATTTTAAAAAATGCACGTCGTCGCATCACTTATTGTGCTAAAAAAATGATGAAACGGTGGTATCGCGATTGGGAGCACTGCAGGCACCAATGGATGCGGACTTCTGGGGATCAGGTCCTGGAAGGGCACTCTCTTTTAGAAAACTCACTGCTAGCAGACGAATGTCGTATGCTGCACCAAGAGCAGTGCGTTTTAGATGCACTGGATGAAACTTTGGCGGGTGCCACATTGAACACATCTCGCAAGATTTTTCCATGTGGACTGCCTGCCTCATGGGATCACAACGCCATATGTTGCGATCCTGCCCTCAGCGATACCTTATTTTCTCGCTCAGGAGGCTTTGTGCGCTATCGATCTTAGGGGCTCTGCCAGCATTCATTGGAGTTCAAAAATCTCAGTTGAGAAATGGATTAGATCTGCCAAATCCAGAGATTGGTTTCAAGGAGAATGGGGTCCAGATGTCTTTTTTAGGACATTCTATGGCAATCTCCCTGTTTGAATCACCATATCTACACGCGTCAGATATTTTAACATCCGTGAATTTTCATGAACAGTGTTGTGCTGAAAATAAGGACCCTTTCCTCCTTGCTGTGGGATTAAAAGGATTCCTGGTCTGCGCAACACCTTTTCTCGTGATTTTGGATCCTTGATACAGTGTCAGTGGGATTCCTGGGTTGCACAATACCCATCATGAACCCACTTGGCATCTTTATGGCCATGCCAGTGCAAAGCAACCCAAAAAATCTGAAAAAACAAGGTCACCTCGTCCTAACAGATGGGCTTATTTGGGATTAAATTGAAAATCAAAGGTCTTCCATTGATGGTACAGCTCTGGGGGAAAGGGCAAGGGTTTGAATTGAAACTCGTAAATAGCACGCAAGACGCTGTCACATCCTGCTCGATAAGCGGGATGATTAGGGGTTCCCCTCTGATGATCCAGCTGGGCATTCCGGACAGTGCCATCAGGGTTCATATCCATGTGGACAAAAACAATCAGCCCCCCATCTTCATTGGCCCGCAACGGAGGATGCCAGGCACTTTCTAAAAGACGCGCAACACGATCCTGGACACTCATGGACATTTTTGGTCCTATGGATGCTGCGCCATAGTCAGAATCGGAATCGGGATTGGTAATGGGTGTTTCGGCTGTTGGCCCTCTATTTCGACTTTTATCCACATCCTTCAAAACACTGATGAAATCAGCTGGCTTGGGTTTTTTTTTTTTCACATCTTTTTCGTGCCGATCCAAAATTAAAAAAATAGGATCAACTTCTGTTTTGGATTCAGGTGCCTTGTTTTTTTTACTTTTTTTGGGCTTGTCTTTTTTAGACTTTTCTTTACGTTTTTTCGGTGCAGTAACACGATTTTTCACAGGCCGAGGTTTTGGCAAGGGTTCTGGTTCGGGAATGAGATCTAGGATTGGGTCTGGGATTGGTTCTGGTTCGACAATGGGATCTGGGATTGGTTCTGGTTCGGGCTTTTTCAAAGGTTCTGGTTCGACAATGGGATCTGGGATTGGTTCTGGTTCGGGCTTTTTCAAAGGCTGAGATTCAGGCAACAAATATTCCACCACTTGCTTCTCTGGATCATCGCTGGCCAGAGCAGACTCCACCTTGGGCCGAGAAATGGGGGCACACGATAGGTCGCTAACAGCCGTTACTTCCAAAGGAATGGTGCAGGGTGGCATTTCCTCCAAGACCACATTTTTACTTTTAGGCGAGAATGTGTTGTGCAGAAAAAAAACACCGATGCAGCTGCCATGAACAATCAGGGATAAGGCCAACGACCACAAGCTCATGGTATTTTCTCCACAACCAAATTAATTTTAGAAAAACCATGTCGACTCAAAAGATTCATTACCCTCATCACGGCATCATAGGGCAATTTTCGCTCGCCGCGCAGATAGATGGTTGATACGGCTCCAGCAGAAGACAGGGCTGCCAAACGTTGCAACAGCTGCTCTTGGGTCACCTCTATGTCTTTTAAGAACAGCTTTTCCCCTGCATCAATAGATACAATCACAGGATCATTGAGCTCTTCACTGGTGCCACTGCCCCCTTGGGGCAAATTAACGGGCACACTGACGTGCATCATGGGTGCGGAAACCATGAAAATAATCAGCAAAACCAACATGACATCTACAAAGGGCGTAACATTGATTTCATGGCGCAATGGTGCCAAAGATTGGGATGAGCGACGTCGTTTAATCATTTTATATCCTCATACACCAGGCCAGCAGCTCTTGGGCAAAAATTTCCATGCGCACGCTGTAACTTTGAATAGAGCTGGTCAATTTGCTGTAAGCAACAGAGGCTGGGATAGCGACAAGGAGTCCAATAGCCGTGGCAAACAGGGCCTCAGCAATACCTGGTGCAACCACGGCAAGAGACGTATTTTTACTTGTTGCAATGGCCTGAAAACTATTCATAATACCCCAAACAGTTCCGAACAGCCCCACAAAGGCCGCAGTTGATCCCACAGAGGCCAATACACTCATTTGGGCGCTCATGCGGTCTCGCTCTTGATCCATATGCATGTTCAAGAGCTGCTCTAGTCGCTGTAAACCCAATTGACGATGATCCATGGCTTGAAAAGTTTTTATTCGCCGCCATTCCTGAGCCGCAATATTCACCATATGATGAACGGATCCGCCGTGGGTAAATCGTCCGTCGATTTTTTCCATACTGGCATCTGAAAAATTACCAATCGTCTCATCGGCTTCTTGGTTGCACTGGCGCAACATAAACCATTTTGAAAAAATAACGCCCCAAGATGCAATGGACGCGCCAAATAACATTAGGATAACAATTTTAACAATCCAATCTGCCTGGACAAAAAGCCCCCAAAAAGACATTCCCTGAGCCGATACTGCATGCATTTCCACGAAATTATTCTCCTTTACCCCAGGCTTGTGAATTAGATTAAGGAACTTGTTAATTTTCCGCACATCCTTTTTATATTCCAGCACCTGGGAAATGGTTTGTAAAGGGGCCATGGCACTTTGATTCATTTTTTAATCTAAATGCTTTCTTTGGGCGCCATTTTTTTGGGATATTCCTTGCATTCTTTATGCCATCCCCCCGATTATCTGGGCCAACTCGCCCTAATTTTCCAAAGCATCTCTTCTGCATTGTTTGTATCAGATTCTCCTCTAGTATAGATCTTTGCGGCGCCATTCTAACCCCATGGAGCCCTATGTCATGCATGCGAATTTGCATTAATTTAAAAATTATTTTAGAATAAATATTATTGTAATAAAAAAAACTAAAATTAATATGATTCAAAAAATGTTTTTAGTGGCCCTGCTGGCCCAATCTTTTGGCGCAGTGCAGGTCGAGGCTGTGGAGACCACAGAAGAGGGGCAAAAAAAATTAGACAAGCTGGGTAGTCGTTTGGTTTCAAGTGCACAATCGATCGACATTGATGCACTAGAAGAGGTTTTGAGTGAATGCGAAAAAGATAGAAATAAAATTCCATATTCATACGTGTTAGAAGCATTGAATATCATAAAAAAACATAGACCAGCAGACATGCCGAGTCAAATGAAATATTTTCAATGGCAGAAAGTTTTACTCAAGGAAAAAATATTCGCACGAGAAGAGATCGGTGACGTATTGTATCACGCAATGTTCGAAGAAGGATTGGATTCTGTAAACGGAACGAGCTTAATGGCGAGTATTACGCTGGCATTAATCGAGAGAGGATCAGGTGCTGAGAGAAGTAGTGACCACTTTGACCTTGTGCTAAGAGTTTTAAGTAATATTAACCCGTTTTCTAGAAGCGCTCTTTTCCCGAAAATAGCAACGATATGCACTCCAGATCAGTTGAAAAAAATAATTGCTAATTTTAAACCAAATCAAGAATCCGTGAACGCAGCTTTTGGGGCATTATCCAATAATTATGCACCTGTAGAAGACAGTATCAGTCGTATGAATATCCTGGTCAATGAAGGTCTGAAGCCAGACGCATGGGGAATTTACAATATTTTTAATCGGAAAGAAGATATGTCGAACCCCTTTGATATTTTTGCCTTTGCCATTGATAATTTTGAAGCACCAACAGAAGATTTAATTAAAAAAATTCTTAATAAATGTGATGAGAAGTGCCAAAATCTTTTAAGAATTGCCCATCATTTTTTATGGAACAATGGGAAGCAACCAAAAGTTAAACGTGCTGAAATTTCAATCAAAGATATTGAACGTTTATTCCAGGCATCCAAAAATCCCAATATAACATCTATTTTAAGAAAAGTAATTCAAAAATCAACTAAACACATATTGAGTAACGAAATCGATGCTATATCGCAAAAAGTCCTTAATTTTATAGCGCGAAAATCTAGAAACCCAGATGTATCCTCTCTTCTTAAGTTGATCATAGGCGATGAAAACAACCCTGATACTGGTACAAGGCTTGCTTATCCATTCAACGGATTGGCAAAAAATCCATCTCATAAGATTCTTTCTAATCTAGCTTTTAGGTTAATAAATGCCCATCTCAGCCCAAATGAACAATTAAGAAATGTTGTTAGGGGGGATCTGGAGAAAGGGGATCGAGAAATAGAGAGAAAGGCAAAAACCAAAGGTATAGATATTGAGGTGAATACTTTAAGAGAAATACGAGCAAGGCTGTACCCAAATTCTCTTCCGAAAGAGCCTTTTAACCCCGAGCATAATTATCGCGAGGAATGGATGTCCCAGGACCAAGAGGCCAAAAAAAATCAGGCCAAAGCAGCTGCATATCAGCAAGAGGGCCAAGAAGAGCAAATGACGACCACGAAACCAGTTCATCAGGCAATTTCTTCTTCAACACATCGTGATCCAGAAGAAAGTAAGGACGACTGGGCAGAACTTGGTCGGAAAAATAATGGGAAAGAGGATGAAGAAAATCGGGCCAAAGCAGCTGCACATCAGGAAAAGAGCATGGATGCACCTGGGAATCCAACACAAATCCCTAGAATTGTATCTCCACAAAAACCTGATGGTCAGATGATTAACGTGGGTGGGAATCCAGGTACAAAGACGAACCAGGAAGAGTCAGAACATCAAGAAAGGAACAAAATCCGTCAGATGACTAATACCAATGGTCTAAATGATTGGGACTGATAGGAATCAATAATTCATAGGTTCTGGTTTGGGAAAAGGGTTCGTCATACCCAGGGGCCCTTTTCTGAATTACCTGAATCCGGGTACAGCCGGCTATCTTTATGGGTGCCCCCCCTCTTTAGATCCATTGTGGCCCCTGCTTTATGAATTTTTCTGGCACTGATCGAGGTTGTTTGTGGAAGAGATGGGGACATCCCTTTTTAGTCTAGATTGGTCAACCCCCTTACCGTTCCTGATCTAGAGAATGCATTTTTTTGAATACCGCTGAATTCAATTGAATCTTGGGTATTTAAAGATTTTTCCAATAAAATTTATTGACTCAAGCTTAAAAAAGTATATTATAAAATAAGTGCAAAAAATTAAAATTTTATAAAAAAAACTCTTTTTATTGTCAGTTTAATGTCATTATCAGTAAGTGCCGTGTGTCCCAATGGCAATGATTCCGATCTCCATTCAATGCGAGAAGAAATTTTGAAAAAAGAAGAAAGCATAAGTAACATAGAAAACAAAACCTCATATGGTAGAGTGTGTCGCACGGGCACTGATTTCGATAAAATCCGAGAAGAAGTTTTGACGGAACTTAAGAGAAGTTTAGAATACAAAAAGGCAGAATACCAATTAGCGCTTGATCTTACAGAACTATTTAAAAAAAATATTGAAGAATCCGATTTAAATGAAAAAATTCAAAAAATATTTGAAGAACGAGGTAATTCTGCTAAATGTACAAATTATATAGACCATGTAAAACATATGGATTTTCTTTTGAATATTGCTGTAAAAAATAATAAATGTAAAGAAATTATACCAACATTATCCACACTATCCACTGAACTATCCACTAAACCAAGTCAAAATGTGTTCAATGCTGCCTTGGTGAGGTGTGTATCGTTGAATCATATACCCACGATGGAGGCCCTCTTTAAAATAAAAGAAAGTCAAAAGGGGGCTAATGCTGCCTTGGTGGGGTGTCTATCGTTGAGTAATGATGAAGCATCCATGCAACCCATGATGCAAGCCATCCTTAAACTAAACCCTTCACCAAATCAAGAAGGGATCAATGCTGCCTTTATGATTGCTGTACGGCGGAACCGTTCATTGGCAGCAACCACCCTGCTTAAACTAGGCACTCCACCACATGACGATACGATCAAGGATGCCCTTAAGATTGATTTAGGTCTTGAAAAGGAACATCCGAACAACACATTTTGGGTAAATTTGCTCAGAGATAACGCAATTAGCAAAACAATAAGCACAATGAAAAACAACCAGGGGAATGATGGTTCAATTCCGGAGGAGATACTTCATAGCAGAACCCGAAACCAAAAAGAGCAAATGGATACGACCACGAAACCAGTTCACCAGGCAATTTCCTCTTCAACACATCGTTATCCAGAAGAAAGTAAGGACGACTGGGCAGAACTTGGTCGGAAAAATAATGGGAAAGAGGATGAAGAAAATCGGGCCAAAGCAGCCAGTATCCAGAGCTGGACAATAGAAAAAAACCAGGGTAACGATGGTTCAATCCTGGGGAAAAGACTCCACGAAACAGATCAAGACCAAGAAGAGCAAATCGATACGGGCAGAAAGGTGGTTCTAGATCAATCCTGGAGAAAGGATCCAATACAAAACGAGGAGGTAGGGATGAAACATCATGGATAGGTTTTACCAACGGGGACGGACTGGAAGTATTGCAGGCAGGGGTGGC
>JBILXO010000023.1:0-3582 GCA_044378415.1 Holosporales bacterium
GAGTGATGGTCAAAGATACTGAAATAATAGATAATTGTAAAAAAAGAGAAGAAAAGCAGAATTCTAAAAAAAAGAAATTAGATGGTAAAATATTTCACATGGATGCCACGACTGGGAACCTTCAGATCAGAGAAAATACAGATATGGACACCATTCACATGGATACCATGACTGGGAACCTTCAGATCAGAGAAAATACAGATATGGACACCATTCACATGGATACCACGACTGGGAACCTTCAGATCAGAGAAAATACAGATATGGACACCATTCACATGGATACCATGACTGGGAGCGCTCAAAAAAGACAGAAAACAGACCATGAAGGCAACTGATTGATTCCGTGATCTAAAAAATAGGGTCTGGTTTCTGGAACGCTGCCCGGGCTATACTGAACCAGGCTTAAAATGCGATGCCTGAAGTATCCATGGCGCCTGTGAGCCTGCTTTTAAGCAAGGCCATGGGCCAAAATGATGACATCGTAGCAGTGACAGATTGCCACCACACAAATAAAGAATGCTCTACAAGGCAAGAGAACAACTCGAGATAGACAATACGCCCCATGTCCAATAGGGAGAGCATGGGGGAATACCATGAATTAAATCAAACACTGGTTTTTTTTGTCGTTTTGATCATTTTCGAAAATCTGCAAAAAAAAAAATTAAAAAAACATCTTATTTATTTTTTATTATATTTTTTTAAAAAGTAGGCAACGTTTTTATGTGTAGATTTATTTGCTTTAAATATGGTGCGAACTCCGCATGTCATCACTCTGTCGCACCATCATTGATGGCGAAATATCTTAAAAAGTTTACAATTTTACACATGCGCAATTAAAAAAAATTAAATATAGTAAAATTTTTATTATCGAATTTTAAAAGCCGAAATTTCTAAAAAAGTCCTAAAATTTACTATGATTTTTCACCAGCTGCACCCAGGTAACAGATTGCCGACCCTGTTACCTGTCTTTGGACATTTACCACTTTTCTTTGGAACCCTATTGCATCTCTCTAGCCATATCAACCATCAGAATAAAATAAAATCAATAAAGTAATCTTTATACAACTTTTTTATTTAAAAAATTTTTCAATTCCATGATATGCGTACCAATATCTACGGTACCAACTATCTGGTGGTTGGAATTTTGCAATACCACATATTTGGTACGTGTACCGGCTCTTTGGTAAAGTTCTGCAATGTGCTTAGAGTCATCTGGCAAAAAATCATGCCCCGCCTTTACAACCAAGACATCCAGACCTTTGTAGTGGTCCTCCATTCCCATCATTTCTTGAACAAACCAATTTTGATTCTTCTTAAACTTTTCTTTCAATTCCTCCTGGAAGCCCGCTATTTCTAAAGCCTGGGCTTTATTGGTTTCCACACGCTGAACTGCTTTTTTGTTAATTGCACGTATAGAAACCGGCATTTTATCCTCCTTTCCAATACCAAATTCCAATTTCCAAAGGTCAGAAAATTGTTCACTGAGATCGTTTATTTTATTGAGGTGTTCTTTGTATTCCAGGCCCTCTTGAGAGGCAAGGATTGCATCTATAAAATTTTGCATAGATTGAAAAATGCCATCACATTCTTTAGAAGCAATGGTTTGTTTAGCCTCTCCTATTTGTGCTCCGATACAATCACGCCAATTTGAACCAAGAGAATGACAAATTGAATCGTCGAAATGGGCCATTTCATCTTTAAGCCCCCATGCTGTAGGATGGCCCTCTATGAGGGGCAAAGCAGTATCTCTAGATAAATATAAATTTTCTCTTGCTGTCCTAGTGATGTAAAATTTGAATAATAAATTGAAAAATTTTTTAATTGATTTTTTTTGATTGTTCTCTATTTTTTCATCAAAGATCCGATTAAAATCATCTAGTTGGCACAATCTTTCTTCGCAATTTTTAAGCAATCCTGGTCTCAAACCCACCGCCACGGTTCTTTTGGCTTCAAATTCCCTCTCAATGCTCTGTTTAGTTTCGGAATCTTCTGAACTTTCTTCAAGCATCGTTGCCCCGGACTCGTATTGTTTCCTATTTGCATACCGATCAGCCCAATTTTCACAACTGTTTTTTGTAATGGGCGTTGGGGTGATTAAAATCAATTTATTCATGTTGTTCTTCGCCACATCTGGAAGCCCAGCCATAAAGCGATGGGCTATGAGGGTTCCCCCAGATACAGCCATAAGGGTAAACTTTTTTCCCTGGAGATCTGTGGTCTTTCGAATAAATTCCACCAAATCCTTATGTGCATCGAGGTAATTGACACCATCACCAACGCGTCTGGTATAGGAATAAAAATGATGCTTTCCTAATAACGCAACTGCACCTTCGTAAACTTCTGCTGCGCAACCTGGCGTACCGTGCAAATAAACAATATTTTGTGCGCTGCCTTGGAATTCTTCAAGTGCCTTTATAGTGAGACATTGCAAAGATCCACCATCTAACATTTTTATTGTATATGCAGTTCCTTCCAGATCTTCATTTTTTTTGGTCTGATTGGATGTGGTAGGCAAAGCAGTCGTTGATTTTTCCTTGATGTCATTTGTTGCCTCAGCCAACTTGTTCTCTTCCTGAATATGACCATAGCTTGAATTTTTCAAGGCTGAACCAGTGGGTCCGTTCTGTTGCCCTGTTGCAGTGATTCCCATCTCGTCATTTGAAGCCACTTGGCGGGTGCTTTGTACCCCTTCAGTCCTGCCCCGATAGCTTTCCACCGAAGAAACCTTTTGACCATGGACCAAAAGAAGCCCCATTATAAAAATTTTTTTGCTCAATTTTTTATCATAAATTATTTTTTATAAAAATTTTATAACATTAACAAATTATTAATACAACATATATTTTTAATAAAACTAATTCAAAATGACAATCCACAACGTTGTCAGGTAACCTTCCATGGGCGATTGTCTAAAAAAATGCCCACACTTCACTGGATCCAAGAGGTTCCAATGGCGCCATTGCCACAGTTGATAACCCATCATGACCACCAACAGGGCCCAATGAAATGGTGTTGCGGATTTTCCCCCAAAACCAGGGTACCCGGAAAATTCAGCCAAAATCCCAAGCAGCCCAAATCGTACAACAATCAACCCGCCCAAAATAGACCAGCCTTTTTTCGGCCCCATCTTTACAGCCATGGAGCCCACACCTGCAAGCTCATCATCGCCAGCATCTTGAAAGGCGTACACGCTGTCATAAGACACCGTCCAAAGTATTCCATAGCCGTACAACAGCCACAATCCCATTGGGGCAGCAACGCCCTCGATGAGTGGGGGCATCCATAAGGATAGGTTGAAAATTAGACCTAAAAAAACCTGAGGATAGCTTGTAATGCGTTTCGCCCAGGGATACAGGGCCGTGCCCAGGCCCGAAGCCAGACCTAAAAAGGTGCAGGATATGGGTAGAAAAAATATAAAAATCCCAGAACCTAGCAGGAGAATAAAAGTCATAACAGCCTGCATGCTGGCCGATGGGGGGCTCTTGACCAGTGGGCGATCACAGGTCCTATGAACCTGTGCATCCAAATCGCGATCTACCCAATCATTGTAAAAGCACCCCAAACTGCGAGCCCAAATGG
>JBILXO010000001.1:0-136308 GCA_044378415.1 Holosporales bacterium
AGCCATCAAAGCACTTGTTGCGAAGATGTTTTTCAATTTTTTTCACAAGACCTTCCTAGTCTCTTAAAAGACCGGTGTTTTTAGGGCAAGATCAGGGTTGTAAAATGAGATTTAGATTTTTGAAATCTTTGGATTCTTCAGAGGATGTCTGGTCTTTCAAGGACGTTGCAGCGTACACTGGGGAAAAAAGAACAGCCATTTTTGTGGAAAAAAACA
Source organism: Holosporales bacterium (assembly GCA_044378415.1). GTDB lineage: Bacteria > Pseudomonadota > Alphaproteobacteria > Holosporales > Holosporaceae. Next base: position 217 of record JBILXO010000001.1, read on the forward strand.
AGACGATCTCCTGGAAAATTCTAGGTCAAATTCTTAAACAGCATGTTTGGTCTGGTCCGCGCTGGGTTATTTTTTTGGCAGCCATCAGCATGATCGTTGCCGCCCTGTCTACGGCCGCATTGACTCAATGGGTTAAACCCATGATCGATGATATTTTTATCGGACATCGTGCGGATCGCTTGATGTACATCAGTTTGGGTGTATTCGTCATTTTTTCCATTCGGGGGCTGTCTGATTATGCCAGCAATCGATGCACAGATTTTATGGGAGAGCGCCTAGTAAGGTCCCTTCAAACCCAATTATTCCAACACGCCATAGCCATGAACATTGATTTTTTTCGTGAAAACCATGAAGGATCCTTGATCTCCTTGTTGACCCATGATGTTCGGGTAATCCGAAGGGTTCTTGTGCAAACTATGGTTGGGCTCTTGAATCGTTCGTTGATGGTCATTTTTTTGGCCATCACCATGGTTCAAAGCAGCTTTACCATGCTTTGGATCGCCTTGTGGTTGCTGCCTGTGACAGGATTTTTGCTCACTTATTGTCAGAAAAAATCCCGCTATTTAAACGAAAAGTTGGCCTTTCAAATTTCAGATCTCAGCGTTTTTTTCCAGCAAATTTTTCAAAACATCGTTTTGGTCAAGAGCAGCAATACGGAATGCAAGGAAGTAGACAATATGGATCAGCGCATGCAGTCCCTGTGGGACAAGGCCATCGCTTTTTCCAAGTTGCAAAACAGCATTCACCCCATCATGGACGTGGTTGCAGGCCTATCCATTGCCGTAGGTGTCTTTTTTGTGGGCCAAGAAGTGATGAGCGGCCAACAAACCGTTGGGGCATTCTTTACATTCATTATGGCTCTGGTATTTATTTACCCTCCTATAAAAATGATTGTTTCCTTGAATACTCAGATGCAAGAAGGGCTGGTTTCTGCAAAGCGCATTCACGATCTTTTGGCCACTCCAACGGAATCCTCTCTGCTTTTGAATGCCAAGAGTGCATCCATCCCATATCTAGATGAGGTAAATCAATTCACTTTAGGCGATGGATCAAAACTTAAAAACAGGGCCAATACCCAGTCCCAGAAGCAATCCATGTGGAATGAGACTGCAGGAATTGGAAAGATCAAGGCGGATCTTTCGGCCGAACCATTGCTTGGTGGCACTATAGACAGTGGGGAGGGCTCTTCATCATCTGGTCTGCCATCATCTGGTCTGTCCGCACCTTGCAACCAACCCGCACTAGATCCAAAAGGGCGCCTGATACCAAACTCTCTACCGAATGCTTTGGCGCACCATGATTTGGTTTTTGAAAATGTTACTTTTCAGTATCCCAAGGCTGCGGAATCTGTATTCCAGGATTTTTCGTGCCGGTTTTTATGTGGAAAAAAAATGGCATTGGTGGGCAACAGCGGCGCTGGCAAGACGACTCTTTTTTACTTGTTGCTGCAGTTGTACAAGCCCGAATCAGGCTGTATTTTCATCGGTGACAGGGATTTGCAGAATATCCCTGTGAATGAGTGGCGTAAAAATATTGCCTTTGTGGGGCAAGAGATGGCCTTGTTTTCCGATACAGTGGCGGAAAATATCGCCTATGGTCTAGTCGCCACACGGGATGAGGTTCAGCAAGCTGCTGCCATGGCCTATGCGGACGAGTTTATCGAATCCCTCCCCCAAGGGTACGACACCATGATTGGTACGCGGGGGTTGATGCTGTCGGGTGGTCAGAGGCAGCGCTTGGCCTTGGCGCGGGCATTTTTACGCAACAGTCCCATTGTTTTATTGGATGAAGCCACGTCGGCACTGGACGCCACGTCGGAAAAGAAGATCAAAGAAGCCACTTTTCGATTGATGGAAAAGCGGACAACCATAATGATTGCCCATCGTTTCAGCACCATCGAAGCTGCCGACAAGATCTTTGTTCTGGATCAGGGTCGCGTAAAGCAAGAAGGTTGCCACCACGAACTGATGCTGCAAAAAGGCTTGTACCAACAATGGGCCAAGATGCAACAGCTGTAACGGATGATGAATCGCAATTGTTTCAGAGAATGAGCAGCGATTTGTGATACAGGGAAAAGATGATTGTTGGATAAAAATAAGGCTTTTTTCCATTATTTTTGAACAGATTTTACTGTAATTGACGGTGAGAGTGGTCAATCTTTTTAAAATAGGTAAACAGTGTTGCAGCCACGGCCCTAGGGACAATGCGGGACAAGGTTTCCAGAGATGCAGATTTTAGGGCATCCAATGTGCCAAAATGATTCATTAGGGCTTGATGTCGTTTTTTACCCATGCCTGGTAGGGCTTGAATGGGTGATTTGGTCATTTGGTTCCGATGTTTTTGGCGGTGAGTTTGCACGGCAAAGCGATGGGCTTCGTCCCTTAAACGCTGGACCCAATGCAGAACAGGGTGATGTGGGGGTAAATTCAATGGGGTTCCATCGGCCAAAAACACAGTATCATGGGGCATGGTTTTGGCAATGGCAATGAGTGGCAAGGCGCCTCGTCCCAAATCCCTTAAAACGGACCTGACCGCAGAAAGTTGTCCCCTTCCACCATCGATGATTATAAAATCAGGCAGCGGTATGGCGGCATTGGAAAAACGCCTGGTCATGACCTGTTGCATCATGTGACAATCATCGTTGCTGACCATAGACCAAGTTCGGTAGGATTTTTTATCCCAATCCTGACCATCGTGTACAACCATAACCGCCACAGCAGAGGTGCCCTGATGATGGCTGTTGTCGTAAATTTCAATGCGCGAAGGGATACTTTGCCAAGAAAACACCTTTGCCCCTTGGTCCATCAATGCGCTGTGAGAGGCCTGACTGTGACCATGGTGCAGTAAGGCGTCATAGGCCTGCTGATGAGCTTGGTTCAGCAATGCCAACAGGGGGCCACGTTTAGGCACAATACAGTGGGGTATTTTTTGAAAATGATGGCGCATCATCAAGCTAAAATCATCAATTTCGTCAGCCAAAAAAGGTAAAATCAAGCGACTGGGTGGGGGGTTTTGGCTGTAAAACTGCCTCAAAAAGCAAGATAAAATATACGGACCATCTTTGGGCGAAGCATTTTCAAAAAAGAAAGTTTCACACCCATAAGTTGCCCCATCCCTCCAGGACACCATATGGATGCATGCGCCCCCAGAGTGCACTGCCCAACCAATGACATCGCCCTTACCCGCAGCCCCACCTATTTGGCCCAGTGCCAACTGATCAACAGCTTGCAGCTGGTCTCGCACCCCTGCTGCCTGATCATAAGCATGGTTGCGCACAAAAATATGCATTTCTTCTTTCAACTCTTTTTGGGCTTTTTGAATATCGCCTTTTAGGAAATTTTTAGCGGCTAAAACCTGATTGTTGTAATCAGATGCAGAGATTTTTCCAACACATGGGGCGCTGCAGCGCTGGATATGGTACTGCAAACAGGGGCGATTGCGTTGGGCAAAAATCACGTCCGTGCAGGATCGCAATAAAAATCTCTTGTAAACAAGATCCGTCATAACTTGCAATGGTGTGCGGGATAAAAAAGGACCAATTTTCCACAGCGACCCAGTCTGATCTGGGTTTTTTTGCATTTGAACCCTTGGAAAAACATGGTTGCTCAGGGCCAAATAAGCCAATGGATTGCTGTTTTTCAATAAAATATTGTATGGGGGGCGATACCGTTTAATCAATTGTGCCTCTAGCAGCAGGGCTTCTATTTCCGTTGCTGTGGTTACAATCCCAACGCAGGCTACTTGGCTGACCATTTGCTTTAAACGATGGGGCAGGTTGGCCAAACGCGTGTAACTAGAGACACGTTTTTGCAAATCTTTGGCCTTTCCGATGTAAAGATCTTTGCCGGCTGCATTGATCATGCGATAAACACCTGGACAGGCGGGTAAAGATGCTATGGCAGAAACAATGGATTCAATGGGCATGGGGGGGCACTTAAAGGAAATTGTTGTTGTGATATTGATGCAGAGAGTGTTGTTGAGGTTGAGACCCAAGGTTTTTGGCTTCGGGCTGTGGCAATATATTTTTTCTTGGTTGTACAGTGATTTTTAGCAGATTTATTTTTTCAGAAGAGGCACCGACTTTTGCCATTGGAAGAAATACGCACGTTCTCCTTTTGCTAAAATTATCTGAATCTCCTGGTTTTTGCAATAAAAGGACTTGGCTGCCCCCATCATCTCGCCAAAAAACCTATGGTGTGACACGCTTTGTCCAACCATCAGAGCAGCTCTGCAGATAGGGGGGCCTTAAAATGGGAAATTTTTTGAGAGAAGTATTGATCAAAAATACCAGAAAATACCAGTAAGGAGCCCTTACTGGATGGATAAATTTTTGCCAGAAAAAATAGGACCAAGGCTGCAACCGAGGCTACAGATGGTATTCAAGGTTTATGTGCAAGGACTTACCCATTGGTGAGGCAGAACCAATGCTTCTAACAATGGAATCCAGATGGTCATGGATTCTAGGGGAGTCTATACCAATGCCCACCCCTAACTGCTGCTAAGGATGGGTGCATTTTAAATGCTATGGATTGGCTTTAAAAAACCAAACTTAATACCAGATATTAAACTGCTGGGATCGCCTGACCATTGTTGATTACAGCGATGGGCTGCTCTACATCAGAAGGAACTTCGATGGGTGTCCCATTTTTTAACAACAAGGAAACAGCAGCACGATTTTTTGCAAAACTCTCTTCGGTGTTACCAACGCACAATGGTTGGCTCTTTCCGACAGATGTTGCCTCAATGCGATTGGCAGAAACGCCTTGACTGACCAAGAATTTCTTTGCCATGTGGGCACGATTTTGGCCCAATGCAGCGTTGTATTCTGTGGTACCACGTTCATCGCAATGACCAACTACTTCGACGGTATATTGCGGATATTGGTTCAACCATTTTGCCTGAGCAGATAATGTGCTTTTTGCTTCGTCGGATAAATGGGATCTGTCGTATTCAAAATATACAGAGTCGCCTACATTCTGACGGAAATCCGAGTTACTTCCTGGTTGAATGACCTCACTTGTAACAACAGAGGTGCTAATAACTTCTGGCTTTTGACTAGAGCAACCTGCAAGTAAGATGCAAAGCCCCAAACCACCTAACACATTCATAATCTTCGTTTTCATGGTGAACCTTCCTGTTTTGTTTTTGTTTTTAAAACCCTAACCCAGTATCCCTGAAAAAAGCGTAAAAAGAAATAGGGGGGTAAAAGCCATTCATCACTCTTGAAAATCGTTTGACATCAAGAATATGCAGCATTTGATTAACTCTTTTTCCATAAACATATTAGGTTTGTTTTGACACCAAGAAAGGGCTTACACTGATGGGTGTAAGGATCACCTAATGGATTGCTGGGTGCGTGACTCTATGTTTTTCGGATGTTGGGATGTTTTGAATCAAGTAGGCTGGCAGAACTTTACATTTGCTCATGTGGCAAAAGCCTATCCACAATGGGACATAGGATCTATTTCCCAGCAATTTCCAACAAAACATCACTTGGTTCTGGCATTTTCCAAAAAGATTCCTCTGAAGCGCAGTGCATTTCAATTGCCAAAAGAGGGTATTTTTGACTCCATCATGACCCGAATTGATGTCTTGTGGCCCTATCGTTCTGTAATGGGGCATTCTTTTCTGGATATGTCATTGGCAATGCTGCGTATACTGGCCCGCAATCTAATGCATTGGTTTTCTGTGTATTGGCAATCGGATGTGGGCATTTTGAATCCAGGAATCCTTGACCCTTACGGTGGCTTGGGCAATTTAGAGGATGCTTTTGAAGGGATTGGAATGAACATCAAAGAGCATTTGCAATATGCCTCTTTGTGGTCTGCACTGTCATTGACTTTGTACGGTGCCATTTTTCCCTATGCCATGACCCACGGGTACGATGATACGTTGGCACGCTTGGATAGATGGATCAATGCTCTTTTTGAATGGGTGGAAAGAGAAGTGATTGCCTTTTTTTAACTTTTTGATACCATTGTAAAAAATTTCGATTAAGTGCAAAAATGAATCAATATAAAAAAGCGGCCTCCATCATGGTATTGCTTGGGATCCTATCATCCTCTGTTTTTGCTGTAGAAAAAACGCCTCGCCCTCGAAAGAGCACCTTCAATCTAAGAGACCCCAATACCGAGAAAATTCAACTGACCACAGCAAAATTACCCCATTGTCACAAATCAAGAAAAAATAGTTTTGTCGGAAGTTGCTTTAAATACAATAGATCATCCATACCAGGTTCCACTGAAATTATTACTATATATGAGTCTGGTGGTAAATGTGGATCCTCTATTAACATTATTTCAAAAATTCATATGTCTAAAAATCAATCTGTTAAAATGCGCAAAAAAAATCTATTATCAAAAGAAGGTGTTAAAAATTTTATATACCCAAACAGTGATTTCCAGCAAGACAAATCAGATGAGTGCAAAGAATTTTCTTCTAGAGACAAGGATACTGTGTCACAGATCTTCACCCAGAATGAAAACAATGGGAAAGAGTTTAGTTTTTGCCAAAATCTAGAGAGGTCTTAGGTCTGCAATTCCTGCCATACGAAAGGCGATTCCTGATTTAAAGGGGTCTTAATGATGGCGAGCAGCATCCGCTTTTCATAAATAGATAAGGGTGTTGAGCGGTGCGCCTTAAAAGTGAAAAAATGGACTTGACCATGGGATGTTTGTTTTAGACCGCAAACTTGTTGCACAATTTCCTTAGCAAAGTCTAACAGACATCAGACCAAGGTGCCAAAGCATCAAGAAAGGGGTGTTGCAATGGGTTGGGCTCATTGAACGCTCTAGCATTCACGGATATTCAAGCATCAAGAAAGGGGCTTTGCAACCAGGCAAATGATACAAAAAAAATCAAGGTAAAACAAATTGATTTGACCAAGAAAGTACTTTTAGAAGGCAATGCGCGCCAACCGCGTCCTTCGATTCCAAAAGAGCTCCCTGGTGTTTCTATGCCAAATCTATCTAATTTCCTTGCAAGATTTCCCCAGCGTTTTTTCACCTGTCCTATGTGCTGCCCCACCCACCGGCTAGTTCCAGGGTGCCTCTTGGGGATTACTCTCCCCGCAAGGCGGCTGTCAGAGCAGTTTTGGGGGATAGGTCTGGTTGCCTTGTTTTGGCCAAGATGGCGCACTGGATGGATAATCCATGAGACCCCGTAGCGTAACTTCCAGGAATAAGGACAGAATATGGTGGGATTCGCCCATGAATCTGCTCCCCCGTTTCGCGCACAATGATCTTGGTACCAGAAGTTAAGATAACGCCAGAACCCAAAACACTGCCTTGGCCAATGTGCACGCCTTCGACCACATGGCAGCCCGCCCCAATAAAAACATCATCCTCTATGATGACAGGCAGAGCTTGCAGGGGCTCTAAGACACCTCCGATGGTTACGTTGGCTGATATGTGACAACGGTTGCCAATAAAGGCGCAAGACCCAATATGAGCGCCCCCATCGATCATGGTTCCCTGGCCAATCCACGCACCCATATTGATAAAGGATGGCATGATGATGCAGGATGGCGACAGGTGGGCTCCGTAACGAATAAAGGCCCCTGGCACAACACGAATGCCGTCGGTTTGCCATTGCCCACATTGGTCCTGCATCAATGGAATTTTATCCCACCAAAAAGGAAATGCCCCCTCTTTCTGGGCAGGAAAAAATCGAAATGCCAATAAAATGGCTTGCTTAAAAGCGACATTGACAACCCACTCTGCCTGGTTTTTTTCAGGATCCGGACGCTGCACAACCGAAATGTCACCATGGGTTAATGCCTTCAAAGCTTGGGCAATCAATCTTTTGGAAGCCCCGGTATCGACGGTTTCGCCGGTTTGAACGTTGCTCCACAGGTCAGAAAGACGAGCCTCTAATTCCACAAGACAAAAGGGGCTCTCGCAAGAGTCCAATGTGGGGTCCATCAGGGAATCCGACATCAGATTTGATGGTGTATCAGATCCAAGATCTGTTGTTTCCAAGAAATGAAGGCTCATGGTGTTTTTTTTCCAAAAGAAAGAATGGTTTTTTGAATGCTTGCCCAAGAAAAAATTCGCAATTGCCACAAAGCCAGAATAAATGTGGCGCCGCAAGTGCCCAACAATACCCCAATATACAATATTTTGACCCACCATACAAATGTTTCAAAGGGGCCAATGCCCGTGCGAACCAATAGAACCGCAGCAGCACTTAGCAATCCAGCAAGAGCAGTCTTGGCATAAAATATTTTCAAAGATCTTGTAAAAACCCAACGATCCCGAGCAATTAGCCGATAAATTAGGAAGAGGGCATTCAACCAAGAAGACAGGCTGGCTGCCAAAGCAATGGCAAGGTGACCCATTTGGCTTACAAAAATCAAGGCCAAGGCAACATCGGTTACTGCACTGACGACACCCCCAATCAAAGGTGTAATGGTATCTCTGGCTGCAAAGAACCGTGCATTGAAAATTTTAATAAAAATATAAGCAGGTATACCCAACGCATAGATCATGACGGTATCTGAAATGGCACCCAATTGAGCGATATTTAACTTACTGTTTCCAAATAAAGTGGTAACAAGGGGATGGGCGCAACAACTCAATAGAATCAGAAATGGTATGGTGACAATCCATGCAAACTGCAGGGCTTGAGAGAGCATGGCATTGGCTCCATCCCCGTCGTTCTCTTTGATTTTTTCCGCAATCATGGGCAGCAAAACAGAGCTTAATGCAATGCCTATAATACTGAGGGGCAGTTGATTCAACCGATCCGCATATTGCAGATAGGACAAGCTGCCAACAGGTAGGCGCCCTGCGAAATACAGGGGCACAATAAGTGCATTGATTTGAACCGCAGAAACACTGAGAAGTCCGGGAAAAAATCGTTTTAAGAACCGCTTGATATCGGGGGTCCATTGGGGCCATTGCAAAGCAATTAAAAGCCCCTTTTTCCAACAATTCCAAATGATGAAAACGCACTGAATGGCTCCGGATAGCAAAATGCCCCAAGAAAACAGAAGGCCGGTCTGCGTTGTCCAGCCAGCCAAAGTCCAAACGAATAGAATGACGGTGATATTTCCAATGGCTTGGGATATGGCTAGTGCTGAAAATCGCCCATGGGCATTAAGAATGCTGCCAAAAAATGAAACGATGGAGATGAAAAAGATATAAGGGAATGTGACTGGTCCAAATTGTTGAGCATATTTCAGTGTTTCTGGATGGATTTTTGTTAAAAGCATTTCAGATAATGGTCCATAAAAACATTCTATGGCCAACACTCCAAATCCCAAAGCGCAGATTAGCAGGGATAAGACCATACCTGCAAATACTTTACTTTTTTGTGCGTGGGTATAGGCTGGCAAAAAACTGACATGAAAGGCACCTTCGGCAAAAATCCGTCGAAAAAAAGACGGTATTTTAATGGCGATGACAAGGGCATCGCTGATTGCATTGGCTCCGATCAGATTTACCATGAGCAAATCTCGCATATAGCCCGTGATACGACCAACAACAGTCAAAGCGCTGACAGAAAAAACAGACCTCAAAAAACTCATGAGTGGGTCTCCATTGGTTCTCTAGATGGTGGTTTTTTTGCCATGCGTGGAAAATTGATTGGGCTCCCGCACAACAGATCATCCTGCTGAAAAATCATGTCCTGGGAAAAAATTTTTCTCTTTTGGGAAATGCCAAGGTTCTTTAACCGAATAGTTTTTATCCAACCGTTCTTCAATTTTCTTCCAGTGATGTTGGCCATGGTATTAGCCCAATTCTACCCCAAAGGTAACTCTTTTTTCATGAAAAAGATATATTTTCATCTTGGCCCATGTTTTGCCTCGCAAAGATTGGTGGTGGCTGTCACAATCTTTCCCCAAAAAAAACGGGTTTGGCTGGGAAATGAGCCATTTTTTGAGAGTAATCTTTGGAAAATCCCAAACATTGCAGAGTCATGGATGCCATTTGCATGCCAGATTCAATGGATTCTGGAACCACCAAATGGGCCCCAAGGCCCATAAAGGGACCTGTTTCTTGGTAATCACGCACCTGAACGCAAACCGACAGATCTGGAAACTTTCGACGCAATGTGCGCACAATGTCTGCAGCCGTAGTAAGGTGCCCAAAGGTAATCAGAAGAACCTTGGATTCATAAATTTTCATGCGTTTCAAAAACTCAATATCGCGGGCATCTCCATACAAGGTTGGGTAATTGCTTTCCCTAGCACGATCTAATGCGGACTGATCGTAATCGACAATCACAAAGGAAATGAAATTGTGCTCTAAAATACGCGCAATGGTTTGGCCAACATGACCAAATCCAGCAATAACTACCGCTTGGCGATGGGCGCCGGCTTCGCACCCTTTCTTTGGCGATAGCATTTTTTTACATACCAAAAACAGCATCGGGGTAATGACCATGGACGCCAACCCCATAAGCAGCAACCCATCGCATGTTTCAGCCCCCAAAATAGGTTTTAACGAGGGTACAAGCATGAATAAAAATTCACTGCATCCTCCCATTAATAATCCAAGAGAAAGGCCGCCCTGCATCTGAAACCATCGCGCACAACCCATTACAATGCCAACTTTAATGGCGCTGATTCCAATGAGACCACTGAGAATCCAACCCAACGAGCTGAGGGGTGGCCAAGCTTGAATCTCCAGACCCATTACAATAAAGAATAAGGCCAAAAATAGAGTTCTGAAAGGATGCAATTCGATGCTGATTTGATGGCGCCAATGGGTGCTGGCCATGGCAATACCCGCAATAAAGGCCCCCAATTCCGATGATAAATGAAACCATTCTGTTAAAAAACTGAAACCAAGCAACATTAAAATGACAAAAGATGTGATATATTCGCTGTATCTGTATAGTCCTAGGGCTTTTTCCGTGACGCGGGTTAGAAGGAATCCCAATCCAACGGATAGAACCAGTCCAAATGCACCCTTGCCAACAGCAGACCAAATGTCGGTATTTTGTGCCGCAGACAAACCCATCATCATGAACAATCCAATGGCGACTATATCTTGAAACAGCAAAATGGATAGTGCCGTTCGCCCGGATTGAGTGGTGAGTTCATAGCGCTCTGACAGCAGTTGGACCACCACGGCTGTGGAGGAAAAAGACAGGGCGATGGATAAAATTAAGGCTGTATCCCAGGGCATAAGAAATTGGGTGATGGAAAATAGCACGCCACTGGTTGCAAAAACTTGGACAAGGCCAAATCCGAAAATATAGCGCCTCAATGCACGAATGCGGTGAAAGGGGATTTCCAGACCCACCGTAAACAAAAATAGCAGCAGTCCAACTTGCCCCAAAATAGATAAAAATGGTGTTTTTTCAAACAATCCAAACCCCAATGGACCCAAAACAATGCCAGATAATAGGTAGCCAATGGCAATACTGACTCTGGTTTTTTGACAAATCACAAATGATCCCAAAACAGTGGCCAACAAAGCTAAAAACGTAAGTAATTCCTGAGGCATAGGGCAATGGGAAGAGGTTTTAAGTAATTGTACCCTAGATGGATCCGTATAAAAAGACTTTTTCAAAGATTATTATTTTTGCTTTTTCGGATAAGTGAGATAGGGCGCAGTCCTTGATAGGGCCATAAAAGGAAAGTGGTAAAAAAAAGATTGTCATGAGCTTTTAAAAAATCCCATGGATCTTTTGACAAAATTGGACCATAAAAATTAATTAATGGGTGGGGTCAAGGGGCATGGGGACCCGTTCTGCAAGTCTTAACCGGCCGTCTAGAAACTGGGGGAGGCTTAACTTTAAAATTACCCCCAATATTTGAAAACAACCTGGTTGGCAGGACCATCAATCCTGGCCAGCCTTCCAGGCAATCAATGGATTTGGGAAGGAGGGGGATGGTGTGAATTTATGTTCAGAGCAAACAAGGTCTACAGATGGGAACAAGGGGGATCCAATGAGGATTTGTCATGATTCTACTGAAAAAATGGTCGAAAGAAATCTGAAAAGACCACCTCGGAACATAGAAAGATGGAAAAATCGGGACCTGTATTCAGCTTTCAATCATTCTAGCGCAGAAAAAATTTAGAAAAATGCAGGGTGTTTAATAGGGGGGGGAGGCACGCAGCCCAACAGTAAGACAACGGTGGAGGTGGGTCATTGACAGATGTCTTTGCAAGAGGAATGTATCAAACAGCATATTTTCGGGATGGAACAGATGCCTTTGCAACAGGAATGTTTTGCCACAGATGTGTTTCAACAAAAATCTTTTTCCAAAAGAATGCATCATCCGAACATACCATCTATATATGGCATCACTCATCCCAATAGTGCCATGATATTGAATAAAATATGGCAAGTGGTATTGTAAAAAATTTGGAATGTGGGCGATGAAGGGATTGAACCATCGACCCTCTCGGTGTAAACGAGACGCTCTGCCGCTGAGCTAATCGCCCCTACAAAAAATAGTATCATGCATTGTCCGGAACAAGCAAGTCAATTTTTAGAAAAATATTTTAGAGGGTGTTCCCATTGGGATATTTGTCTTGGAATCCATGACCGGTTGGAATATTCTAGCAATATGTTTTGAATTATTTAGACAAACACGAGCATTGGAATAACATTGCCTGAAAAATTTTTCTGAAAATATGGCCAGTCTTTTGGACTTCTTTTTTCGATTTACTGGGGCCTCTACTTCTAATCTCAAAAATACCACCATCTCACCTTTATTCCGTTTTGTCTCAAGATCTATTTTTTCTACCCAGCCCCCTTACTCGGATCTTTCCCAGTGCCCTCTGTTCTTATGTACCTTGTTCTTACCTATATCTATATCTCGGGCCTCAGTATTTCCAGGATCAGAATCTTCAAGGTTATAGCACGCTCCTTGCGATTACATTGGTGTGGGACCTCTCACGGAATGCTCTTTTGTTGTTGGACTTGGTGCCGCTGTCTTTGCCAGTTGCACGGGCTCTAGATTGATGGGTTGGTGGCCCTACGGATCTGCTTTTAATTGCCCTTATTTTTTGACTTGTCTCAAATTTTTGATTTGCCTCAATCTATGCTGGGCAGGCCCTGGTGGAGGCCATCTGCCACCGTTTTTTCAGTGACTGTTATTGTTTGCTTTTCATTACCTTACCCAGCAATTTATTTTTTGCACTGCATTTAATTTTGTCAGATTTATTCTATTGAATGAACGCTATTAAGATTTATTGAAAATCAAAAATCGTCCCTGCTCTTCTTCAATGCTTCAGCCATTTCTTGCCTTTCCCGCTCTGACTCTATTGATTCAGCCAACGCCATATTCTCCATTTGCACATTAGCTGAATCTAAATCTTCCTGATCCCTCCTATTTTTTTCTTCTGCCGCTGTTATTTGGCTCCGCCTCATAGCTTCAGCCATTTCCGGATCTTCCTCTTGGACATTTTTTTCAGGTTCTTTGTCCTTGTTTTTGCTAGGGGCCATCTGGACCGATCCTGTAGGCTGATTTTTTTGGGCTAATTGTTTTTTGGCGAGGGCTTCCTTCATCTTTTGCTGGGCATCTGTGGAGGCTGCCTTCTTCATGACATCTTCATATTTGGCTTTTGTTTCATCCTTCAGATTTTCCAAATCAGGCGCCTCATATAAATCATTAAACCCATTCCCTATATTATTTTGTTCCGAGAGTATTCGATTCATTTCATTATCGTATAAATCTTTTTCTTCATTAGACAAATAATCTTTTTTTTCTATTTCCCTCAATCGAATGTTGTTTAATTTTCTATGAATTGCAATTGCATTTGAGTGAAAATGAGCGTCAACGTTGGAGTCAACTAATGCTGCAATTTGTTGAGCAAAGGTAAAAATAATACTTCTTTCGCCTAAACTGAAATCACTTGCGAACTCCTCCTGCGAAGTGCTTGAGAATGCTGTGAGTAAATCCTCAATGCTACGGCGGTAAGTGGGATCTTTGGCCTCTGTAAATGATTTCGCCCATGTTGTTTTGAATGCCTCATAATCTCCCTTCGATATCCTAGTAAACATATCGTAAGCTGTGGCCAGGACTTCCAAAATAGCTTTTTCCTCAGCCTTTCGTTTTTGAATGGAACTGGTGCTCTCAATAGCTTTAATGGGTTTGCTAGGCAGTATTGCCGCTGATAACAAGATTATGGTTAATAAATTTTTCATTTGTATATTGTTTATTTTTGCACTTAATCTATATTTAAAGGAATTATTTTAAAATAAAGTTAAAATAATTGGCAATTTTTCGGTATCACCGATTCAAAAAAGTTCAGTATGAAGAGGTTGTAATTTAGGAGCAGTTGGAATTACCCTCATTGATCCCTCTCACCTCCCACCCATTTCGGTGAAAAAAACCTGGAATATCCATTTGATCGTAATGCCAAAAATTATTACAAACAAATTTATTTTTTAAGATATTAAATTTACTTATATTTAATGTTATTTATTGTAATATAGTGTTGTGCAAATAATTGTGCAAAAATTTAATTTAATAAAAGGATTTTCAAAATGAAAAACTATATGATTTTAAGCCTGGTCCTGTGTTTGGGCGCATCCATCCATGCTGGTCCAAAAGAGGATTTGATTGATCATCTGGATGGATACCACAACAAAATGTCCAACGATATAGGGCGTGACTTTTCTAGTGCAAAAATGCTTCACGAATTGGGTAGATCCAGAATGAAAACAATGATCGATGATTCGGTTAAGGCAAATCCGGAAGATTCGGGGGTTCGGGATGTTGCCACAAAATTTGAAAATGGCGCCATATTGGTAAGCAAAGCTGCATTTGACAAAGAGGCTGATACTGGAATTAAGGCGGTCAACAATGATCTAGACCTAGAAGCTGGCAATATTGAGGATTTTAAAAAATAAGCCCATAGGAGTCAGGACCACATGGTGAATCATGGGCATAGTGGGCAACAAAGGTGGCAATGGGCAAACCTTCAACTTGGGGCCATGGCTTGACCATATCCAGGCTCTGAAAAAACAAGGCCCCATTCCCAAGATCCCTAACTTGGCCGTTTGGCCCAGATTCCTGTGATCCAAAAAACAATTTGTTTCAATGTAAACACAATTATTAAAATTGCATTTCAGATATGCAAAATACAGCAATAAAAAATTCTGCCAATCGTCGTATTGGTTTTGTCCCACTTTGATGTTGACTGGGTGCAGCTTTGATTCACCATGAGCAAGAATTTTCCCCCTCTATAAAATTTCCACTGCATTCCCATCTGTTGCCATTTCTTGTCCCATAGTTAGACTTGATCTGTATTTTTACCCCGGTTTTCAGGGCAAAATTTTTCTAATTTTCTAAAAAAAATGAGATGGGGGTGTTGAATGCTGTTTTTTTGCTTTCTGCCTGGAAGAGATTTCTCGAAAATCTGTGCCATTTCGCAGAAATCAAGCCATATGGAGAGGGGGGGTAACCACCCCCTCTGTAACGTATCGTGCCCTGGGCCGAAATAGGATTAACCTTGGAACTTTTTAAGATCCTCCATGGAATCCCAGGAAGGCATTCTCCCGATTCTTGCCTTGGTGCCCTTTCTTCTGGCGATTTTTAGGGCACCTCTTCTTCCGATCCTGGAAATAAGATCCAATGCATTTCATTGTATTTGGAATCTAATTTTGATTCTAGTTCTTCACAATATATCCCTGATAAATATTTAGCCATATTTATTTCTTGTTTAAAAATGAATTCTTTTTCAATTAAGGTTTTTTTGATATTGCAGCAAGGTGAAATATTCCTTATATCTATGTATTCCAACAAAGCTTTATGCCGCAATACGTTGACAGCAGTGCCCCTAGCCCACTTTGGGATTGTTGATTTTTTTAAAAAGTCTTTTATTTTTTCACAGAATTCCTTGACCTCTAGATTGGATTCAAAATCATGAAAATTATTGTATTTTTTTGAAATTTTTAAAGTTAATTTATCCAAAATTTTTGAATTGGAAGATGTAAGTTTTCCATATTGTAAATAAGATTCATTTTTATTTTTTGATTGAACCAATTTGGATGATTGATCTAACCCGTTAATATTTTCCACAGGCCATACATGACATGGCCTTATGCACAAGATCTGAACCAATATCCACAGGATTTTTTTCATTTTCACCATTTCAATGCCTATGATTTTAAGATATTGGAAAAGTATAGTTTAATTATTGTAAAAGATCCATATGGCAAAATATATGGCAACATAGTGGATAAAATTTAGAGAAGATCCCCAACTGTGTATGTTCAAATCAGCCGGAAAAACTGCGGTGAATCTGGCCCAATGCCATCATCCACCAATAGGCCCGTTGAGCCGAAACGACATCTGATTCATTCCACGCTGAGGCAAAGGCCACATGGACCTGATGGTAATCATGGGCATTTGGTTGGCGTTCAGCCTCATACCAAGAGAATGTTTCTTGGAACAGGTCTGGAAAAGATGGCAGTGGCCAATGACCAGCCAATTGCAACAGGTGCTCTGCTCTTTTTTCAGGGCTGCGCAAGATCTGATAGGCTTGGGTGCATTCGGCAGACAGTTCGGTCGCCAAACGTTTTCCAATTTCTGATGACCACAAATCAGGATGCACCTGGCGTTGGGCCTGCTCGTAATGCCGTTCCAGAGAAATCAAGCAAATGTCAAAAGATTCTGGTATATCCAGCTTTGAAAAAGCATTTATGGTGGTTTTCTTTAAATCAGACATGGGAATCAATGGAATCATACATGAAAAGAAGCCCCACACCCACATTGCCCTTTTTCGTGGGGATTTCGAAAGACAAAGCCTCTTCGAGTAGGCGTTTCCTGGTAATCCATCTCTGTTCCCACTAAAAACAGCAAAGCCTTGGTGTGAACGTATAAAAAATACCGGTCATTAATGGCGATATTTTCTTCTTCGACGTTGGGCCGATCAACATATTCCAAGACATAGCTGAGGCCAGAGCAACCGCGTGTGCGCAAACGAATCCGAACCCCATGCTCTGGGCGCTGATCCAGCAATCGCAGCAACTCTTTTGTGGCGTCGGATGTTAGGCTGATGGCGCTGCGCATGTATTCTTTTTCTGATAATCCAAAATAGCCGATCGGATGGCATCCTCGGCCAACATGGAGCAGTGCATTTTAACAGGGGGCAGGGACAGCTCGTTGGATATGTCTGTATTTTTAATGGCGCCCGCCTGGTCCAGAGTCTTGCCACGCAACATTTCTGTGGCCAACGATGCCGAAGCAATGGCTGATCCACATCCAAAAGTTTTAAATTTGGCCTCAGTGATCACGCCCATTTTATCCACCAAAATCTGTAATTTCATGACATCGCCACAGGCTGGGGCGCCAACCATGGCTGTTCCAACATTTGGATTTGCCGTATCCATCGTTCCAACATTTCTGGGATTCTCGAAATGATCAATAACAGTGGGTTTGTAGGCCATAATACATAATTTTGAAAATCTATGTATTCAATATAACACCATTTGTGTCCATGACCAATGTTTTTTACAAAAGTTTATGGGTGTGAAAAAATTTACCCCAAGAGCTTTTTCTAACTTGATGCACTTCGTTTTGTTGCTTGACGCACTTCAATTGTCGTACTCTGAAAAAAGATCCTCTAAAAATACTAAAAAATGCTCAAAAATAAATGCCTACATGAGGCAAAACAAGATTTTACCCCAGATTTTACCTGTGCTTTGGCCTTGCAAAGTCCTGAAAACGCCCTTCAGGTGGTGGGTTTTTTTTCCAATGGTACATTAACTTGTGCAGATACCCAGGCATGCGCCCCTCTGGTAAGAGATGCTTTAAAGCACTGCGCCATCAAAGAGGGGGAAAAAATTTTTATATCACCAAATATTTTGGTTATGGCTGCCAATCACCCGGACACATTAAAAGGTTGGCAAGAGCTGGGCGCAAAGTTGCTTCGTGCCGTTCCAGCTGATCGCGTTGGTGCCCTGATTCTTGATGCCTTGTCTTGGGAAGAGGTTGCAGCTGCAGCCTATGGTTGCGAGGTGTCTTCCTGGCGTTTAGAGCGCTTTCATACAGCAGCGCGACCTCTGCCCCCACGATGCAAAAAAGCGGTAATCGTCACAGTCCATGCCGAAGATGAAGATTTCAAAAAACAGCGGGCACAAGATCATCATTTGGCACAGTCCGTCCATTGGGCAAGAGACATAGCCAACCGCCCTGGAAACGATATTACACCAGAACATTTTATGCGTTGTGTGGATGCCTTTAAAGATTTAGGCATTACGGTGAATGTTTTAGATCAAGAAGCCTTGGAAAAGAAGGGGTTTGGGGCACTTTTAGGGGTGGCTCAAGGCAGCATCCATAAACCTTATGTGGTTACAGCCGAGTGGCGTGGCGCTGGTGCGGATGTTCCCATGGTTGCTTTGGTTGGCAAGGGCGTGACTTTTGATACTGGAGGCATTTCCATCAAGCCATCGAATAATATGGGGGAAATGAAATTGGATAAAACCGGTGCGGTGGTGGTTGCTGCCACTGTACGGACCTTGGCACTGCAAAAAGCATGCGTCAATGTGGTGGCGGTTTTGGCCTTGGTGGAAAACATGCCGTCGGGTTCTGCCCAGCGCCCGGGCGATATTGTGACCTCTTTATCGGGGCAAACCATTGAGGTTTTGGATACCGATGCCGAAGGACGATTGATTCTGGCGGACGCCTTGACCTATGTTGAGGGAGAATTTTCACCCTCTGTGATTATTGATATAGCTACTTTAACAGGGGCTGTGCGAGCTGCATTGGGCCCAGTCTATGCAGGAGTTTTCAGCAGGCACAATGATTTAGTCTCACAATTGGTATCCTCGGGTGAAAAAACAGGGGAGGCTTTGTGGCCATTGCCATTGCACAAAGAATACGACGAAGCCATGAACAGCAATTGTGCCGACATGAAGAATATTTCCGGTCCGGGGTTTGGTGCAGGCAGCAGTACGGCGGCTCAATTTTTAGCACGTTTTGTCAAAAAAGATCAAAGATGGGCGCACTTGGATATTGCCGGTGTAGATATGGCTGGAAAAGAAACTGTGCTGTGTCCCCGTGGGGGCAGTGCTTTTGGGGTGCAGTTATTGGTTCGTTGGCTCTTGGATCACCATGATTCTGTGGCCACTGGCTCTGATGCATGCCGTTGATTTGGAAGTTGGTTTAGGGATGGGCCTCTTGCAGAGAGGGGCCCTATTGTGTTAAAAATAAGCAAAATTAGCACTCGCTGTCTGGCACTGCTAATTCATCATCTTACTGAAAAGGAGACCCCATATGTCCAATTTTTCTCTCTCATTGCGTCCATTGCATGACCGCATTGTTATTAAGAGATTAGAGAGCGAGGATGTCACAGCAGGCGGATTGATCATTCCCGATACGGCCAAAGAGAAGCCCATCAAAGGGGAAGTCATGGCTGTAGGTCCAGGTGCACGGAATGAACAGGGCCTTTTAATGGCCATGGATATCAAGGTGGGGGATCACGTTTTGTTTGGAAAGTGGTCTGGAACGGAAACTAAAATTGATGGTGTGGATGTTGTGATTATGAAAGAATCCGATGTTTTAGCCATTTTGAACGCACCCTCTGCCTAACCTGTGGGTGGGACATTGATTTAGAAAACAAGTATTCATATTAGGAGAAACAAACCATGGCAGCAAAAGATATTCGTTTTAAGGATTCTCAGGGCAGCTTTTTGCGCGGAATAAACATTCTGGCCGATGCCGTCAAATCGACATTGGGACCCTGTGGCCGCAATGTCATTTTTGAAAAATCCTTTGGCGCCCCTCGGGTAACTAAAGATGGCGTGACAGTGGCCAAAGAAATTGAGTTATCAGATCGTTTTGAAAATATGGGTGCCCAAATGGTGCGTGAAGTTGCCTCTAAAACAGCAGATTCTGCTGGTGATGGGACGACTACGGCCACTGTTTTGGCCCAAGCGTTGATCCTAGAAGGGGTCAAGGGGGTAGGTTCAGGCATGAATCGTATGGAAATCAAGCGCGGTATGGATAAAGCCATCGAGCTGCTGATCGAACAATTGCACAAAAATAGTGTGACGATTAAGGGCAATGCTCATAAAATTTCTCAAGTTGCCACCATTTCAGCCAACAGCGATCCAGAAATTGGCTCTATTGTTGCCGAAGCCATGCAACGTGTTGGGGATGAGGGCGTTATTACGGTTGAAGAGGCCAAGTCATTGACCACTGAATTGGATGTGGTCGAAGGCATGCAGTTTGATCGTGGGTACATTTCCTCTTATTTCTGCACCAATTCTGAAAAAATGATTTGTGAGCTGGAAAATCCATACATCTTGTTGTGTGATAAAAAAATCAGCTCTTTGCAAACCATTTCTGCTATTTTAGAAGAATTGGTTCGCAAGGGTGCGTCTTGTTTGCTGATCGCAGAAGATATTGAGGGCGAGGCTTTGGCCACATTGATCATCAATAAAATTCGCATTGGCTTAAAAGTCGTTGCTGTAAAGGCACCTGGATTCGGTGATCGTCGCAAGGCTATTTTAGAGGACATCGCCGTATTAACAGGCGGTCGCGTGATTTCTGAAGAAGTTGGGATGACCTTAGAAAAAGTGCAACTTACGGATTTGGGTCGGGCAAAACGCATTGTCATCGATCGCGACAGCACCACCATTGTTGAAGGTGGTATGGGCAACAGCAAGGATGCCATTGCCGGCCGATGCACCTTGATTCGTCGCCAGATTGAAGACACAACATCTGATTATGATCGTGAAAAATTGCAAGAACGATTGGCCAAATTGGTTGGCGGTGTAGCCGTTATCCGGGTTGGTGGGGCCACAGAAGCCGAAGTGAAAGAGAAAAAAGATCGCGTGGATGATGCGGCTCATGCAACACGTGCAGCTGTGGAAGAAGGTATCGTTGCAGGCGGTGGTGTGGCCTTGTTGTATGCTGGCAAAGCGCTGAGTGCCTATATTGCCGATATCACCAAGCCTCAAGCACAAGAGCATACTGCCTTTTCAAACGACTACACCTTTGGAATGAAGTGCGTCCTAAAAGCTCTGCAAGCCCCTTGTTGCCAAATTGCTGAAAATGCAGGCAAAGAAGGCGCCGTTATTGTTCAAAAATTATTGGAACAAAATGCCATGAATTATGGCTATGATGCCTACAGAGATGTCTATGGCGATATGGTGGAAATGGGCGTGATTGATCCGAAAAAAGTCGTGCGTTTGGCCCTGCAGAATGCAGGATCTATTGCAGGATTGTTTATCACTACAGAAGTCATGATCAGTGAAAAGCCCGCCAAAGAATCCTCAGCCCCACATGGCGGTATGGGTGGCGGTATGGGCGGTATGGGTGGTATGGACTTCTAGGCCCCCTATCCAAGCTTTAAGTTTTCAACAGCTTTCTGATGAATGTTCTTATTGGATGGTGGATCCTACCAGCCCCTTGATCAAGGTTTGGAATTTGGCACCATCATCTGATGGATAATTTTTACAAGAGGTTGAAAAAGACAGCTTCATAGGTGGCTTTTCTGAAAAAAAAGCATGGGCATGTGCCAGGGACATTAATCTTTCTGGTTCATGCCCCTTTTTATGCCTTGGGTACAAGATTGGATTGTGCAGATCTTTTCAACAGATTGCCAATAGAGGAGACCGCATTGATCCTGAAGCATGCTGACCTTTGGGCATTAAGCATTATGGGTTTTGGGCAAAAACAAATACCCGTAAGTGAAAATCGCCAATGGCCCGTAAGTAAATTTTCAAGGATGATACCATTTGAAAAGGGTCTGTGTCGTTTTCCTCTATTGGGGAAATGGGTAAAAACGCGTATTATATTCTTCAATAACATGGATTGAAGAATCCTTTATAAAAAGAGGAGGGCTGTCGATGATGAAATTAAGCGATCCAAGATTGGCAAAAAAGAGTGCACCAAAAAAGCGAATTCCGCTGTTTCAAAAAAGTTTGGTGTCCTTTTTTAAGGTCATTTTTCCATTATGCACACCCATATCTTCCAGCATGTATGCTCAAGATTCACTGTCAGGGTACGATGCATCCGACAAACAGGACCAGATTCATGCATCTGATTCTGCACGCCCAGCCATCCCGTCCACCGTGACTGATCCACTGGCTGCACCCAACAACCGTACACCTGGTGAAACAGAGCATGCTGGGCCCCATGAAACCAATGCGAACAATTCTGCTTATTTTGAAAAAAACAGTATAAAAATCGGGAAACGTCCATCTTTTTTGAAAAGAATTGCTCAAAAAATGTCTGGCAGGAAAGAAAAATCTCAGATGCGCGGTCAAACAATTCCCAAGGGAGATGTCACCATGGTGGTCATCAAGGGCGGGGACATTCAGGTGGAATTAGAAGGCAAAGACAGTGATAATTTTGACTTGCAGACCACAGGAACAGCTGTATTGAGTAAAAAAAGAACCTGTCTCATTGTAAGCGAGGGTAGCGATGGTGCTTTGCATGGAAAAATCACGGTGCCCAACGGTGTACGTGTGGTTTTGGAGGGTGGTTTTGTGAAGGCTGGAATAGCTCACCTGATTGCAGAGATGGAAATTTCTGGCGGATCAATTGATATTGCTGGACATGGAAAAATTTCACGAATGCAGGTGCGTGCTGGACAAGCCAAGATGAATGTGCAGGGGCTAATGGGGCAAACCGACATTTATTGCGGTCACGGAGATATCAATTTAACCTACGTGCCAGAGTCCTTTGAAAAGATCGACAGCTTGGAAATTCCGGAACCCATCACAGGAAAAAGACTGGGTCGCAGTGAGGAAAACCCTTATATTTCCTCAGGTTTGAGGTTGCATCAACCATCCGTACGAATCAAAGTGCATCTGGCCCATGGGCACAGCACTTTCTTTTTTCCCCCAAATACGGGTGTTTCGTATCCTAAGGAAGCAGTGGGGCTCTTTTCCTTTGTGCGTCATCAATCCAAACGGGCGCCATTCCGTATTTTTCCCTATACAGTATCATCTTCTGCATCCATAACTTTACGCTCTATAGGGGACCCCTTGGATGCAAAAGAAGCACTTTCAGGAAGTCAACCTTGAAAAAATGCTCTAGGCAGGATGAGTTGTATGCATCCTGCCCTCAATACAGCCAGAGAGAGCCAGTATGTAGTTTTTTTATGCACATATCCTTTGGCCCCACCTTTCCAGAGCATCATGGAGCCATTATGTTGGATATTGTGTGAAAAAAAGAACCAAAAGGGATGGCCACAGGCGACCCGTCTTGGTAAAATGAAAGATGTATGAAAAAATACACTATGGATCAGATGATGAGCGAAAACTTAAGCGCTTCTCACAGTGCTGTGACGGACGAGAATATTCTGGAAAATTTAACAATTGATGGCGTCATGCGGGTCATTCCACATCGCTATCCCATGTTATTGCTAGATCGACTGGAAGACATTGTCAAGGGATCCAGCGCCATTGGAATTAAAAATGTGACCATCAATGAACCATTTTTTGCAGGACACTTTCCAGGAAGGCCTGTAATGCCAGGTGTTTTAATCGTTGAAGCCATGGCACAAACGGCTGCAGCACTGGTCATGCATTCTTTGGGCATTACCCATCAAGAAACCTACGTTTATTTCATGTCCATTTCAGATGCACGTTTTCGAAGCCCCGTTATGCCTGGGGATACCTTGCGCCTGCAAGTTGAAAAGAGGCACCAGAGGGGTATGGTTTGGCGTTTTTATGGTCGAGCCATTGTTTCTGGTAAAGTTATGGCTGAGGCTACCTATACGGCTCAAATTTCAACACACCAGTCTGGAAAGTAATGGGCCTCCAGATTCATAAGAAATCAGTTTGGAAAGCAGTGGGCCTCAAAGTTCTATGAGGAATAGAAACTCCTACATTGCCTGTCAGCTGCCCAATAAATACAAATTTGAATGTACAGCTGGCTACCGTCTTGGAAGGGTGCCCTTCATCGCACCCTTGCAAGATCCTGAGTAAAGTCCACTATTTATAACCATTTGCTCATTCATTCCTTTTCATTTTACAATGTAATGAGGAGCCAATGGTCCATTGCAATCATGCATCAACGGTACATCGTTGCCTTTTTTATATTTTAAATTCAATTATAGATCTTAAATTTTGCCCCATTTCAGATGATCCCATGGTTTCATGCCATTCCATAACTTGATTTGGTTGACCTAAAGTGATTTCGACCTTCTCATTACGGGATACTGCAGCCTGCATATCCGTTTTGGTGTTTCAAAGAGGACAAGCCGTTTAGGATTACAGACACAAGACAGCACCATTTTCACCAGTAAAGCCTATTTTACAATGCCTCGTATTTTAAGGAGGGGGCATCGTTGGGGCAGAATTGTGGCCCTTTTTCATAAATATTGCATACCAACCTGACTGTCTTTGGAAAATTGGACGTTGTATTTGTGCAATGAATGGGCATTGACCGCACTATGGAATAAAATATCCGTAACTTGGAAATGGATGCATTGTGCATCCAATACAAGAGATCAGATTGTATCCTGCATGCAGGATTGCTATTTTTTGCATTTTTCAAATAAACTATCCAGCGCATATGATTTTTGTGGGGCCTAATTTTTACATACAAAATTTTTGTGGGGGTCAATTTCTGCACAATGGATTGATGGAGCAACTTTTGATTCAGTGGGGGAATGGCGATGGCATACTGGGGCGCATTCGGCCGGGCACATTAAGCTAGATTGAAGTTGGAATGATTGGCGGTCATTGCTCTACCCCAAATCAATCCTGGTAAGCCGAATCCTCATCATCATCACCCTCGTCATCCTCCACATCCTCATCATCATCGAAATAGGCATTCTTTGGCAGAAGCAGTGGTTTTGTTTCTTCAGATGCCGTTGTCTGTTTTGTTTTTTCAGATGCAATTGTCTGCTTTGTTTTTTCAGATGCAATTGGCTTTTTAATGGGTGTCACGTTATTCCCATATTTTTCATCCTCATCATCATCCTCTACATCTCCATCATCATCCAAATGGGCACCTTTTTGTATCAGCAGCAGTGGTTTTGTTTTTTCAGATGCCGTTGTCTGTTTTGTTTCTCTAGATGCAGTTGTCTGTTTTGTTTCTCCAGATGCCGTTGGCTTTTTAATGGGCGAAACATTGGGCCCGCGGGCATCATCCTCGTCCTCACCATCCTCGTCGTCGTCGCCCTCATCTTCGTCGTCGTCGTCATCCTCCACATCTTCGTTGAGATTGCTGGAAACGCGTTTACCAGGTTTGCCCAAAGCAGCCCACTTAGACTCATTGGGATGACCTTCGGAATCTTCCCAAGCAGGATCCTTTGGATTCTTTAAATAGTGCAACAAAACAGCATTAAAGCTTTTCCATAAATGCAGAGATGGGGAACCGTTGGACAAATGCGGCATGCCTTTTTCATTATCGCATCCCGTCCATACCCCTGTTACGCACTGGGGTGTCATGGCAATAAACCACAAATCCCGATCCAATTTACCTTTATTGGACGTACCAGATTTCCCCATCAGTGGCACAGAGCCAATATTGGCCAATCTGCCTGTACCCGAAATAAAGACTTGGCGAAGAAGGGTTTTCATATCCCGCACGACATTGGATTCCAGTATTGGATCTGTGCGCTCATTTTTATGCCGATACAGGCATTTTTTATCGCGATTGTGAACAGCTGCGATGCCATGGGGGCGCGCAGCGTGACCATCGTTCAAAATAACGGCAAAAGCCCCAGTCATTTCCAGTAAGCGAACCCCAGATGTTCCCAGTGCCAAAGTATAATTTTGAGACTGGGTTGGAATGGGCGATTCAATGCCCATTTTTCGGGCCATTCGAATGATTCTTGGGATACCTACCCGAACAGCCAAACGGATGGCCACAGCATTAACAGATTTGGAAAAGGCGTTGAGAAGACTGATGGATCCCGTCGAGGTATAGCGAAAATTCTTAGCTGTCCACTTTCCAAAGCTGATGGGGCGGTCGTCAATGCGAGAATTTGGGGAATATCCAGCTTCCAGTGCAGCCAAATATACAAAGTATTTAAAAGCCGATCCCGATTGACGCAAAGCCTGGGTAGCGCGATTGTAAGAGCTGTTTTGATAGTCGACGCCCCCAACCATGGCTTGAATGGCACCCCGAGCATCCATGGACACCAGGGCGGTTTGATCGGCTTTCCAAGACTTTCCATAGATCTCCATAACTTTTTTAGCTTGGCGCTCGGCTATGCGTTGAACATTGAGATCTAGGGTGGTGGTGACTCGAAGATCTTGGGATTGGGTATCCACAACTTCCTGTAATTCGTCGATGATCCAGTCTGTAAAATATCGGCCAGAATTTTGACGCGCAGTGGTGGCCAAAGATGATGGCATAGCCATGGCCGCCAAGGCCTCGTCCTCTCCGATAAATCCAGCTTGAACCATGGCATCTAAAACTTTTTGAGCCCGTACTTCCGATCGTGCTTGATTGCGTACCGGAGAGTAAAAAGAAGGCGCTTGAAGCAATCCCATCAGTAGGGCCGATTCGTATAAATTAAGTTCTTGTGCAGATCGACCAAAATATTTTAAGGCCGCAGCATCTAGGCCCCAGGTGCCTGAACCCATATACACACGATTCAGGTGCATGGTTAAAATTTGCGCCTTGGTAAAGCGCCGCTCGATTTGAAACGCCAGCAGTACTTCTGATATTTTTCGATGCAAAGATCGATCGGTATGGGAGTAGACTTTCTTGCTTTGTAAAAAGTTTTTCGCCAATTGCTGGGTAATGGTGCTGCCTCCCTGTACAACACGCCCTGCCTTTAAATTGGTGTAAAAAGCCCGAGCTATTCCGATGGGATCAACCCCCATATGCTGATAAAATCGACGATCTTCTATGGCCAAAAGAGCATGAATAACATGGGAAGGCAGGTTCTCTGCGGCGATAGGTCGACCATAAAAATCCCCATAACTGGCCAAAGGCTGCCCATTGATATCAAATATTTCAATACTTGGACGACGAGAAAGGTGGACCAATCCATCGATATTGGGTAAATCGGAACCAAACCATAAAACAATTGCGGTTAAAAACAGGCTGCCCCAAATGGCCATTAAAAATAACCACCTAAGAATGGCACTTATCTTAAAGCAAGACCATCTCTTTTTTTTCTTCGGTTTGTGAGATTCGATGGGATGGGGGCGCGAATGTTTGCGAGGACGGGACAAAAAACCGGGCATTTGAATTGACCCTTATTTTGGAACTATAACATATATTTTTCGTGTTTATCTATGTACTCTGATAATTTTTTTAAAAAATCATTGTTCTCCACATGTGTTTCATGTTATAGATATTGTCAAGATTCTTTTTTCCATTTTTTTCAAATGCTTATCCGTCAAGGCGCACGACTGGCACATGCTATTCGCGAGGTTACCCTTACACCCAATGTCACACGATCTGCCGACGGGTCCTGTGCGATTAAGGCAGGCAATACCCATATTTTGTGCACGGCCCGCTTGGATACAGATGACATTGGGCTGCATGTAAGTTTTGGAAAATTGCCCAGTTCAGAATATCCACGCATTTCCAGGGAGTCTGTAGCATCTAGTTTTGAGACTAGAGACATTCAAAAAGCCATCCATCAGAGCGTGTCCGTAGCATTGGGCTGTGATGTCTTAAAAAAAGTAGGGATATACCTAGATTGCGATGTCCTAGAGTCCGAAGGGGCCATTAAAACCTCTTGTGTTTCCGGGGGATTTGTAGCCGCAGCCTTGGCTTTGAGCAAGTGGAAAACATTATTACCATCCAAACTGTCACTCATCAGTCCTGTTGCCGGCATTTCCTGCGGAATTATAAAAGGCGAGATGGTTATCGATCTAGATCATCAAGAAGCGGAACAAGCAGAAGTGATTGGAGACTTTATGTGCAGTTCTGACGAGCAAATTGTGGGGATGGACCTCAATGTACAGCGCTACCCAGTATCATTGTCCGTCATAGAAGATATGTCTAAAATGGCTTTGCGCGGGGTAAAGCAAATATTGGCAGCCCAAAAGCTCTGCCTAAGCTCAAATTCAATGTCTGTGAGAGGTTCGTAAAGCCGTCTAATTTATGACTTTCGGGCCTTTCTTTTTTGCACCAAGTGTCAAAAAATTGGTCCGGATTTTACTCAAGAAATCTCTAGATACAATAGGGATATTGGCTATTTTTTCAGCACTTACAATCATTATGCGATGCATTAATCCTAGTTTTTGGCATTAAGGATCATTGTTCGATGCATCAATGCGGGGCTATTTCTCCCTGGCTGATTCGGTTTAAAATAGATTCAATGTTCTGTTTTTTACCTCAAGCCAATTGTGCTTTCCTTTTGTTCCCACCCACATTTCTTGAACCTACCCTATGTCAGAACCCTTTGGCAGATCCAACTATGGAAGCAATACATTGTCTTTACAAGGCACCTTACAATCTTATGTATGGAACGATTTTGATTGATTCTGACTGGATCTGAGTGTGGTGATCTATATCGCCAATGTTGGGCAATTTTACTGTGAAAAAGACAATCCAGAATATTCCCGTTTTTTCCCTCTGCAGCCGCCACAGTCACAGAAGATTGCGAGATGTTTTTTTTAAAATCTCTCAAATTCCTTTTCAAAGCCTGTATGATTGAATTCAATTTCTGCCAGCAAGAATTTCATCCAATACCTTCGGAATGGGAATGGGGAGGATAGCCTTAGGAGTTGCCGGGTTCTTCCTCATTGAATCTTCCATCGTCCACATGCCTGTTTTCTAGGCCACCCATCGCTACTTCACTTCCTGCTGTGATGTCGCCTTCCATTGTGCTGTCCACTGGGCCATCGCCCCTTATGCTGTCCTCGCTGATAGGGCTGGCCGGTCCAACAACCTTCGTTGTTGTCCTTTCTGTAGGACTGAAAGACTGACTTGGTTTTTTTATCCTTGGGTCATGACATACTGGCAGGCGGCTGGGTCGGCCCGTGACACTTGGAAAAACCTCTTTCAACGGCCTATTTGTTGGGCTGAAATCCTTGTGATAAAAGGGTACCACTATGGCCGCAACAGCAAAAAAAATATGGGATGCCAATGTGCTGTATCTGCAGCTTTTTCTGATTTGATCCAGTGTGACATCCCGATCGTTCCAATGATTCTCCTCCCAAGCCTTACTGAGTTCTTTTTTTTCCAAATTAAAAGCAATGGCAAAGGAAACCATGGCCAAGAAAAGGCCCCACAAAAGGCCCCACATTAGGCCAAAAATGACCTCGTATGTGATGTTGAAATTCCCTCTAAAAACGCCTTGATTCGTATAAAAAAAGCCAAAACAAGTGGTACCAATAAGTGAATAGGCCGGAAAAGAAAGAACCAGTCCTATCAAGGTTGAAGACAATGTGGATTTAATAACAGGTTTGAAAATTTCCACAGCCTTTAAACGAGGCAGTCTTTTGCGGATAATCCAGGTGCTTGTCAGGGCAATGATGCTATAGAAAAGGGCGTAACCTGGGAAAAAAGCAACGTATCCTGCGCTAGGAAAATCAGACAATCTGGCCTGCACGACCATGGGAATACCCCACATCAAGGCTGGAACCATGGCAAGAAGGGCTCTATTTGGAAGGGTGCCTTCTTTCATAATTTTTCCTCCTGATAATATTTTATATTTAATTAATTTTCATACTATATTGTTAAAATTAAATATACATCATTTTTACAATAATATATCGTGAATTTATGAAAAAAAGCAAGAGAGGTTATGCGATAAGGGGGGGTGGTGAGGATAAATGGGGCTCATTATTTGGCAAAGGTTTGGCGCACTGGCTCAATGTCATTGGCAAAAATGACTCACAGGATGTAATTTATTGTTGGAAATTATTTGCTTTGCAAGCTGGAATGCCATTGATGGAAACATTGGTCCACGGGATGTGGAAATATTTTGGGCAGAAATGTGGGACCGTTGGCTTATCCCGCAGTCTGGTATAGTCTTGGATCTGGCGCATCTTTGAATCTGACACAGGCTTGGTTTTTTTTCGAAGGATGGGTTGTTTGGATATTTCTGCAAACATGCCAATATCTTGATGGCCCCAATGATTAAAAAATATTCAAATGTTCAATGAAAAATTCGCTGCAATCGATGCAATTGTAATAATAAAAATTCGAATTAAATTAGTCGCCACAATTGAGTCAAAATTTGCACTCCAAATGCTTTTTTCAAATGGATCATAGGAGATGCCCCTGGATTGAAAATTATTTTCAATAAATTTAGTGTTTAGAGCCCCCCTTTATTACAAAATATTTTATGTAAAGATCATAAAAAATTTTCATGAGTATTATAAAAACTATTACAGTAATATTGGTAGCATATGATAATGATGGGACTTTATCCGTCAGAATGGGCATTGCCATCTCTTCGAGAGCAAGCCAGGTGATCATTTCTGCCCAAAATATGGGTCACCACAATTCTTTTTTCCATAAACTGGGTAAAAGAGAATCGATTTTTCTGCACACTAGGTGAAAACACTAAGGATATGGTTAAGAGTCCCATGAAAGTCGGGGAAGTAAACAAACTTAAGAGCTCCAACACAGAGGAATGGGGATTTTTGGGAAGTGTGGCCCCGTTGCCGTAAGTCACAGAGGTTGGGATCATTAGCCCTATTAGGGGCTTGGACCATTGCATGAAGGGCAATGGTCCAAAAAAACAAGTCTGTAATTTTTTAAAAAATAGATATGAAATATATGAAATTTTTATCATTTTTCAAAATATCATTAAAAACTATATACTATTCATTGTGTATCATAATTGTAAAAAATTACTACAGATACGGATTTGATGCAGCTATAAGTTTGCTGCATCCCTAGAAATCCCATGGATCAAAACTTCTGAAAAAAGTAATGCTGTGGTTCTCTATTTTGGTGTTGTGGTTCTGGAAATACCATCTAAAGGGGACGATTGTCTGAAAAACAGGAAAAGAAATGACGATATAGGCCTCTGTTTCCAAAGAAAATGATACCGTGGTCTTTGATTTCTAAAAAATGGCGATATATGGTCGGGGCGAGAGGATTTGAACCTCCGACATCCTGCTCCCAAAGCAGGCGCGCTACCAGGCTGCGCTACGCCCCGATGAAGGACACATTGTGCCCCTTACTTTTTAATCATATCTAGATTTTTAAAAAATAAATAGGGGTGTTTTGGGAAAAAACGAGAATGCTTTTGGTGGAAATCCCGGGTTTACGGATTGACGATGGCAGGTTTATTATCGTTAAATAAGGGATACTATTTTTTGTCATCATCAACATGTCCCTTCCTCCTTCTGAATCTCTGGCCCCTTCTAATGTCCTGCATACGGACGACATATCCACCATTGTGGACAGCAAATCACCTTTGTTTCGCAGAAATCCTGTATACAAGCCCTTTAGCTATCCTTGGGCCTACACAGCTTGGTTGACACAACAGCGCATTCACTGGCTACCCGATGAAGTCCCAATGACAGATGACATCAAAGATTGGACCGCACGATTGACCCTGGTAGAGCGCAATTTATTGACTCAAATTTTTCGATTTTTCACCCAAATGGATGTCGAGGTCGGTAATTGCTATTTGAATTACTATTGCCGTATTTTCCAACCAACAGAAATTAAAATGATGTTGTCGGCTTTTGCAAATATGGAAGCTGTACATGTTGCAGCGTATTCCCATTTGTTGGACAGCTTGGGTATTCCCGAAATAGAGTATAGCGCTTTTTTGAAATACAAGGAAATGAAAGACAAGTGGGACTATATGCAGCAATTCCAAAGCGATGACAATACCATCAAGGGTCTGGCCTTGACCATCGCTGCTTATGGTGCCTTTACCGAAGGGTTGCAGCTGTTTGCCTCGTTTGCCATGTTATTGAATTTCCCCAGATTTAATAAAATGCGGGGTATGGGGCAAATCGTAACCTGGTCTATTCGCGACGAGACACTTCATATTCACTCTATGATCAAACTGTTTCACGCCATTCTTGCCGAGCATCCTGGCCTATGGACACCGGGTTTGCAGGCTCAAATTTTAATGATTGCCCAAACAATGGTGGAGCATGAGGATGCTTTTATCAAATTGGCTTTCGAAATGGGTCCAATCGAGGGATTGTCTATTGATGAAATGTGCGCCTACATCCGATATATCGCCGATCGCCGTCTGGAGCAACTGGGCATGCCTGCATTTTATAATATTTCAAAAAATCCCTTGCCATGGATGGATGATATGTTGGGTGGTATTGAATACTCTAACTTTTTTGAATCTCGGGCCACCGAATATTCAAAATCGGCCACAGAGGGTACGTGGGAAGATGTCTTTCCTTTGATGCTGGACGAAAGCGCAAATCTATAAGGAGGAAAGATCATGAGCAACATGATAAAAATGCCAGAAGAATGTATTGAACCTAGAAACACTGGGGCCCTGGTAGGGTCCACAGATCAATCCATTGGCCTTTCTAAAAACGATGCTGGACCTGTTGAATCTAAGGACGTTTTTGGGAAAGGATGCGTCCAATGGGATTGTCTGGAAAACAAGATGGATCTATCGGACACTGTTGGGTCAAACGGCAGAGATCTTTCACATACTACAGACTTGTGGGAAAAGATCGCAGAAATGACCCCGCCCCATCTCAAGGGCCAGTTTGACCGCAGCCCATTAAAGGGGGGGCATGATTCGGATGAAAATGGGGTGCCTTTTTTAGCCAGAACCCCATCAAGCCCATTGAATCAGAGCGGGCAATCTGAACAAGGAGATGTTCCTTTGGGAAAGTTCTTGGTTCTAGAGGGTGGTGAAGGCGTTGGAAAAAGCACTCAAATTCAAGCCATCGCTCATTTTTTACATACCAACGGCATTGCCCACATCTTGACCCGTGAGCCTGGCGGAACGCCCCTTGCTGAACAGCTGCGTGCCGCAATCGTAGGCGAAGAGCTGGACTTGGACCCCATCGAGGAAATGCTGATGATTTTGGCAGCCAGGCGGCATCATGTGCGCACGGTTATTCAGCCTGCTTTGTCTGGGGGTATGTGGGTTTTGTGCGATCGTTTTATCGATTCCAGTTTGGTTTACCAAGGCATTGTTGGTGGCTTGGATATAGATTTGATCGAACAGTGGCACCAATCTATTGGGTGCATTCTGGTTCCAGATAAGACGTTCATCTTGCAGGTTGACCCATTGGTTGCTTTGGAAAGACGGCGGGCCGATTACCTGGCATGCAATAAATTTGATCAAAAAGGCATTAATTTTCACAATAAAATTCATCAGGCTTATATTAAAATCGCAGAACGTCATCCTGAAAGAGCCGTTTTGATTGCCGCAGAAGGTGGGGTCGAAGACGTTCTTGCCATTGTGTTAGGGCATGTGACCAGTATGATGGGTCTGTAGCAGTTTGGATTGAATTGGCTGCTAGAGGATTATGGCCATCCATCAGCACGACTAGGTGAAAGCTGAATCAGCTGCGATGCCCCCCCCTGACGAGCCAGGGACAGATTTGTACCCATAATGATTCAATGCGAATTTACCTCATAGATTTTGAAGATCTAAACTTCAAATCCGAAACATCTCTCTTTGCCCGCTTTTTTCTCGAGAAAACCCAACATCTTTATAGCCTATAGGTCCCAAATCTCATTCTGCATTGTGTTGATCATGGGACCCTATCCTGTATTGTGTTGATCAGGAAACCTATCTTTTGCTCATCATCCAAGAAGCACCCCCCCCTGATGAGCCAGGGACAGATTTGTGTCGATAATGATTAATGGGGATTTAGCCAGCGGATCTTAATGTTTTCCTTGGGTGAATCTCCATAGAATGAATGTTCATAAATTTGCAACTTTGGAGCTCTTTGTTGGCTGGCTCATAGGGGGACGTCTGAGGATGCCTTCAGAAATCCTCTTGCAATTTCCTGCCAACTTCATCTTGGTAGCGCCCCAGAGCTTTACAACTTCATCAGACCTGATTCAAGGGCAGATAAGGGAAACATAAGTTCAAGAAGAGGCGACCCCGTAGTGGCAAAACCAACGAGCACAATCAATGGGCAGAACCAATGGGTAAAACCAACGAATTTACTGAAAACACCTCGATCATCCCAATGGGATTGGAGCATCAATCATCTTGGTTGATGTGTCTATATGGGGACTGGGATGGTGTTTTACCCTCTATCTTGGGAATAAAGGCATATATTTTTTTTTTAAGATTTGAAATAATAAGCCCTTTGACTTTTTGGACCAGGAGAGCGGGGGGGCAAAAACCAGAAGCAGAGCTGGAATGGGTATTTGCAGGCGCAGGAGATGAAAACAGGTGGGGCTGGGGTGGTGATGGAGAAAGATTTGAGATCTCTCGGGTTGATGAATTTTTTAAAAATGCACTCTTGGAGTGACGTTCATGCCATTGCGATGGAGAGCCTGTAGGCCAACAAGGGGTTTCTGTTTCAGAGAAAGGTTCGACAATCGGTGCAGAAGACTCGGGTGACATGGTGTGTGCAGACCAAAGGGTGCTTTTGCATCCACAGCGTGGACTGGTAAGAGACATTTTAGAGGGAATTCCATTCTAACGATGTTCTATCATAACAAACCACAGCGCATCAAATGTCAACTGCCTTGAATGCAAAAACCGGTCCTGCATGATACTAGTTTCAGGCACCTCAGTCCATTAGAGTGCATTAGGGTGGGTTAGCCAGTTAGAGAGATCAATCTTCAAAAAGATCAATGGGTGGAAAAGACAATTGATTCTTGATGGGGCTGCTTGCACCATCATTCCCTGTTACTGTCCCGATCCCCCCAATGACCATTATCCCATAGGCCAACCTGCGATCCGGCTCTGACGGTACTGGCACCTCTTGGAAGTTTATAAGTATGAAGGGTGAGTAGGGGAAAAACATTCGTAAGCACCCAAGAAACGGTGCACGGATGCAAAGGAAGTCACAGTTAAAGATCAGAATGGATGTAGGATCTGTGAATTTTATGCGCCGAAAGGACGGGTTGGCTCTTGACGAGAGAAGGCCTTGCGTCGCATGCTAGAAGCAAGGCCAACGGTAAAAAAGTTCGGAATCATTAATGCGTATTTGGGATAAAATTTTAGGGGCCAAAGGGCCTGTTTCACATCATCCAAACGCGATGAATAGAAATTTTGTTCTTCTGGGCTGCGTTGTGGCATTTTTATCGGCTTGCGAGCGTGCAAATTTTTACCACGGTCACTGCATCAAACAGTGCGAGATCAGCGGATTTCAATTGGGTCGAACCACAAAAAATCAGGTGCTTCAACGCTTGGGAACACCAACCTGCGTCTTATCTTATGATCCAAATACATTGTACTACCTCAGCCATGTGGTGGCCAGTCAAGCCTTGCTAAAGACGGAACCCCTTTCTTCCAAATGCTTTGCCTTAACATTTTCAGAATCAGGAAACTTATCCAAAGTTGTTCTTTCAAGCAAGCCCTATCCCCTTGTGTGTTCCAAGGAAAGCACACCTTTGCCCTCGGAACATAATGAAGGTTTTTGGAAGCAAGTTATTCGTTCCTTCGAAGGCTCCATATCCGAGACGACCATTACTCCTTCTTAGTTCCAGCTGAGGGTGATGGGCATAATGGTGGTGGATAGGTCATTGCCCTTGCCTAGGGGGGGGCATACATCTTCCTTACCCCCAGAGTACTTCCTTTTAGGCTGTCTGGCTTCTTGCACATTATTCCCCCTTTTTCCATCCATTTGGATGAGGGTTCGCCATCTGTAGGAACAAGCCATATGTTTGATCTCGGTCTGTTGCATATTCCCAAGCATCATGGGCAAGGTTGTCATTTTACCTATGCCACTGATGCACACGCCATGGTCTGAATCCCCCTGGATTGAATGGGCGCCTTCAAGGGGAATGAAACCCTTGTCCTGGAATTTGATCCCAGATCAGCCGCCTTTGGAACCATGGTTGGAATGTTTGAAAGCGCTTATTTTTAAATTCACGCCATCTTTATTTCTCATCATCGTTTCGCCTGCATCCAAATGACTAAAATGCCCAATAAAATCCGGTATAGGGTGAATGGAACAGTGGACTCTCGACGGGATAAGCCCAACATGATGTGGAACATTGGCCAACTGCATAAAAAAGTTACAGACGTTATCAGGGTAAAAATCGGCACACAAGGAGAGTTTTTGACTATTTCAGGCAGTGAAAATAGGATGCTGCCAGCCAAAACAGGTATTCCAAGGATCAGGCTGTATCGTGTGGCGGTAAAAAGAGAGTGTCCCAACAGGCGGCCCACAGTTACCGTAATGCCCAGCCGACTGACGCCAGAGCAGAGCATGGCCAACACCTGAGACAAACCAATTAAAAAAGAATCTTTGTAAGAAAAGAAACGAGGGTCCTGGGTCAAGCGATTGCCTTGCCATCGATTGGCCCACTCCATCCCAAGGGCAAATGCAATATAGACCCAGGCCATTGCAGATAGGGATAGGGTGAATGCATCAAAGAATAGGCGTTGCATGATGTAGACAACCGTTGCACCACCAATAAGACCCAGACCAGATAGCACAATGCCATTAAAGAAGAGTGCATCTTGGGCTCTTTGGCCGGTGTTTGGTCCAAATTTTAATCCAAAATGCTGGAAAAATCCCCTCCACAGAGAGACGAATTCATGTCGAAAAATCAAGCACAGGGCAAGAAGTGATCCAGCATGCAATCCTGCCGCAATGGCCTTGGATGGCACGATGGCGGCATTCACCCATTGTGAATATACCATTAAATGAAAAGATGAGCTTATAGGAAAAGCCTCTGTTATACCCTGAATAACAGCGCATATAATGTAATAATTTAGTAATTGCGACATAATAAGAAAAACAGATGCGGAATGAATAAACGGTACCATATTTACCTATTTCGGAAAAGGCTTTCTGGTATTCTTTTGGACCCCCGGGATGTTTTTTCTGATAACTATTTGGTTTTTCAGCGCATTATTATTTTTATTTTATATTAAATTATTCCAATATGTTAAAAATAAAATTACATATTTTTCTGAATTCAAAATAAAATGCACTTTAATCTGCAGATATTTTGAGGATTTTTTTGAAATCAAACCTTGTATGACAGAGTTGGGATGAATCCCCGTATGATAGAGCCTATCTATGTAAAACTTTGGCCAATGTGACGGCATGAATATGGTGGGCTCCGGCTTCACGCAAGGCATAAGTGCATGCATTCAAAGTAGAGCCAGTTGTAAAAACATCATCAATCAATAAAACGCTTTGACCATCCCAAGAGCGTCGCGATTCAAAAGCACCCATGACATTTTCCCGCCTTTGTTGGGCTGAAAACCGACCTTGTGAAGGGGCCTTAAGCGGCCTAGTCAGACCCTGGAGTTTTACAGGAATGCCCGTCAGGCGACCAATCTCTGTGGCCAAAATGGCAGCTTGATTGAACCCTCGTCCAGCCAGACGATTTTGGTGCAAAGGCACAGGAATAAGGCAATCAACAGGGTGTTGCAAAATTATGGGAACAATCCATGGCGCCAAAAGATTGGCCAAATACCGCTGACGCCCATGTTTTAATCCAAAGATAATTCGCCTAGAGACAGTGCCGTATTCCCACAATGCACGATGTCTGTTGAATAGCGGGGTTTGCAATCGACAAGAGTGACAAAGATCCCGCAGACCAAGAACACCTGGATTGCCACATAAATCACAATAAGGCGGGGTGATAAAATGCAATTTCATCCAACATTGGGGGCAAAACCCTGGTGTATGGACGCAAGTCTGGCACCCTGGACACAGGTGCGGTAAAATAAAATCAAGCAATGCGCGCATAAGTCCTTTGGATTGGGGGAATGTGCTGTAAGTTGAGGTGAGGGCCATTTATAAAACTGTCACTGGGGCCTATAGGATAGGGATATTCCTATGAAAAAAAATCTAGATTTTTAAAAATTCCCTCTGTTTCTTGCATCTGCAAAATTTTTTTGAATGACAGTGGGATCCAGTGTACCAGGGAAAAAATCTTTACCATAGATTGCAGTCTAAATGACCCAGAATTCTGGGTTTCCAGCCCTACGTATTGTGGATTTCTAGCCCTGTTTTTGCGCGCCTTAATCAAAAGAATTCAAGGGGAAAAACTTCCAGATGGGCAGCTATTTCGTAAAAAGCTCTAGCAAGGAAGTCGGAATTAAGGGGCTTTGGATGACTCCAGCAGTGAAGTAAGAAAAATTTTAGAGCTGGGTAAAAGCTTGGAAGATTGAAAATTTCCAGCAATGATGGAGGCAAATCCCGAAGGCTTTTTTATGTGTTGCCTGGGTGGTCGCGTTACTGGTGTGGCCGTATTGCCGGTGTGGGGCTTGGCAGGATTAAACCCAATTGGCCCTATCTGCTTACCTATTGGATTCTGGTACCAGCCCCATGGGCATTCTATCCATATCTCCACACGGCTGGTATGATCTGTGTTGTTTGCGTGCAAAGATATTGCCAGATGCAGCCTCGTGAAATTTTTGTTCATGTTACGCCAGGTGCTCGCTCTGCCCGTATCGTGGTGCGCCAAGATCCTGATCGCGGAGAAATCATCGGTGTTTATGTGACGGCAAGGGCCCACAATGGAAAGGCCAATCAGGCTGTGATCAAGGCACTGGCAGAACATTTTGCCATTCCGCCTTCGTACTTTCGCATCAAGCGGGGCATTCTGTGTCGGGATAAGACTATTTTGGTGTACCAATCTTAAGTGGACTGATTTTCCCAGCAATGTCACTGGATTCATGTTATTGAGGCGCTTTATTGGGACTAATCTTCCCAGCAATGCTCTTTTTTTCATCTTATTGGGGCGCTTTATTGCCCCAAGATTCCCAAGATTTAGATTTTTTTGGGATTTCTCCCCATTCAGGGTGAGAATTTTTTGAATTGCACTTGAATTTCACTTATTGCCCATCCAAAATGTCCTGACCTTTAGGTCCCTGGGTAGAAAATTTTGGATGAATTCAGTCCATCAGATTGAGCCATTTCCAGAGACGATTGTTTTTAGAGCCATGGCATGAATGCGGCCATGACGCATGTGATATCTGGCCCGGGGTGAGTCAGCGATCCATGGAATACAGAGTCACCGGCAAGAGCAGGTATTTTTAGGGTATAGGTAGGTGAAGCTGGCAGAATCCGAATTAAATCATGGATATGCAATGCCATCGATATGCAATGCTTGGGGTGCGTATTCACACCCCGATTGATAAAAAAAATGTAATTTTATATTATTTTTTCAGTTTTTTATTTTAAAAGTTTAAAAGTCTGTACAATCTTTCTTGAAGTTTTTCATGATCTTTTGAAACTTGTTTAAGATTTTCCAATTCTTTTTTCATCCAATCTTTGTAAGAGCTTTTATCCATTTTATTCACTACACTGCTTTCTATCATTTCCGCACTTTGTTCTATATTTGGAATTACGGTATCGCAAATACTGTCGATATTTTCAATATCCTTTTTTCTCATATAGCCTTGTTTTTCAGCATTCGTTACATCAGCTCGAATCTGTCCTACAAAATTATTTGCTGCACTTAAGTAAGAACTAATTGACTCAAAAACTCCTTGTTGCATTACATTATCAAGTAATTCAAATGTTCCTACTATTTTAAGACCCAGTATTTTATAAACTGCACCGCTGACATTAGTGATAGATTCTCTGGAAGCATCTTCTAATGTCAGAGTCCTGAAAATGGATCTCGCATCCTCTAATACTGAAGTGAATTCACGAAATGATTTGTTGTTAGCGCTTTTGTATTCGTCATATTGCTGTTGTTGGTATTGCTGGTATTGCTGGTATTGCTCTTGTTGCTGCTGATTTCTCTGTTGTTGTTGGTATTGTTGGTATTGCTCTTGCTGCTGTCTCTGTTGCTGATATTGATTCCACCCTGTCTGTTCTTGTTGTTGTTGCTGATTCCACCCTGGCTGTTGCTGCTGCTGTCTCTGTTGCTGATATTGATTCCACCCTGTCTGTTCTTGTTGTTGTTGCTGATTCCACCCTGGCTGTTGCTGCTGTTGTTTCTGTTGTTGTTGCTGATTCCACCCTGGCTGTTGCTGCTGCTGTCTCTGTTGCTGATATTGATTCCACCCTGTCTGTTCTTGTTGTTGTTGCTGATTCCACCCTGGCTGTTGCTGCTGTTGTTTCTGTTGCTGCTGCTGATTGTTTTTTTCGGCATTATCTTTTGACTCTTCATCATTCCCATTCGAGTCTTTAAGTGGATTGCTTTTTTTATTTTTATCAAAATTAGACGTAAATATCTTATAGAATTTATTCATACTCTCTTCAGTAGATTCGTCAATTGACAATTTTTTCAGTAAAGTTTTTATTTTGTCTGGATGAAATAAAAGGCCCATTGCTCCTTTTAAACTTCGACCTCTGTTCAAAGTATTGGGAAGGTCTGTTTTAAATGTTTCTATGAATTCTTCATTTGAAAAGTTTGGATTTTCTTCTGAAAATTTGCTAATTTTTTTGATTAGCTCAACATTTACATCATCTTTTTCATCGATAGTTTTGTTTTTTTTTGTAAGTTCACTCATCATGGCATCTGTATTGTTTGTCAAGCATTGTGAAAGCAATAGAATAATTATTATTTTTTTCATAAATTTTCCCTATGTTGTTTGTTTTTTGCTAAAATTTTTTAACAAATTTAGCGCATCTATAATATAATAAAATGAATTAATTAAAAAAACAATATAAAATATGTGAGATTCTTGATTGATTGTCAAGATTTTTTTGAATATCGCAATAAGTGAACGACAGTTGATTTACATCTGAATTGCCAAATGAATTTAACGTGCTGGGTAGAAAATTTTGGATGAATTCAGTCCATCAGATTGAGCCATTTCCAGAGACGATTGTTTTTAGGGCCATGGCATGAATACGGCCCTGACGCATGTGATCCAAGGCAGCATAAACCATTTGATGACAGGCCATTCTGGATTTTTCAGAAAAAGCCGCACTGGCAACAGTGACCGACAAATGCTGATCGTCACCCCTGGTATCCTGCACCTGAATGACCCCATTGGGAAAAGCGGCAATCAGGCGCGCCTGAATCCAATCCACATTAGACATGAGCGCGTCAGAATCGTTTTCAAAATTGCGAAAACGGTCCGCACCCTCGGCATCAGCCAAAGTCTGGCTGCTTTTTGAGGTTCTGGCACTTGTCAAATCCCCTGCATCAGTTTCCTTCCCAGTGCCCATTGCATGGCCCCTTGGAAGAACACCAATTTCTGCAAGAACAGGGGCCTGACCATTGAAAATTTCATCCCGAAAGCCAATGACCCTATGGGTAGGGGCTGCTGCTGGGTCAGCCGTTTCTTCAGATTCATGTTCAGAAACCTCTAAAACAGGCGATGGGATTCTGCCATACGCCCTGCCTTTCCCCCCGATGGGTTCTTTTTCCACAACATCCTCCGCCACGCCACCCATTTCTTTGGTTGCACCAAGGGTGTTGCTTGGAATGGTCCTGGGATGTGAAAAATAAATCATTGCAATTACTCTGGATGGCGTGGATAGAGGGTGAGACTGGGGGCAATAAATAACAGGGTTCAGGATTGAATAATGGGCATCAAATTTGGAAAGATCAAAACATTTTTTGGCAAATCCTTGGCATTCAATGGCATCGGTGAAAGGCTGTGGTCAGATGGCGCCACAAAGCCAGTGGAACTGAATTCGGATGAATCTGATGGCATGATGGTGTTTTGGAGATTTTTGATGTTTTGGAATCCATGGTTTTGAGGGTCTTTTTGCTCGCCTGAATGCTGTGCATCGGATCTTAAATCTAAAGATTCTCCCATTTCAGATTTTTGAGAAGGTCCTTGGGTATACACACCCAGTCGTCGGGCCAATAGAATATAGGGCACCAAAGGAGATGTTTCAGATTCTGCCGATGGATTCATGTTCCAAATTTCCCCTGTGCGCAAATCCCGCAGCAATAAATTTTCTGGGGCCAACGGTCCAGCCACAACAAAAGGATCCTCGAAAGAACGGGCCAGTGTCAGTTGAATCTCGATTAAACTGAGGTCCCAAGCCACCAACAATCCCTGCAAGCAATGGGTTGTTCGCAGTGCCAATGCATGAATTTCATCGATCTCATCTTGATCAACCCACCCCATGGCCATCAAAAAATCATCGTTTGCATGATATTTCAAGGAAGGCGTTATGTACTCAATGAGGGGAGGATCAAATACGATGTCTTCTGGAATATGGAAATCCTTGGACAAATCTGCATTGGCGCGACTGTGAATGCGCAGTGTAAAGGGCAGAGGGTGGGTTGCCTGCATCAAGGATTCACGCATATTGCGTGTGCCCAAAAAATGGTTTGGGATATTGAGCTGGGTTAATTTTGAAAAAAGAAAAGCTGAAATGCGATGAGAAAGGGCACCCTTTCCAGGAATTTCACGGGATAGGCCCGTTATGGGACAACAATGGGTATCGCTGAAAAAATGATACACTTGCCCGGGATGATCGCCTTCGTAAATGGTGTGCCCTGGGAATTGATCAATGATTTTTTTATAGGTCAAAATAATGCATGAATGAATATAGTTTCTTTAGGATAGTAAAAAAAAGGGATCAATGCAATTTATTTCCAACTTATTGATAATTTTTTTTCAGAATCCCACCCTGCAGATCTGCCATTTTTGATTCCTCATTGGAAAGACCTCGCACCTTGTTGAAAACTGAACTTTTCCTTGATTTTCAGGGGAAAAAACAACTTTCTTTTGGGTGAAAATTGTTCTGCTCAGGATATTCAATTATTTTAATCAGGACGCTTTGTTTCTGTGTTATTGCATGTTTGACAGAAAAAACAAAAACTTTTTATTGCATCCCACATTTAAATGGTGTAAGAATGAATAGGAAATGTAAAATAAAAGGAACTGATATGAGTAGTCGTTTATGGGAAAATAAGGACAACGTTAAAGATAGAGAGCATATTTTGGAAGCTCTTGGCCGTATTGTCGCTTCTTATGTGGCACGCAATGAGATGCAGCCATCAGAGGTTTCAGGATTTGTTCAACAGATTTTCTCAACCCTCTGCAATCTTCACCACACGCCCAATGTGCGGTCGCTTCCCCAAGCGCCTGTGGATATCGAAAAGTCCATTACAGCAGAGTATTTGGTATGTCTCGAAGATGGAAAGCGTTTAAAAATGCTCAAAAGACATTTAAGGACTTCCTATGGTTTGACACCAGAGCAATACCGCGAAAGATGGTCTTTGCCTATGGATTATCCTATGG
Organism: Holosporales bacterium; assembly: GCA_044378415.1. Taxonomy (GTDB): domain Bacteria; phylum Pseudomonadota; class Alphaproteobacteria; order Holosporales; family Holosporaceae. The sequence continues at coordinate 43,269 of JBILXO010000001.1, forward strand.
TTGCCCCTAATTATGCAAAAAAGCGCAGCGCTTTGGCTAAGAACAACGGCCTGGGCACATCGCGCTCACGGGTCTACCAGCAAAATGCAGCCATGGCAACAATGGGCAAAGAATCTGAATTGGTAGAGGGGCGCTCCACTGTTGTTGGGTTCTAGTATGAGATTTCCAGGATCCAAAAGCCTTTAAACGTGGTTTTTTATCCTGGTTTTCAATGACACTAGGGGCCAGTTTGGTAAGGCAATGAGAGATTTTTGATTCTTCATTGCCTTTCTTTTATATTTGGTACGCCTTTTTTTCGTTTTAGATTCTATCGAAAAATCTAAAAAATACATAATGAATGAAATAATCAAAAAACAGTTTTAAAATGGTTTTTTCAAAAAAAATACATCCTTTTTTCAAAAGTAGTTTTTCCTTTGAATAGAGTGGTTTCTGCAAACAAGGGAGAAGAGATTTTTGCTGAAGTGAATGGCGGTTCATTTGTCTGTACAAAAAACAACACAATCGAACAACAAGAAAAGCAAGGCTGTTCTCTTTATTCATGGGGGATCGTGGGAAGCATCTGAGTATATGAAGGCCAATCTTTCTTCTGAGGCGCTAAAAAGCCACAACGTCCTCTTTATTACCATCAGAGAAGTTGCGGAAAATCTGTTGATGTAAAAATAAGGAAAGACAATCACTTTCTTTGGGATGCAGCAGAAAATTTGGAAGTCGTTTTCAAAATTTTGAAAGAAACAGGGCAGAAAAAAGTCAACATCATGGAACACCCTTATGGTGGGGTTCTGGTATCAGGATATGCTTCAAAAAATTCGAATAGAGTCAATAAAATGATCCTTTTTTCCTCAATGCCGATGGGTAAAAAGTATGCTGGTGTGACCCCGGATTCCATTGGCAAAAAAGACAAGCTGGATGAAAGAAAATCAAAACATTGGGATTAAAGAGGGTGACACCAGAAGCACCAATCAAAAGCATGGGCTGGATATATTTCCAATTGGAGAAAAGCCAAGAAATGCCTTTAAAAAATCTCTTAATAAGGTGCAAGAAAATTTAAAAAAGAGTGTGCAACTAAAAAATAATAATATTTTGACCAAGCGGATGCTTGAAAATGAATTTTTCCAACATGCTCTCAATGGTAAGGGGATCTTGGGTGGTATAAAATGCAAAACCTTGATTATTCAAGGGAAACAGGATTGTATATCCATAGAAAATCCGCGCTTTATAAAAAACACCATTGCAAACGCAGTATTGCAAACGATTCCTGACCGCGGACATTATCCGCACTTGGAGCAACCAAAAAATTGATCAAGGAGATCCAAGATTTCTTGAAGCAATCTTAAAAAATAATGGCAAAGGCAATCAGAACCATGAGGATGATGGCAGTGGTGAGAATGGTTAGAGCGCTGATGTTGATTGGAACCGTGGGGGCGGTCAGAGCCATTGGAGTGATGAGAGCAATAGGATCTCTTGGTGAGACCCCCCCGCATCACAGTGGGATTTTACTTGCATCACAAGAGGTTCCTGGCCCTGTTCAATAGGCTTTATCCCCAGAGCTATGGCAGAAAAGGTAGTGAGGAAAAAAAAGCAACAATGTTTTGGAAGAAGATATAAAAACTATGGGTGCTGAGCAATGGCAGGGCCCTGTTAACATGGCGCAAGATTGTAAGGGCCAGTACAAATGTGATTGTGGCCAAGCTTTGTAGGGATGAATTGCAATGCTCTGAACCAAAGTGATTCCGGCAGGGCGCAATTGTCAGGGGGGATTTTGTCCAATGTCTCCCCCCTTTTTTTCACCACCGAGACGGCCATTTTTATTGGAACTGCCACGGAAAATTCCGGATACGACTTGTGAAAACAGGCCAAGAGCGCCCTGTGGCGCCCTGTTTCTTGCCTGATATCTCGTTCAATAATGACAGAATCTACTTCGGCAATAAGACCTTGATAGTGAACCCATGATTTAAAGTAAATCAGTCGAGTGCTTCAAAATCCACTATTGTCAGTATTTTCTTTTTCGCAGTCGAGGCTTCTAAAGGATTTTTTACATCGCAATAGCTGTCCTCTTTCCCATTTGCCACGTGTAATGTTGCGTTTGTTTAATCTTTTTTGGATTCTTCTGGTTGTTCTAGACTTTGAATTGGCTCTAAATTTTTCATTACTTCCCGATGATTTGCCTCGAAATTTATTATTGCTTCCCAATTTATTTTTATTTTTTTATTTATTTTAAATTTCGAAAATACATCATCTATTTGGTTGACAATTTCAGTAAAATATTTAATTTTATTATTTAATTCATCAATTTTATCAAATATTTCAACTTTATTGACTTCTGTACAGTACTTTAAAGAAACTAGAGTATCTTTTAATCCATACAAGTGGCTGTCGATAAAACGTTCGGATTCATTTTCCAAGAGATTAAAAGTTTTTTCAATATTTTCTCTTTGTGATTGCAATATTTCTGAACTATTTTTCATACTATTTGTAAAATCAATTGAAGATTTTTTAAATGCTTTTTCACTTTCTGATTCAATTTTAAAAGTAGATTCTCTCCATGTAAAATTGGATGGTGTCGATCTAAAATTGGCCCATATCCATCCAAAATTGGATGCAGTATTTTTAGATGCAGGCAATTCACTAATTTTAACAAAAGAATCTTCGACTGGTGCTTTTATTTCAGATCCGTCAGTTTTCAATGAATTTTCATTAGCTACATTGGAATTAATTGATTTCCAAAGATCCTCTATAGCAGATTGCAAATCAATGATCCCTTTTACAGCCATATGATCTGCTATTTGAAAAATGTAATTTTCCTCATCATTCAATGTGCCATCTTTTGATTTAAATTTAGAAACAAAACGATCACGGATAGTTTTATCATCGAGGATGTGCAAAATATGACCAACAATGGCTATATTATTTTCGTGAGTAGATTTAACTTTATAATTAAAGGAACCATCAATAAAATAACTTTTTCCATTGATATTAAATTCAAAATCCTTTCTAGACAATAATGCATCAAGTACATTCCTTGATATATTTTTCACATAAGTAGGGTGAGGGACTTCTTTTAGAAATTCTTTAAAATCCTCTTTATTTGCCTTGGAAGAATATTTTTTATTGCGCATTACCGGCCCAGTTGGTTCTTTGTAATGTTGCGCATTAAACACAGCATGGGTGGAATAGGATGACATTGCCAGAACGGCCATAGCGATTTTTTTATAATTTTTTATCATACATTTAACCTTTTGTTAACCTAAAAATAGCTTAACATTGAATTATTCAAAATGCAACTTTAAAAAGTAAAAAATTTTATTTTTACCGTTATTCTATTGCATTAAATCGTTTTTTTGAATAACTATCAGTAGTTTGCATTGGAAAAAATATGAACATGGCCTCTATGTTCCACTTTTTGTAAAAAATCAAGAATGCGCCCAAGCCTGATGGATTGGGGTGAACATCATTGGCCCATCAGGGCCAGGGGAAATGGACAAGCAGGTCAAGCTTGGGACCAATGGAAAAATCAGTTTTGGGGCCAAAATAGATTCACCGGACGGGCCTTATTCAATGGGCTACTGGGGAGGTGCATCCAAGGACAGTTCTGTGGGTCCATCAACCTTTTTGATCCCCTATTGGCTTCAGAGATGTCTTCATATCTCTACGCGCCATCCATACCACAAATGGTGTATGGGGGGATTGCCTTCACCCAATAGCCCCCATCACCCAATGGTCGTTTGTAAGAACTGTTTTCTCCCTAGAGATGGAAATGAGGCCAATCAGGGCCATAATCCACACGCGTCAAATACAGACCATGGGCTGGGGCTGTGGTGGCGCGCTGCAGCTTTTTCCCAAGGTTTCCCCTTAGGGGCAAATCCAAAGAATCCCCTGATGATTCCAATGATTCTGCCAGCTGCAGATTTTCTCCAAGGTTTCTTGCCACAAGGCCATCCAAAGAATCGGCTGATGATGCAATCAAAGATGTTCCCAGCTGGGGCTGATCCAAAGCACCCCAACACTGGCCCCCAGGATTCAACAACCTGACCAGATGATCGCACCCCCATTGCCCTCGTCCCAGGGCCACCAAAGCCCCCACCATGATGCGCACTTGGCGATGTAGAAAAGAACGCGCCGTGACGCGAATGACCAAAGTGTTGTCGCCCCCATCTTCCAGAGTCAAAGAATCAACTGTTTTCCAGGGAGAAGCGCTCTGACAATCGCGATGGCGAAAATAGGAAAAATCGTGGTGACCCTGCAAGTAAGCACACCCCTCTATCATGGCTTGGCGATTCAAAGGTACAGGAACCCACCAAGCCCGCTTTTCTATCAAAGCACTGGCACTGGACCGATTCAATATTATGTACTGATAATGACGGGATAGAGCAGAAAATCGGGCATGAAAAGGGTGTGGGGCTTGGCAAACCTGTATAATTTTTATAGGAATATCCTTGAGGTAAAAATTCAGGCCTCGACGCAGGGCATCCAAAGGCCAAACACGGGATAGGTCCATGTGTGCCACTTGGCCCAAGGCATGAACCCCGCTGTCTGTACGACCTGCTGCATACAGCCTGATGTCCTCACCCACCAATGAACGGATGGCTTGCTCTAGGGTGGTTTGAACGGATGGTTTGTCTTTTTGCCATTGCCACCCTGAAAAAAAGGACCCATCATATTCCAAGATCAGCGCATATCGATTAATGGTGGACACAGAGCTTTTAAAATCCTTATTTAAGGGTTGCGAAACAGGAAAATCCTTTGAAATAATTACAAATCTTTTAGGCTCATTTGGCAACCCCCAATACCGATTGCCCCCCGTTATCCATATTGGGGGCACCAATGGTAAGGGCTCGACCACAGCTTTTTTGTATGCCGCCCTCACTGCTGCTGGTTTTCGAGTCCATCGTTTGACCTCGCCCCATTTATGCGATGTAACCGAGCGCATTACCCTGGCCAATGTGCCCATTACAGAGGATATAATGGGATCTTATTTGCAAGAAATGGCCCACAGAACCCATGGAGAGATGTCTTTTTTCGAAGCCATTACGGCAACGGCAATCTGGGCATTTTCAGAAACACCAGCAGACATAGCCTTAATCGAGGTGGGCATGGGCGGACTGTGGGATGGCACCAATGCGGTGACAACCACCTGTGCCAGTGTGATTACCCCGATTTCCATGGATCATCAAGAAATTTTAGGCAAAACCTATGGCGACATTGCCCTTCAAAAGAGTGGCATTATGCGCTCAAATATACCGTGTATCTCTGCTCCACAATCATCAGATGTGGCCACAGTAATGGTGCAGCAGGCTAAACGCTTAGGCAGCCCCTTGCTCATGGCTGGGGAAGATTGGTTCTTTGTTCCCCAGGATGAGGGTGTTCTGGTTCACTATGCTGCATCCGACCCATCAGACAGTGATTTTTTTACCCATGTCGGATTGGTGGGGGCACATCAGCGGGCAAATGCAGCCCTGGCAGCCATGGTTTTGCATACCCAGCGTGCCCTTTGCGTGCCTTTTTCAGCCATTGACCAAGGATTCCGGTCTGTTTTTTGGCCAGGTCGATTGCAGAAAATGAAATCCTCTGTAACTGGAATGACTCAATTGGGCCTCGTTGCGCCATGGCACGAGGCATGGATCGATGGGGCACACAACGAAGGGGGGGCCAGAATATTGGCGGATCATATCGTCACAGAAGGGTGGAATTTTGGGGCAGGCTCCAACCAACCCCTGATTATAGTCTTGGGTATTTTGCCTCGAAAAGATCCCGTCTCTTTTTGGACATTGTTGGCGCAAATGGCCCATCAGGTTTGGGTTTTGGAATCTTGGGGAAAAGAGAAGGGGGTCTCTTTGAATGCTATGCGGTGTGGGTTAAAAGAGGCTGCATGGTCCAATAATTTGTACCATGGGTCAGATCTTACAAGTGCCCAATGTTGGGCAGAAAAAGCCCGGCATTTTCCCACATTGGAGGCCTTAACAGAGGCTTCGTTACTGTTGACAAAATCAAGGTTTCTGTTTTGCGGGTCCCTGTATTTGGTGGGAGAAATTTTAAAAAAAGAACAGCAAACTGACCAGAAGGTCGATTAAAAAATTAGGTTTTTATTGGTGAGCATAGGTACCATTGACCATCTTTTCCAATTTAAGAGACAAGCATCGTATTTTTTTAGATGCCCATGGCCAGAGCCCTTTGTGCCAATGGCGATGGAGATCATCCAGACCATGGGCCTGCTGGGTGCCAGCCTGGTGCTGGGGTGGTCCATTTCAGAGATATTGGCCAGGCTGTTGTTCAAAGTTTGGTCGTCTGGATCTATTTCCGAGGCTCGAATCGTGGTCCAAACCAGCGTGGTGGGCTTTTTGCTGCTGCGGTATGTCGTGTGCAAAAAACGTTTCCATTTCCTTGGATTTGGCGTTTTGGGCTGTTGGGCTTGGTCATGATTAATTTTTGGCTGCCGATGGACCTATTGGCCAGGCTGTTGTTCGAAATTTATCCCTCGGGCCCTTTTCGCCCTTCGTGGGGCATTCAAAGAGTCGTCTTTGGATCTTGTTCACCGATATTGGACTGGATCATTCACAAAGATCGTGGGGATCATTGGAGTTCATAAAGCTGTTCTTGCTTTAAAGTTCAGGGTGAGGGGGCAAGGGCCCTAGTAATGTCTCCGTGACATTCCCAGTGACATCACATGATGCTCGAAGAGTGAAAAAGACCCAAGACCACCTAGAACAACTTGAAAAACTGAGTCCCATCATTTATCCGTGGTGTTTTTTCAGGATTTATCTGGTAACTCACCTGCTGTTTTCAAAGATAGGTGGAATTTTTAAAGCACGTAAGAGACGATTTATTTGATTTTTTTCTAAAAATAAAATAATATATTTTTGTTATAATTTTTTTTTGCAATATATGTTGTATTTGGATGAAGTGCTGAAGGGTATGTTTGATCCTGTGGGATACCCCTATGTGCTAGCCTATTTTTTTGTGATTATTTGTTTGGTTGGCGCTCCATTTTATTGTATGTTGCGGTTTTTTATCCATGTTCTTACAAAAATATGTAAGAATTTGAGCAAAGAATCAATTCATCTGATTTCTTTTGCAATTCCTGCCCTGATCTATTCATTGGCGCTGCCCCTCATTATGGGGACGAGCATATCCTTCCGGCTATGTTTGGGCTTTCTTCTGCTTGGCCTTATTCCAAGCATTCCATTTTATGTGACCCTGTGGTACTTTCTTGGAATTTTTCAAAGGGTGCTTCCAAACCGATCCAATAAATTGACCCAATTGGTATCAATCCATTTCATTTCATTTGCAACAACTGCCCTGATTTTTTCTTTAATTCCCCTAATGTTGGCTTTTATTGCGCGCTCTGGTTGCGAAGATGATCATAAAAATGGGACGTGTTGGTGCCAAAAAATGTAAATCCCAGGGTTCAATAGGCCTTGTTGTGATGCTTCCCTGCAAAGAAAAGGGGGGGGTGAAAATAATCCCGCTCCCCATCGTACTGTTTTTTGACATTTTGTGTGGTATTTTCAAAGATAGATGAAATTTTAGAATTGTATAAATATGCTGCCCTTTTTAATATCGGTTTTGGCCTTTGTGGGGGTTTTGTCGCCGCTGGTTTTTTTACATGAATTGGGGCACTATTTAGCCGCCAAGGCTTGTGGTGTTCATGTTGAGCGCTTTTCCATCGGTTTTGGCCCAAAAATTCTATCCTGGAAGGACAAGTCCGGAACAGAATGGATTTTTTCATGGATTTTATTGGGCGGATATGTTCAGATGTTGGGCGATGCCAATGTCGCCAGCAGCGTATCCAAAGAAGTATCCGGGATAGATGGTTCTCGCACCATGGCTGGAAAAACCCATCTACAGCGCATTGCCATTGCGGCGGCTGGACCAGCTGTCAATTATTTCATTGCATTTGTGATGTTCGTGACCTTGTTTGTCAATGTGGGAAAGCCATACCACAAAACCACCGTGGGGGATGCGCCAGAAACATCGTATGCCTATCAATCAGGCATTCGAAAAAACGACGTGATTGACAAAGTTCAAGGCCAATCTGTGGAAACATTCGAAGGCGTATTGAACATTTTGAAAGGCAGTTCAGCAACGCAACCTTTAGAAATATCGATTATGCGGGATAAAGAGCCCGTCAATCTGGTCATCAATCCCCTTGTTGGTATGTCGAAAACCGATGTTTGGTTCGGTAAATTACAGTTTTCTCCTGAAAAAACCACGCAATTTTACGAAAAGCAATCCATGGGTAAGGCCATAGGCGATACATTGTCGGCCATGAATCCATGGAGCATGCTGGAATCAATGAATTTGAAATCCATGGGCGGACCCATTGCCATTGCCCATCAGGCAGGCAACGTCATTCAACAAGGCTGGGTTCCTGTATTGTTCTTGATGGCCGGCTTATCTTTGGGCTTGGGTTTTTTCAATTTATTGCCTTTGCCTGTTTTGGATGGTGGCATGATATTCATAGAGGCCTTGGAATGGGTCAGTGGACGCTCTATATCTGCAAAAGTTCGTCAGGGCATTTCTGTGGCGGCTTTTGGAGCCCTCCTTTTACTGCTGGTTGTTTTGTCCTGGGGGGATTTGATGAAAATTCCAGCCATAGCAGCCTTGTTGTCCTGATAGAATCATTCTAAAATTTGGTCGATCTGGGATATTTTGGAGATGGGGGACGGGAAATGTTCTTGGGGCAGGGGTGGCGGGGTCCGTCAAAGGGATCTGGCCATCAACTCAGAGCTGGGCGCGCCTAGAAAAAATAACAGGCTGTTCTAACCCCGTGCATCTTGGTATGTCCTGATTGCCTTTCGTCAGAACTTGGTTGACAATCAAATTATCGGTTTGTGTTTTCTATGTAAATGGGTATGCCTTGTAACCCGTCAAATACCTCTGGGGGCGTGTCGTCTAAAAAATTGCGCAATGTGGTCACATCCTGCATGATCGGCAATGCTTTGGAATGGTATGATTTCGCATTGTATGGATATTTTGCCACGATTATAGGAAAGCTGACCTTTCCCCCTGATCAAAGCCCTGTATCCTTGTTGCTAAAAAGCTATGCTGTTTTTTTTCTGGGATTCATCATGCGCCCTTTGGGAGCTGTGGTTTTTGGATACATAGGAGATCGACATGGGCGAAAAAAAGCCCTGGTATGGTCCATTTATTGCATGGCCATTCCGACAACGCTGATTGGATTGTTGCCAACATACAGTCAAGTGGGTGCCTGGTCGGCCGTATTGCTCATCGTATTGCGTCTATTTCAAGGGCTCTCTATGGGTGGAGAATTTACGGGATCCATGATTTTTGTCGTCGAGCATGCGCCAGAAGGTAAAAAGGGATTCTGGGGCAGCTGGTCATCTTTAAGTGTATTGATTGGATTGCTGTTGGGCTCTGTTTTTGGCATGATCATTAGCACTGTGCTGGACTCGGCTCAATTAGAGAGTTGGGGGTGGAGACTGCCGTTTTTACTCAGTTTTGGAGGCAGCTGGGTGGGTTCTGTTTTAAGAAAAGCCACAGAAGATTCTCGCGACGTTGCAGACGAAGAATGCAATCAGGGGTCTGATTTGAAGGGGGTTTGCCAAGAGGTCGGCCCTTTGAAGGAAAAATTTGAACACAGGAATCTTGCAGATGTCAAAGATGGGCACAGAAAATCCAATGCCACCGCTGAAAAGCCAAAGCCATCGCCCATGCTTTTAGGCCAATTATTTGGACATTATTGGCGGGACATGATTCGGGTCGTGGTCATTGATGTGGTGGTGGCTATTGGTTTTTTCTTGGTTTGTATTTATATCATGACTTATGTTCAAACTTTCTCAAACGTCAGTTATCGATTTGCTGTTATGACCAATACGTTGAGTATGCTTGCTTTTGCAGCAACCATACCTATGGCTGGATGGCTTAGTGATCGATGGGGAAGCATTGTGGTTATGCAGCGATCCATCGTTTTTCTAAGTCTGCTCAGCGTGCCATGTTTTTCTGCTCTAGGAAGTGGCAAACCCTGGATGATTCTGTGTGCTCACGGCTTGCTGTCTGCTGTCATGGGGTGTGTTTTTGCACCAGTTCCTGCGCTGATGGTCTCGATTTTTCCACCCCATGTGCGGTATTCTGGGGTATCCATTGCCCACAATATCAGTATGGCAATTTTTGGAGGCAGCGCTCCAGAAGTGGCTACGTATTTGGTTGAACGGACCCAAAACACCCTGATGCCAGGGATTTTTCTGGCGTTGGCTGGGGGGGTGTCTTGGCTTGGACTTCAAAATTTAAGGGCATCAAGGTCCGATGGTGTGTCAAAAATTATTTAACCTCTTTTCCATGAAAGAGTGGCTATTGTTTTAAAAAAGGGTTGATTTAATTCTATGCAGATTGTGGTGAAAAAGTTTGGCGGAACGTCCTTGGCCAATGTGGACTGCATTCGTCATGTGGCCAATGTAATCCATCAAGCCCATCAAAAGCAGCAATCCTGCGTTATTGTGGTCTCTGCTATGGCTGGAACCACCAATCAGCTAGAGCACTGGGCCAACCAAGTGGGTGCTTCCTTGGGTCCCAACTCAGATCGGGACATGATCTTGTCCTCTGGGGAAATGATTACTGCAGGACTGTTGTCCCTGGCACTGCAAGCACGGGGGATAAAGTCGCGTTCATGGACTGGGTGGCAGGTACCTATAGTAACAACAGAGGATTGGGGGCGATCTGATTCTGTTTTTGTTGGCACCCAGGGGCTATTGGCCGATATATCCCAGGGCATCATTCCTGTTATTTGTGGATTTCAGGGGGTTACACCGGGTGGGCGAACAACAACGTTGGGTCGGGGCGGATCCGATACAACCGCTGTCATTATTGCCTCAGCGCTTGATGCAAAAACTTGTGAAATTTTCACCGATGTTCAGGGTGTGTACAGCGCTGATCCTGCTTATGTAAAATCGGCATCGCCCTATAGTTCCCTATCCTATGAAAGCATGCTGATGCTGAGTCAGCATGGTGCCAAAGTTATGCATGCCAAGGCCATTGAATGGGCGCAACGACATCGTATCCCCATCCATGTTCTTTCGACCATGAAGCCCGATCAATCAGGGACATGGATTATGGATAATGCCCCAGACGTCTGTGGTATTGTGTACAAGCCGGTGTTGAGCTGGAGAATGGATTGCTTGCCACAAGGGGAAATATTTCAAGAAAGGTCCAGAGAAAATCGTTGCGGAATAGCTTTTGTGGATTGGGTCGTTTCGGCCAAGGGATTGCACTTTTTAACCTGGGCCGAAGATTACCACCAGGTTCGATCTCAGTGGCCAGATGCGCGCTACTCTGATCCTAAAATGCTGATTAGCCTCATCGGATCTTCCCCAGCCACAGCCCAAGCCATGACATCTCATGCCTCTATTCCTATTGAACATTGTGTGCGGCAATCTGGTATGATAGGCGTTATGATTGAACAGAAGCATGCATACGATATGATTCGACATGCGCACAAACATTTGGAGATGTATGCCAAATCATCTGGGGTATAAGGGGCAACTGGATCCCCTCTGGTCCAAGGGCTTGTCCTTTTTGGGATGCCGATACAGCATTTTAGGGGGGGCTATGACATGGATTTCCAACCATACTTTGGTATCAGCCCTTTCTCGAGCAGGAGGATTTGGCGTATTGGCTTGTGGGGCTTTGCCACCGCAGGCATTGCGTCTGGAAATCGAGCTAACCCAAAAATTAGCTTTGGGCCTGCCTTTTGGGGTCAATTTGATTATTTTTCACCCTAACATTGAGGAACTGGTCCGTGTATGTGGGGAAATGGGGGTCACCCATGTTTTCTTAGGTGGCGGCATTCCATCCCAGCCTCTGGTGCAACTTTTGCGCGATTGGGACATTCGCGTTATTGGATTTGCGCCCTCTGTCTTGGTGGCTCGGCGCATGATACGTATGGGGGTGCAAGCTTTGGTCATTGAGGGGCACGAGGCCGGTGGGCATGTGGGGCCCGTATCAACCCAAGTATTGGCCCAGGAAATTTTACCTCAAATAGAGGTCCCTGTCTTTGTAGCAGGCGGCATTGGTGATGGTCGATCCATTGTCAGTTATTTGGCTATGGGGGCATCTGGGTGCCAATTGGGTACGCGGTTTGTTTGTGCAACAGAGTCGTGTGCCCATGCGGCTTTTAAAGAGGCTTTTATTCGCGCATCTGCCCGAGATGCCACCCTGTCCCCTCAATTAGACCCTACATTTCCCATTATCCCTGTTCGAGCTCTTGAAAATGATGGCAAAAAGAAATTCATGGAATATCAGGCCGAAATGATTCAGGCCTATAAAGACCAGAAATTGAGCAAAGAAGAGGCCCAGATGAACATTGAGATGTTTTGGGCCGGTGCTTTGCGTCGTGCCGTCATGGAGGGCGATGTTCAGTACGGATCTGTGATGGCAGGTCAAAGTGTGGGTATGGTGCGGCAAATTGAATCATGTCAAAGCATTATAGATACCCTGGTATGCCAAGCTGTAGAGCATTGGGAAGGGTTAAAAAAGCATTTTGTGGAGGTTGGAGATGCTGTTGAGGTTAGAGATACCCAAGTTTTAGAAGTCCCCTCCATGAGATCGTTGTAGATGGGTCCATCTTTTTAGAATATTGGGCATTTTTGGCTCTTTTGAAGAGCTGGAAAATTGAGAAGTTCTGGCTGAAAGACAATGGGATGCCAAGTAGGTCGGAATCAATAAATTGGAATAAAGCGGGCGCGCCATTAATTCTAAAAATTCTTGATTCCATTGATGGTGCCATCCCTGAGGCCATTTTTACCCCCCTCCTTTTTCGCCCACCCCTAATAGGTTGCATGTTTCTGAAATAGGAACAGTGCAGGTGGGTCCAAGTTACCCACAATACAAAAAGATTCATTGACAGAACTCTAAAAATCTTTTTATCTAGAGCACAGCAGAGCTTTGTTCCCTCCATATGTTTTTGTTCCCAGATCCCATCGCGTTTTCCATTGGACCCTATTCCATCAAATGGTATGGTCTGGCTTATGTTTTCGGGATTATCTTGGCATGGGTTTATGGGCGAACATGCATTCGCTTGGGGCGTTTTTCAAAGATCGGTCTTGGGGATTGGGATGGTGCCATAAATAGCATGATGCTTGGCGTTGTGATTGGGGGTCGTTTGGGATATTTTGCCCTGTATTCCCCTGAAACATTCTGGAGGGATCCATTGGAAATCATCCAAATATGGCGCCCTGGAATGGCTTTTCATGGCGGCCTCATTGGTGTCATTGGGGCTGTGTTTATTTACGCCCATTTGCGATCGTTGCACCCATGGGTTCTGATGGATATAGCGGCTGTTTCAGCCCCCATAGGATTGTTTTTAGGCCGTTTGGCCAATTTTGTCAATCAAGAACATTGTGGATATTTGACGAACATGCCCTGGGGGGTGGTGTTCCCAACGCTGCCCGATGGTCCAAGGCACCCCAGTCAGTTGTATGAGGCTGGATTAGAGGGCATTGGGCTGTTCTTAATTTTGAAGGCACTGATGCGGTCCAACCACGCAGGATATCCTGGGCAATTGAGCGGTATATTCCTAATAGGTTATGGCGTTATGCGCATCATTAGCGAGTTGTTCCGCATGCCTGATGGGATTTGGAAGGGTCTTACATTGGGACAGTGGTATTGCATCCCCTGCATTATTGCTGGGTGTATTTTGTATTTTTGGCCTTCGAAAGCCTGGAGCAGCCTTTGAAAAATTCAAAAAAATCAGTAGGATTTTTTTGAATTCTGTGTTCTGACTGTGCATGGAATGGTTTTTGCACTATTATGAACAAAATGACAAAAATGTTCTTAGTATGAAACACTCTTTTTTCAAAAGCTTATCGTGGACAACAGTGGCGTTCTTATTGGGCTGTCAACCTGCCTTTTGCCCCCCTGGAAACAATGCCTCTGTCAAAAAAATCAACGCCATTAAAAAGAAAAAAAACAACAGCACATCTGGAATAAAGTCTGTTACAGAAGCTTTTCAAATGGCCTATATTTACAATACAGACATTCAGACGGCCTTCAATAGTCTGAAAATGGCCCAGGAAAATTGCTTTAGAATGCGTTCAGAATGGATGCCAAATATTACTGCGAATATAAACGCAAGTAAAAGTCCTACAAAAAATTTTATAACGAACAATGTTGGAACACTGGAAAATGTGGTTGAGGACTCCTATATCCAGAAACAAGAAAACCGGAGCTGTACCGCCAACTTTCAAATTGTTCAGAACTTATACAATGGTGGGGCAACTAGGGCGAAAAATGAACAGGCCTTTGAGGTGTTCAAGGAACACTATTGTGATTTCAAAAACACAATACAGAATGTTTTTAACGAGGTTTTGAGGGCTTTTGTAGATATGTGTTGTTCCAGAGAGTATTATTTGATCAGTAAAATGCGCGAAAAGAGCTTGAGTGTTTTGCGTGAAATGGCGAGAAATCGCTATGTTGCAGGGGATCAGCGCATGGTGGACGTTTCTCTGGCCAATGCCCAGTGCATTCGCCAGACCATTGATGTGAACAACGCAAGGCTAGAATATATGAGCAAAAAATTAGAATTGGAGGCTTTAACGGGTAGTATTTTTTCCGATACCTTTGATTTTCCAGTACCGCTAGAGGTTGACCTTTACTCGGTCCAGGATTTTACTGCCTTGTGCTTGAAATCTAATCCAGTTATACAAAAACAGGTCCACGCTCAGCGTGCAGCGCGCTGCAGAGTCAATGAGTCTGCATCCAATTTTTTACCCAAAGTAGAGCTTCAATTAAACCAGAACCTGTCGGACACCTATCAATTTGATCATAACGACAACTTTGAGTCCTTTCCAACCATCAACTCTACCCGAGGTTTTTCAGCTGCAATTGGTGTTGCGATCCCTATTCTTGATGGGGGTGGATTTCAGGCAGACTATCGTAGAACAGAATTAGAGGTCAAAGGCACTCGATTGAATTCAGAGGCTGTAAAAAGAAACCTGATTCGTGAAGTCAAGTCCACAATTGCCGCATACCAATTGTCATTGCAAAATGTTGTTTCTGCCAGGGAGGCTCTGAAGGAACAGGGTGCTGCATTTGCTTCTTCCAGACAGGAGTACGCCCTGGGGGCAACAACCATGGTGGACTTGCTGGGACTAGAGGACCAATACGTCAATGCCATCAGGACATTGGTCGATGCCTTGGGGAAGGTGGTGCAATACTCCTATAGCTTAAAGCGTCTATTGGGGCAATTGACACCCAATATGGTACATATCCAATCTATCAATAAAGATATTGTCGCCTATCGCAAATCATTTCAAACTGTTCTGTTTGCCTTGGGGGAAAATCAGTCCAAGACATCTCTTTATGAACAATCACCTTTGGATAAATCTAAAGGTGGCAGCGATATCTTAAAGGGCTGCGACGAGGGTGAGGGAGCGCTGGATTCCATTGAGTCTGCATTGAAAGAAGGTATCGATTGGTATCCTGTAGAAGGCATTGCTTTGGAAGAGGGCAGTTCGGATTCTTTGAAAGATCTGAATCCCGATATATTGCAAGAATTGTTGCTCAAGCAGGAAGGTGAATCATCGTCTAATTCGAATGCCAAGAATATGGATATAGAGGCTTTGATGAATGCACCATTGGTAGAGTCCATTGAAAATCCTGGGCCAGGATCCGATAAAAACGGGATATCGGCTGATTTGAACAAGGGTCCTGATTCTGACGTACTCCCTAGGGATGGGAAGGAAAATAAATCTAAAAAAAGACCAGATGTGAATTCTAAAAAATCTAAAAAATCTAAAAATGGACAAGTCGTTGATGGAGATGGGTCTAAAAAAACCAATGCAGAAATATAAGTAATGTATAAAATTGAGGTCACCAGAGTCACCAGACGGCTTTAGGAGCCCTTGAATCTGATACAAATGAAGTATTTCGGTGGGGTAAATCTGGCAAGTTGGCCCACTTTAATTGGGATTAATTTGCTGATTCAACCTCCCCCAATTGATACATAATAAGTGCAGCAATGATCCCAATTCACATCTTGAAATGACAAAATGGTATGGGTAAAAAGCTGGTATGGTGAATAGAAAAAAGATATTTTTTGAAAGGAGCAGGGCCAACCATGTCATCGAAACCAATACCCTTGTCTGTGCCTGCGGAAAAAGAAAATGAGCCTATGGAATCCGTGGATGATTTGCTAAGTTCCATTCGCCAACTGATGTCTCCTGAAAAATTATCAGACGATGCTGTTATCGATCTCAATCGTCCCGTTCAGCCTGATACATGGCGCCTATCTGAAAAAACATTATCCGAAAGCACCTGCGCCTTATCCTCCTTTATCAGTGCCTTGGAAGAGCCAATCCCCGGCTCCCCGGAAAATGGCTCTGGGCATTCTTTCCAAAAAACATCTGAAACAGTGGGGAAAAATCGAGATAATGGACATGCGGAAAGTATGCGCGTGGAAGATTTGGTGGCGCAGTGCTTGCAGGCCCCCCTGGATCGATGGATTCGTGAGCATTCAGATGTGGTTGCAGCCACGATGCGCAGTCAAGTTAATTTGCACGTTATTGATTTATTGCAACAATGGCTGGATCAACATTTGTCCGCATTGATTAAAGAATCCATTGATGGGCATTTGCAATCTTTGGTGAATATTGTTCGAAAAAACTCAAAAGAATAGAGTGTTCATTTTTAAAATCAGAGTGAAGAGATGGGTGGCGCCAGGCACAAAATCTTTTTAATGGTTACGTTGTTGATTTATTCCAACAATGACTGGATCAATATTTGTCCGCATTGATTAAAGAATCCATTGATGGGCATTTGCAATCTTTGGTGAATATTGTTCGAAAAAATGGCCAGTTCTAATACAAGAAATGGGACCAA
This sequence comes from Holosporales bacterium, assembly GCA_044378415.1. Lineage (GTDB taxonomy): Bacteria > Pseudomonadota > Alphaproteobacteria > Holosporales > Holosporaceae. Next base: position 60,096 of record JBILXO010000001.1, read on the forward strand.
AAAAGACCGGTATCTTGGATTTTAAAGTGGATTCAGGGTGAAGGGGGGGGTGGGCTTGATACTCCGTGAAAACTTTTTCCAATCAGAACCTTGTCATTGCACCCTGTGTCCCCACCGGATTCATTCCGTATCTCTGCCAGAAAGCTGCTTTTGCGAACACATTCATTCATCTTGGGGTGCACCCAGTGACAAAATGTCGCGACACCTGTGTTTTTAATAACATATCTGAACTTTCTGTGAAAAATGGCCTTATGCCATGATTTTACAATCTGCTTTCACCAACTTTTATAAAGATCCAACTGCAAGTACCCGGCATTTTTTGGTGTAAATAAATAGACCACAATGGATCCAAAAATTTCCCCTAGGGGTAATTTTCAATACAGTCCACATGTATTAATATTTATTTTCACTATTTCAAATAATTTCCAAAAAAATTAATATATTTCCAATCTATTTAATTTGTAAATTATATTTTTTGTTTATATACCGGTACAATGAAATAAAATAATTAAAAGAAATAGGCCTGTGCTTGCCCAATTTTTTCCAAGGCCATTAGGGCGCAGTGAGGGTTGCGCATTTTTAATGGTTAATATATTATCAAAATTAATAAAAAATAAAAATAAAAAATGAATTTATTTGAAATAAAAAACTATTATATGCCAATAATAATGATTGGATTTTTTACGAACAGCACTGTTTGTGCAGCAGAGCATGGGCAAAGAGTCACTTGCCCAAAGCGTTGCGGCGACTTTTTTAAAAGACTCTCTTTCAGGGGAGGCGAAACAGAGCTGCCAGCCATAAATGCTGGGGCGAATCCGCAGAGGAACTCTTTAGACAGCAGTGCATTTGATTTGGAGAGAGGCCCAAATCGCACAGAGAATCTTCCAGCCATTACCTCAGTCTATGATGCGAATGATGCAAAAAAAATGATGCTATTTTCTAAAGCAGAACCCCAGTTTCTGGGCAGACCCAGATCGCCCAGTATCCTGGACTGCGACCTTGGTCCGGCATATTTAGGGTCAAGAACCTGGCCTAATGGCCCCCGTTTCATTGATGGGCATTGATGTCAACCGTTCTCAATCCAATGAATTGGATTTACTGAATGCATCTTTTTATCAGGAAAATTCTCAATTCAATGGCTCGAATTTGCAGAATAGGTCCTTTGATGAGGGGAATCCTCAATCCAATGACTCCGATACTCTTTGGCCGCACCTTCCATCTGACGGGCAATCTGGCGTAAATGACTCCATGACAGCTCAACAGCATTCTCACAATGGGGATCCCATTGGTGCTGAAATCAACCTTCAATTTATTTTGCAGGGTAACTCAATGGAAAATTTAAAAACACAGCCCATATAGTTGCATTCAATTCTGTTGCATTGATCTGAATTTTTTTTTAAATACTTCTTACCATCAAAAAAGGCGAATCTGATGAGATCTTGGCGCAAGGATCAAGATCTGTGGAATTAAATTTGTGGACAACACACACCCAATAGCCAGATAAAATGGGGACTGATGCAGAGAGCCGATACCCAGAAGAACAACAGGGCGGCCAGTTGTACAAGAATGGATACTTTTATTGATTGTTGAAAATTCATCAATATCAATGCAATAGATGCAAAAATCTAAAAACCGATGCGTTCAGGATGGCGTACGCGTGAAACATTCAGAAGAACAACAAAGCGGCCAGTTGTACAAGAATGGACACTTTTATTGATTGTTGAAAATTCATCAATATCAATGCAATAGATGCAAAAATCTAAAAACCGATGCGTTCAGGATGGCGTACGCGTGAAACATGCAGGCAGATTTTTGAGAAGGAATTTGGGGTATTTTTGAAAAGGACTTTGGCACGTATACCAGACATAAGTGTATGGTTGGTATGCTTTGTCAGGCTTGCAATCTGCATTGAAAAAATAGGGTGAAGAGATGTTGCCCTAGGAAAATAGTCCCTTTGCCTTATAGAATGCATTTGCTGATTGGATCCCAAAATACCATGCAGCCTGTCAATGGGGCCCATTGTATGAATTGGTGTTAGGGTATTCCAAGGGCGGGTGGGGTTTTCTATGTTATTTGTGCCCAGTCAAGAAGCAATTTGCAGCATGAAAGAGACGGATGGGTTTTGTTCATCTTGAGGCAGCTGTGTAAGGCTTTGAGAAATGGATGCAATGGGCTTGATCCCATACAGGAAAAGGGGTTCCACCGCTGCAACGATTTCAGAGCCCTAGAAGGGCGATGTTATTGGGATGGGACCCAAGTCTTACCACAACGCATCACGGCAAAAACACCAAATCCCCCAATATCGAACCCTGTGGAAACCCTAGAGACTCGAGAATCCAAATTCATCCAACCAGCGTTGATCATTGAGAAAAAGATGCCGTATATCCTCTATTCCGTATTTCAACATGGCCAGACGTTCCAGTCCCATTCCAGCGGCAAATCCTGTGACAGTTTCCGTCACGCCACATGACCGGAAAACTTTTGGATTGACCATGCCACAGCCTAAAATTTCCAACCAAGAATCCCCAGATCCCATGTGCAATTGCCCTCCTTTGCGGTGACAAGCAATATCAACCTCGGCCGATGGAGATGTAAAGGGAAAAAAGCTGGGTCGAAAACGCATCTTGACAGATCTTCCAAAGAAATGGTCCAAAAAAGCAGATAAACATCCCTTTAAATGCCCCATATGCACGCCAGGTTCAACGACCAAGCATTCCGCCTGATGAAACATGGGTGTGTGGGTGCGGTCATGGTCAGAACGATAGACTCGGCCAGGCGAAATGATGCGCAAAGGCAGGGGCTCACTGGTCAGAGTCCTAATTTGGACAGGTGAAGTTTGGGTGCGCAAGACATGTCCCTTTGGCATATAAAAGGTATCCTGCATGGCACGTGCTGGGTGATCGGCTGGCACATTGAGAGCATCAAAATTGTAAAATTCTGTTTCAACATCCGGCCCTCGTCGGACTGAAAAACCCATCATGGCAAAAATCTCGATGATTTCCTGCATGACCTGGTGCAACGGGTGCCCTCTGCCTACACCCGTCAACGGCGTAGGCACAGTCACATCGATGCTTTGATCTTGCAATGTGGTGGCCCATTGTTGGGCTTCGATGACCTGACTTTGAGTATCTATTGCTGCCAAAAGCTGGGATTTACAGACATTTAAACTGGCTGCTTCGATTTTACGTTTGTCCTCTGGTAAAGAGCCCAGGCCCCTTAGGGCCACAGTCAATTGTCCGGTTTTCCCAAAAATTTCTGTGCGAATGCGACCCAAATCTTCAACCGTTTGGGCATTCTGAATGCGAAATATAAAAGAGTGTAGATCCACAGTGTTTGACCCTGGTTATTCAGAAAAAAGCGCCCCCTCAGTGTAATGATTTTCATGAAAAAAAACAGGTCCTTTCTATGAAAAATATATTTTTTTAAAAAGCGTAGTGTATTTTTTTCCAGTAATGCCGGCATATGCCCACCTGCAATCCCTTGTTTTTGAGCCCCGAAAACATTTCAAAAAAGTGCTATAAAATTAATTTAATAATAATCATTTTTTTACAATAATTGCATTATAATTATTTTAAATAAATAAAAATTGCGACTGACTATGTTAAAAGAAACTGCAGCAAAAAACCCAGCAGTGGCGCGATATTTCATGGGTAGCTTATGGTATGGATGGATTTGTTTTTGCCCCATGACGGTTGTACTGGGCGAGATACAAGATGGTGCGTCGCCATGGAGAATAGAGCGCAACGCTGCTGAGAAAAAAGATTTCTTTGCCGCAGATGTTTTTAAAAAAACAGGGATTCATTTGGAAAAAATCACCTCAAAAAAGTATGGATATGTGCCTTTTGTTGGACAAAATTCCAAAAGAAACCATATATTCTATCGCCCCGCAGATGCCGTCATTTCTAGCATTGTTTTGCACGATACCATCGGGTCACTTTTTTCCACACTGAATAAATTTTCAGATGCCAAGGAACCATTGCTCAATGCCCACTATGTTGTAACGCAAAGAGACAAAAACATCTCGGGTGGCATTGCCATCGAAATGGTCCCACCGGAATATATGGCTCAGCATGCTTGGCCCAGTTGGTTTGGGGGGAAGGATGATTGCAACCAATTTTCCATAGGCATTGAGCTGGTGGGCAAGGGCTTTGTCAGTCATGGGGGCAAGCGATTTTTTTATCCTTACGACGCCGATCAAATAAAAACTCTGGGCCCATTGCTGCAAGGATTGGTCCAAAAATACGGCATCAGGCCTGAAAACATCCACAGTCATGGGGATGTGTCTCCTCAGCGCAAATACGACGTAACCATTGCCTTTCCTTGGAAGACTTTGTACGAAAAATATGGGGTGGGTATGGGGTTAAGTACCAACGAGAATACAGAGCAGGCCATTGTCAAAAAGTACCAACCCGTTGTGCCCTTGCCTCAAAAATTTGATGGTCTGTTTTTTCAAAAATGCTTGTCTCAATTGGGGTATGATACGCGTTTCGCAGAGGACGCCTCCCTCTCTTCAGCGGACCGAGGTGGAAAATGGACCAACGTGTACCAGGCTTTTTATGGGCATTTTTCTCGCAACGGAGAATCCCCCAGATGGAGAGGTTCCCCCGATTACAAAGATATGTTTTGGGCCTGGGCCTTGCTGGCGAAATATTTCCAATCCTAAAAAAGAGGGGGGCATTGGAAGGGCTGGGTGCAATTTATGGGGTAGGCAGCTTACAACAAATGTGGAAAAAGTGTATGATCTTTTTATCAATTTCCAATATTAAAAAGTAAACATCATGAGAAAAAAAATTTTGATATATTTTTTGCCAACACTCTGTCTTTTGGCATCTATATTTTTCAAGCCTGGGGCCATTGATCAGGATCCAATAAATTCCCACGATGCCATAGTCGCAATTGCGAAAAAAAATGGTATTACGGTGGAACCACAGAGCCATTTGCCCGGTGTTCACTATACATTTAAGAAATTTTCAGATGAGAAATTTTCAGAAAAAGAGCATCCAAGAAACCACAGTTTTGAAAGGGAAAATGGTCAAAAGCCCACATGGATCATCGTTCACGATACGTGTGAGAATTTAGGGCCCACCTTTGGGATATTTACGAGTGGTAAAGAGCCCAGGGTCAATGCCCATTATGTAATCAGTGAGAAGGAGATCGGTGGGGCGGGGGAGGATGAGATCCCAGGGGGACAGGTGATTCAAATGGTGGACCCCGTTGATTTGGCTCGGCATGCAGGTGAGAGCGCCTTTCGTGGAAAAGTCAAATACAACAACCATGCCATAGGCATAGAATTGGTGGGCCGTGGACCCAGATACTCTGAAAATAAAGAAATACGCTTTTTTACATTCAATGATCCGGAAAATCTGAAAAAAACCAGATTTCCTTCTTACGATAAAGATCAAATCAGGGCTTGCTTTGGGTTGATTAAAATTTTATGTGAAAAATATGGCATACCAAAGGAAAATATTGTCAGCCATGGTGACGTTGCGCCGCAACGCAAATACGATGTGACCATTCGTTTTCCCTGGGCTGAATTGTTCCAAGAAGGTTACGGAATGGGCCTAACAAAAAATGAGCTGCAGAATATCAAAAGCAGGATTCCCTCGACATTTAATAGGGACGTTTTCATTCAATCGTTGAAAAAATTGGGATACGACATGTCCTTTTGTGAGAAAAAAATAGGGGATAAGCCAGGGGAAATCCAATTAAATGGCACCGAATCAGATGAGTTTCAACAGAAGTTTAAAATGGTTTGTCTTCAATTCTATGCCCATTTTTCCCGCAATGGGGAGAGCGAGCGATGGAATGGCGATCCTGACCACAACGACATGGCTTGGGCAGCTGCTTTGGCTGAAAAATACGAACAATCCTCGTCGGATGATGCCGTAAAAAAGATTTGAAAGAGGGGGGGCTTTGCATCACCATTGCCCTGGAACCCCATGTGGGGATCCCACCCATTGCAAGATGTTTTGATTCTTATTGAACTTTCCATGCTTTGAATCATGTGCAACGTTTGGGCACCCATATTGATCTCGAGATTTTTTTATAAGATCTGGGGGCATAAGATCTGGTGGCCCCCCCTTTGGATTTTTCACAAAGCGTTCTTTTTATTGAATCATTTCATTGTTTTAAATTGTGAGAAAAAAGGGGCAATAACCCCGAAAATGAACGCCATTGCAGTGATAATATTTGAAATATTGGTTACGAATATTATTCCTATCTCCAATTACGAATAATATTCTTTTCTTCTAATTTTTCTCCAATTGCATTTACAAGTTCTCTAATTATACCTGTGTCATAGTCGTATGTTTGGCCATATTCGTCACCCGGTAAAAAACATATCAATTCCTTTTTACCGGGTGCTGACATATCCCTATCGGCCATTTCTTTGTCCACGTCTTTTATAAAACGAACCAAATTTTCTACTAATTTGTCCAAGCCTCCTTCTTCAATGACAGATTTGCCAGATGGCCCCCCACATTTCCATGGACCAAGGCGTAGTTGAGTACGAGCTTCTTCAAGGCATTGACCAATTTGAACCTTTTGCTCGGGTGTTATATTCAGCAATGCTCTTTTGGTTGAGGGCAGGCTATCTTGGGCTTGCGGCCCAATGCTCTCAACGGCAGAAACAGTTGCAATGCTTCCAAAAATGGCCAAAATCGCCATTATTCTCGTACTCATTTTCATTCCCTATTTTTAATTTTTTTGAACGAACGTATTCATGATAAATCATTTTGATATTAAAATCTTTAATAGGGTATCATGCATCTGGGATATATTTTTCGAAAAAAATAAACATTGCTTGCAAGGGGGCCCTTCTCGATAAAATCTAGGCTCTGGGGTGCATTGCTGGCAAACCGGACTGTTTATTGGGTGGTTTGTGGGCCTTGCCTCCTGATTAGGCACTTGTGCGTCTTGTGTCCATGGTCCTAGATAGGGGAAAAACTGGATTTTCGTATGAAAAAATTTCCTCCAAAGACTTTTTTAGGAAAACCCCTGGATCCATGGGGCTTTGCGACCACTTATTTTTTCTAATCTTTTTGCAGGTAAGTTGAAAAAAAGATCATTCCATGGCCAAATGATGCTGTTGGACCTTGTTCCTATAAGGAAAATTATGCTATAGCTAAATCTGAATCAGTTTAAAACAAAAGCCTTTACATTTTTTTCAAATTTTTCAATGATTATAGAGAACGTAAGACAGATTCACACCAAAAACGAAGGACTTTAACGATGAAACATTATGCTTGGTACGCCTTATTGATTGCAGCAGGCCTTGTTCAGGTTCAGGCAGCACAAGAAGCAGAAGTAGCCGCCGCCGCACCAGAAGATGAAGCAGAGGTTGCCGCACCAGAAGGAGCCCCAGTAGATGAAGCAGGGGTCGCCCCTGCAGCAGTAGAAGAGGCCCCTGCGCTAGAAGGAGCTGATGCAGATCGAGATGCTGTGGAAAAGAAATCAGAAAAGAAGACTAAGGGCAAAAAGCATCGCAAAAACCATGGCAAAAGAAGGATTAAAGGCCGCAAAGGCAAACGCCATGGTTCAAAGCGCAAGGGGAAAATTCAAGTCATCCCAACTCAACCACGCAGCCTAGAAGTCCTAAGAGCCCGTAAAGATGGGTGTGGCATGTCAGGATCATCGGCCATGAATATGGAGACAGAAATGATGGCTCCAGCAGCCTCATCATGTGCAACAGGTGCCTGCCCAGCTGCATAGAAGTTGGTGGGATGGAATTCTGATGAATGGGGGATGGGGCCAGGTGGGCTAGAAGCCAAAAAACAAGGGGGGGCATCTTAGGGACACGGAAGATGAGAACTCTTTCTGCACCCTGCCAGCCTCTCCCCATTTGCAGCCTTTCCTTAAGGCTTTGCACAGGGTTCCTTAACGCATACACTCCCCTGGTGCAAAATTTTTAAATAATTTTGATCATACATTTTTTATGTCACGACAATTTATCAGGCATACCTTGTATGGCATTTTGACCATTTTTGATCGTTATTTGATGGCAGGTATCAGGGCGCGGTCTCTGTTGTATCTTTGCATTTTAGACCACCGGAAAGTTCTTAGACCCGGTATTTTTGAAATTGGACAAGCTCTGGAATGGGGTATTGTGCACTGCCAGAAAGTTCTGGGTTGAAACTAAGGGGGTGTGCCAGTGGTGGAAAAAGGGGGGGGTTCGTCCTGGAAAACCCTTGTATTGATCAGAGGTGTTTGGCCGATCTGGTTGGGTTCATTGGGGGGGGTAGACCAAAGCCCCCCCCAACAATTTCAGCCCCATCCCTGGTTTTCGCCAATAATGCCATCAATGACGCAACTGTCAGGCCCATGCCATGTCATGGAATAGAGCATCTTGTAAGAATTTTTGACGATAACTCTTGAAACCCAGATTGACCTTCTTGATGCGAGAAAAACCTGTTGAATGGCGCTCTTGATAAGATCCTAAAGTTTGACTTATTATTTTGACCACTTTTTCGCCAATAAATCTAAAAAACACTCTACTGTACCGGTGTAATGCTGTACCCTTATAAAAAATCCCTACATGGTGGAATTCTGTGGCCAAAACCATTCGACTTTATGTTGGTGGGCGCGTCAAAAATAGCTTATTTCAAGGGGCGTGGGATACGTATAATGCCCGCATTCGCCACTGGTCCATCCAAACCATAGAATGTGGTGACAAACAATTTGAAACATTGCGTCCCAGAAAGGGCGAGCTGTGGATTGCCTTGGATGAGGGTGGCATATCCTGGAGCAGCCCCCAGTTTTGTCAAAAATTAATCCAATGGGTTGAAGGGCCCACGGTACCATGTTTTTTAATTGGTCCCAGTGATGGATTGCCCCCTGAACTGGTTGCATCATGCACCCACTGCCTGTCTTTTTCCCCCATGACATGGCCCCATTTGATGGCACGTGTGCTGCTGATAGAGCAAATTTATCGTGCCCAACAGCGCCTTTTGAATCATCCCTACAGCTTTGTATAGCTGCTTTTCATGAATTTTCATTAATTTTAATATCATCAAATCTTAGCCATTGAAAATCAACCAATAGTTGCATGGTTTTGATCTATCATTGACAATTTAAATAATGCATTTACATTGTTTTAGATATAGTTTACGGTAAAATGAGAATGATCAAAAAAATTAAAACCATGTATAAAAAATTCATAGCCGTCGCCACTGCTGTTAGTGGTTTGGGGGCCTTGGGTACAGTTGGCGCGGTAGAACAGACCGGGGTCGATGGTTTAGGGGCCTTGGGTACAGTTAGAGCAAAGAAGGGGGAAATTATTGTTACATCGGATGGAATTGATTTTGATCACATGAATAACACTGAAATTATGAACATTATTGTTTCAAACTTTAATAAAGCGCATGCAGAATGTGAGAGATTGGATGCCATCATTCAGGAACAGGCCGATCTTGCTGATATTATTTCAAAACATGGAGAGCTGAGTCCCGTTGAAATTAAAAAAATGATTGAATTTTCTGCACAGCATATTTTAAGAACATTGCGTCTATTGGATACAATGAATATAATGATTGATTTTTATTTTCGCAATGAATCAACTTCCATAGATCATTTCGGTCCTATGAAACAATATATTCAAAAAAAAATAGAACTAATGTCTTACGATAATGCAAAGGTTGTAGCATATCTTGGATCTAAAAATGCAGTAAAGGAGCATTTCTCAAAAATTGAAAAAAAATCTGAAGATGATAAAAAGCATTTCTTGAAAATTAAAGAAAAACCTATATATGATAGAGAATCTATTCTAGGATCAAATGAACAAATAAATGCATTTAGTGAGTTATTGAAAAAAGAATGCAGTAATGATGAAAAACTCAGTCAGGCGATTGCTGGATGGTCAACACTTCAAGATAAGAATAATCCCGCAATCATCACCATAACCAAAACCCTGACCGATTGTTTTCACACTAGAAAAGGTCTAAAAGCAATGTTCGGAATTGTTCTTGCATCGGTGCAGCGACAACCCCGGCCAGAATCAGATCTGATAGGAGTACAGCCGCAAAATTTAGGCGCCGATAATGCGGAAAGAGTAAAAATTGTGGAAAAATATTTCAGAGAACCCCAGGAGCACATATGAAACCAAACCATGTGAGTTTTTTGAAAAAGCTCATGGCCTCTGCCTGACAGTTGGGTCATTGATGACATTGTTGGCGAAAACCAGGGATGGGGCTGAGATTATTGGGGGGGCTTTGGTCTCCCCCAATAAATGCATCCTAGTTAGACCTAAACGAAGCCAATGAACTCATCAAACCAAACCAGATGGGCGCCAAATGCCCCTTGGTCAATGCGATCCCTATCTGGCTCATGAAAACCCTTCTAGTCCCCCTGGTCGAAACAAGGGTTTTCCGGGACCCAGCACCATTGCCCATCACCGGCATTTGGGGGCCACCTTTCAACTCGGTCAGATTCATCATTGGGAACTCATTCCATTGCGAAACTTTTGCAGCTTTGCAAGACATTGAATCCCACAACTTTCTTGGTTTCAAAACATACCTTGATTTCGAAAACAGTTGGCCCCAGGCTTGTGCAATTTCCAAAATACCCAGTCCCAGAACTTTCCCAAAAAAATCCATTTAGATTCATAAAGGGATGCATTTATAGCTTCAAAAATACCCAGTCTCAGACCCCCCTCAAAAGAATGGCTTTCAAATCAGAGCAGCCATAATGGCCTTGGGGAAATCTTCGATGCTCAGGGATCCATCCAGAACCATGGATATGCTTTGGATAATGGGCGTGGGCACTGTCCAGTCAGGGGATCCAAGGGTGTGCTGCTGAAAGGCCCGCAAAGTATCCAGCCCCTCCACCAAGGACTTTGGCGACTGGGGAAATAACTGCCCATAGGCCCGATTACGCCCCGCAGGACAATGGCTGGTCAAAATCAAGTCTCCGATCCCTGCAAAAGACAGCGCCGTAGAGCTCTTCCCACCCTTGGCATGAACGATGGCTGCGATTTCCTGGGTACTTAGCGTTAGAAAAGTGGCGGACATGTTGTGCCCCACCGCACTTTGCTGCAACAATCCATACCCGATGGCCATCACATTTTTCAAGGCCCCCCACCATTGCACCCCCACCACATCTTGACAAGTTTGAATGCCAAGTGATGTGTTGGAAAACAGCGCCTTGCCCCCGACCAAAACTTCTTCATCGGCGCAAGCCATGGTCATGCCGCAACCTAGTCCATCTTCAATTTCCCTGGCAATGTTTGGACCGCTTAAAACGCCCATGATGCAATGGGGGAAATAGGATGAAATTCCTGTACTTAGAATGGTTCCTGTTGCGCTGTCCAGACCTTTGGAAGCAATCCAACAGATGCGAGGGGTGATATTGGCTTCAAGCATGGAGCCACATACGCTGAGTGCGTGCTGGACAGCGATGGCTAGGATCATTTCACATTCTGGTGGAGCCGCATGTTTTAAAAGCGATGTCGTGCCAGGTTTTGGGGTGCGATTCCACAGGGTGACAGAGGTGCCGTTGCCCCGTATTGCATGGGCCAGCGCCGATCCCCAAGCACCAGCACCAAAAATAGAAATAGAGCGCCGGCTGGAATCACAACCAGATCCAGAATTTTGCTGCCTGTTGGAACTAGAGTGTGAGTCAGGATAATTCATTGTGATTCCCAGTAGAATGGATGGTTTTTTGAACCTGACCAGATTTGATGGATCCACCCACCAGTGTACCAATTTTTACACTTAAAACCATTGGCCTATGGACACCGCCCCCCTTAGTAACAATAGTGTAATGTGCCTAGGTCACTTTGGTGCGTTGTATTTGTCTTTGTCTTTAAAATCATGGGCCCTCCATAAATATAAGGATAGGGGTGTATCTCGGTGCGCCTACATCCATGGCTCTGTAACCGGGGTTGGTCCCAGGGCATATAGGTATTGGAAAAAAGTAGGGCCTGTCAAACATTGTGAGTTGACCTGAATGGTGCGGAAAAAAGGGGCCTGCAGCATAAAAATAGTTTTTAAAGGATGCCATTCTGAAAACCAAGATGGGTCATTTGTCCCAGGATAAGGCTGGCAGGATAAAGTGTATAGGGGTGGTATAGGGTTGGCAAGGAAAAGTGCATAGAGACAGAGTGTATAGGGGGGGGGCTAAGATAGTCTGCCCCCTATACAGACGCCGTTCATTCAGTTGTCCAAGCATCTAGGGCATATTCCCACACATGGCCCCCAATGAGTCAATGGCTGTATTTTGTGGGCCAACGCCACCAATACGCATGGCCCACATGACCCCATACACCCCAATACCACCAAAGAATGGCCCCAGTTGATTTTTCTAGGATGGATTGATTTTTTCGCGCAATGTGGATCCCGGACGAAATGTTGGCACAACAGATGCTTTGACCTGAATTTCTTCACCGGTAGCAGGATTGCGAGCCGTACTGGCCTTGCGATCACGGGTGCTGAAAATGCCGAAACCTGTCAAACGCACGTCGTGCCTTTGATGCAAATGATTGGATACGATGTCAATAAAAGCATCGAGAACCCTGTCGACATCGTTTTGAGACATGTTGATAGATTCACCAATATCTTTGACCAAGTTTTTCTTTGTAATTTTTGCACTTGTGGCATTTGTGCTTGTAACGGACATGATAATTCTCCTAAAAAATAAAATAATACAATCGGTTAAAGTTGATTTTAAAACTGGATTTTGACGCCTACAATGGCTGCGTTTGTAAATGTTTCCTTACCTGGAATGCCAGAAAATTCAAATTGTGTCAATGATGGAATCATGGACGTGGCATAAGCCCAATCTGGGTTGGTTAATTTAAATGTCCCAAGCTCTAAATAGGGGACAAATCCCGGAATAGAGTTGTACTGTGCAGACAAGACGTACCCTTTGCAGGCTGCTTTGTGGCTGGTGGTTTGACCTTCTCCTAGAAAACCAGTTTTTATGCTCGATTGCAAGTAGGAGAGGCTTATACCATAATCCAATCCAGTATAACCAATGCACAAAGTCAGTATTTTTCCATCACCTGCTTGGGCAGCTACATATTCCTTGGGCTCGAATGTTTGGTCCGAGCCGTTGAAATTAATGGTTCCAGGAGATACGCCCTGAACAGCAATGCTCCCATCTTCCTTGTTGATGATTGGATTGAAATCATTGGCAAGAGTGTGGGATTTTCCATTGTAGATGTACTCTGCTGCAAAGGAAATTGGGCCTAAAGACAGGGCACCCCCAATTTGCCAGGCTTGTGTATTGCAGCGATCCAGTTCGTTTCCGTTGATGGCTGGGGATCCCGCCTCTACAATTTTTCCAGTCTCAGGGTCTGTTATTTGAGATTTCGCATCTTGGGCAACCAGAGGCTTTTCAGCCTGTGTCGTGGCCTGGATGCGCACAAAGGACAAGCCAAAACTACCTTTTTCCCACTGCGTTAAATAATTTGCACCCAAGGACAAGCTGTTTAGATCAAATGGCATAAAAGCCTCGCGCATTGGGGAAACCCCTGTATTCAGCGAAGTCTCTCCCCGATGAATGGCGTTGGGCGTATAGGATGTGGCCATTTGAATCCCCTTTAACGGCCCCTCTTTGATGCGGGCAGTGATGTATCGAATCTTTGTTGCAGTGGCCGTATCCCCCACCATACTGGGATAAGTCAAAACGCCAGTGGTTGGAGCGATAAATTTAAACATTGATCCTGCAACACCTCCCGAACCTTGCATAATGTCACAGGGACCCATGGAGGTAACTTCTTCAATACCATAAGTATTTCCCATGGCAATGGTTCCTAACAAGGGGTGATCAACCAGGATATAGGCCTCTCTAACCTGGCCCCTAGCCCCAGCGCCTTGGTTAAGGTTAAGGGCACCAACAAGAGAAACCTTCCAATCGTTGCCTATGGCCCTAGATCCTATAATCTGGAATTTAGATCTATTGAGCACAAACATATTTGTGGCATTGAATGTTTCAAATGTCGTTGCCGGTTTATTTTGAAATAATTTTGAAATTCCTGCGCCACTAAATAAAAACGACTGTTGATTTTGGTTGGCTCCAAAGGGCATATCAAAGGACATGGCTCCGCTGAAAACCAGTTCATAGTCATTTTTACCAGATAAGCTTTTTGCTATGGTGGGAGAAGGTTCGCAAAGATTGGCCACTGGATACAGCCAAAGGCTGAAAACTGCCAAAAGAACTTTATTTCGCATATACGCCTATTTTCAATAATCTTCTACGTATATATCACGGGTTTTCCGATTAAACAAGGGAAAAGTTACTCTTTCTTAGCTTTTTTTTTACCAAAAACTAAATTATTCCATTGGAAAATCAGAAAATTCATATATTACTAAATCTTAATTAATATAAAATAAACTAATTTTTAACTATTGAAATAAAACAGATGTAAGTATATAATTTATTATAAGTATAAGTGTGCTAGATTGAACAACGCTGCGGGTGGTGGCGATACCCACACCCTGAGTTCCACCACTGGCATAATAGCCCTGGTAACACCCAACCAATCCAATGATGAGTCCAAAAATGCTGGCCTTGATCAAACCAGAGCATACGTCGGAAAAAACCAAAACGTCTAAAATTTTAGATATATATTGCCCAGATAACATGGAGCACTGCTGAGTGGCGATAATGCCACCTCCAAAAATACCAATAACATCGGCTAAAAAAATCAAAAAAGGCATGGCCATTGTTGCAGCCAACACCCTTGGAACCACCAAATAGCGCAAGGGATGGGTCGACAATGTCACCAGCGCATCAATTTGATCTGTCACACGCATGGTGGATATTTCCGCAGCCATGGCTGATCCCCACCGGCCGGCCATCATCAAACCACCTAAAACCGGGGCCAGTTCCCGTATTATGGATAAAGTAACGATGTGGGGCAAAGTTGCTTCAGCGGAAAAGCTGGCAAAAGCAGAGGCGCTTTGCAAGGCCAAAACCATGCCAGTAAACAGAGCCGTTAAAGCCATTAATGGGATGGAATCAAAGGCCATAGAGCGCAAATGCCCCAGAAAAATCGTCCCATAAAAAGGTTTCTGAAGTCCAGCGGCCAAGGTGCGTACGACAAACCAAAAAAATCTCAAGGAATAACACAGGGCTGCTAGGGCACTGAGGATTTTTTGGAACACGGATGTGCAATAAGTACAAAAATGGCGGTACATTGGGGGCCTATAAATCATGCAAATGGCTTACCTTATTTATACTTGCACATTGGGCAAAAGACCATGACCTGCAAATCCCTTAAGTTTGGGCAAAGGACCATGAGCCCCATAATCTTATGGCCAAGGTATGGTCAGGGGCCATCTACCCTATCAAGACATCCACTGTCCTCCATTGACATGAATGGTGGAGCCCGTGATAAAAGAAGCTGGATTTGAGCACAGGAAAAGTACCAAATCTGCAATTTCTTCTGGCACACCCATGCGTTTCAGAGGAATGGATTTCATACATGATTCCAAAATATCTGGGGAAACCGAGTCAATATCTTGTGTTCGAATTTGCCCCGTTGCCACCATGTTGGCCGTGACACCGTAAGAAGCAACTTCATGGGCCAGGGCTTTTGTAAACCCCATAATCCCCCCACTGACCGTACTGGTAATGGACGTCCATTTCGAACTGCAAACGCCATGAAAGGATCCCACCGTAATGATGCGGCCATATCCACTGCGGCACATGGGTCCAGTTATGGCTTGGGTCAACGCAAAAAGCCCATTTAAGGGAATATTCACACCAACTTGCCATTGGCGCATGGTTGTATTTTCCATAGGCTGGTTGGGACATGCGCGTACATGGTGAATCAAGATCTGAATGGGCCCCCAATTGGCGGTAATATCGGATACAGCGCTTTGACACTCTTCCCACGAGGCCAAAGACCATTCCATAATGGGAATGTGTGTTTCTGCCGTAAAAGTCCGAGCTTGAGACCAATCATTTTGATGGTGAGCAATGACCTGATAACCCGAGGCACGCAAGCCCACAGCAATGGCAGCGCCAATGCCATGGATACCATGGGTCACCAAAGCTACTTTTTGAGACGAATTTTCTGAATTCATTTAAGAAATCATTCCCGATGTGAGGAAAAAAGGATCCTTTTCAGATTGTTTGACCAGTAAATTTTTTTCTAAATCATTTTCTGAATCTGAATAGAAGCCACTGGGATTGTTGTTTTTTTCGGGAAAGTCGTCTCCCCGAACAATAATTCCAGCAATGCATAAAATCCCCAGAGTGCCAATTCTCTTCATCGCAATTTTTCCTTTTTGACCCGACGTTATGGCCATTAATGTACCAGGGTGTCTTTAAAAAAGTATGTGCATTCGTCCCATGGAATGGAAAAGTCGGTGTAAAATGCAGGACATAAAAAGGTCTGTTTTTCTTTGGATTTTTTAAAAATGGTGATTCAATTGTGATTCCCCAAAATAGTTGGTGGCCATGGCGTTGCCACCAGAAGAAACAAACATACCAAGAACGCCAAATAAATCCATGCCGCCAGAAATGCCAGAAGTAAAATCCTGGGCATCGGTATAGGTTGCCATCAGTGCATCTGATGGAAATCCCGTGAGATCCAGTTTTGTAGATTCAGGGCCAGAGCGAACGTCCCTTAATGTTGACATGTCCCAATTGGACAAAACAGTACGACGTTCAACGAGGGCGTTATCAGAGCTTTTTCCAAATCGCGCATAGGTTTGTTCTTTTGAGGCAGGCAACATCCTTAAGCACCGAGGTTTCCAGGCGGATTCAGAACTGTGAGCAGATTCTTTTTTAATCTTGGATAGTGGGGGGCGTTGAGATGCTTTGATTTTTTTGCATCTAGATTGTTGGGTTGCGATTTTTTTTCCAGATCCACAATGTTTTACCCATTGGAATCCATGGGGTGCGTTTTGGTGCAATTGGCCTGTTCCCAAGGGGGAAATCCACGTAAGATCACCTTGAATAGGCCCAATCAAAGCCACAATGAAACCAAAATTCAACAATTGGAATAATTTCATCTTCAACATCTTTTTTATTGAATTGTAATTCAAAAAGATATAAGAAAATCTCAAATATTGGATTTTATTTTTTTGTGCGGATTGAAGGGCAAGAAATCCTTGGAAAGGGGGCTAGAAACAAGCTGGAAGGACAGGGTTGCAAGAGATGATGAGGTGGGGGGTCACGAGTTTTAGATCATCTACACATCAGAGCTGGAAACAGCCAAGGCCGCGCATTGCTGTGACCAAGTTAAAATCATGTCTGATGTGCAGGTCTTTGGGGATACAGAGTGCTCTGGATTGAGAGGTTGTGTTCCGATTTTTCCAGCAGAATTGACCCAGTGATTGGCCCCTGTATCCAGAAAAATATCAGAGCGAATGCCTTCTGGCATCAGATTGAAAAGAGATGTTGTAAAAAAGTGCCAGCCATCATCCCCGTGAACCAACCCTCGAGCAAAGGCTGAGCCAGCACGCTGTGCTGTAAAGGGGCCAGGTTCGCTTAACGTAGCCACATGGCGAATGGATTCATGGTGGGGTTTCAGAGCATTCCACATATTGGGTAACAGAATTTCACAAGCTGGCATAAGACTGGAATCTATTTCGAATGCAAGGGGCTTTGCCCTGGAGTTTTTTAAAGGACAGTCCAGAGGAAAAAGCACATCGCAAGACCGCCAAATGGCCATACAAGGCAATGGAAAGGTTAAAATGGTTAAAATATTGGCCATGGCTGTGATTTTTTATTTTGTTTGAACAATAGCAAAGGTGCTGAAATGGCGCAATCCTGAATGCCCCATTGCCTTGGCACAAAGATTTCAAGGGCTGTCTCTGCCGTTAGAAACTAATGGTGCAAGCTGTGTAGAAAATAAAGACAGGCACTGTGGCGTATTTGCAAATGTTTTCAAATCTTTTGCCTGTTTGCAAATAAATCAGTAAGACCATATCGAAAAAGATGCTAGGGATCAGGAAGGATGGCCGAATTAGAATCCGGCCACCTCTGTTCTTGATAGTTCAAACCAAAACTTATGAGTGAATCTTTTTGGATGCCACCCTTAAGGTTAGGATCTTGTTTATCCGTTGCATGGGTTAGGCATATTGCAGGGATCGCAAAGAACTGGGCATGGAGCAGGCATGTCGCATGGAGCACATGGAACAGATACGCATTTTGGTGTAAACGCAATGGTTGCCACTTTAGGTCCACAAGGATTGCATGGATTCTGACCAATTGCAATGACGCTTGCAAACTGAGTTGTGTTCAAATTATTCGGACTGGCCACAAACAACTGTGAACCACACTTGTTGATAGCAACGTACTGCGTCTGCATTCTTTCAGCGTTCACAGAACCGATGAAAGAACAGGATAGAAGGGCCATTGCGGCAATTAATTTTTTCATGAGAATTTTCCTTTTTTTGGTATTTTTAAAATAGCTATTCAAAGCTCTAAATAGATTTTATTACACAATCATTGAATAAATTCTGAACAAATGATAATATATATTTTTAAATATAATTTGTATGCAGTGAATTTGGCCCGTTTTTGGACCTGATTCTGGTGCAGGTGCAGCATTGAAATCTCTCGGCCTGATTGACCCTATGATTGTTTTTGTGAACAATGGGTAGCAATCTTTTGAAGTGGGCACTGGTGTCAATTTTTTCCAAAAAAGTAGCCCATTTTATAAAGTGGGCTTTAAATTTGGGCATATTGGGATTTTCGGGGTGTTCCCCGAACCAGCGCTACCACGACCCATTGATCAAAAGAACCAAGGCAGCCTATCGGGGCCTAACAGCGCCTATTATTCCCAGCCGCATTGTCAATGATCCGCCACCATATCGTCCACCGTACTCTTTGTTGCCACCTGCTTTTTATCAAAAGGTAACCCTGTCTTTATCAGGGAAAATTCCATTGAAACAAGCTTTTTTTGAATTGGCGCGCCAAGCCAAAGTCAATGTTATTTTGGATGCAACTTTTCCCAAGAAAACCAATTTTTTCTTTACGGCCCACGAGCAGCCCTTGATCGACGTGTTGGAAAATTTATGTTTAATCGGAGGATTGCGTTATACCATCAACCACAATGCATTGTATGTTGGCGCCGATCGTCCTCATTTGAAAAATCACAACGTTCAATTTTTGTTGGGGTTTCGAAAAACCCAAACACAAACATCTGTCAAAACAGATATTTTTTCAGATGGGATGCAACCAGGGCAGAAAAGTTTGATGGACAATGGGGCAAATATTACTTTGAACACCGGCCATACTGTTGATTTTTGGGAAGAACTAGAGCGCACCATCGGCATGGTATTGAGCACAGATGAGGTTAAGAAAAAGCCCAGATATTCCATCAATCGCTATGCGGGCATTTTATCGGTTTACGGCACCCAAGTTCAACATCGTCAAATTGAAAATTACCTCAAGCAATTGCGACAGGCGACCATGACTCAAATTTTGGTCGAAGCGAAAATTATAGAAATTGACTTGTCAGAAGATTATCAGAATGGAATTGATTGGTCTGTTATTATCAATAAAATCAAAGATATCAATGTGGCAAACCCCATTGCAGCAGCAGGAACTGGATTGGATAAAGCCAGTTCTTTCCTAAGTGCCAATCTGGCCAAGGAAGGTCGATCCGTTGTTTTACGGACGGATCAGTTGGAAGCTGTGGTGAATTTGATGGAAGAATTTGGTACCGTTCGCACCTTGGCCAATCCTCGCCAAACGGTGATTAACAACCAGGCGGCCGTTTTAAAAGTGGCCCACAATGAGGTTTTTTTCGAATTGCAAATCCAGGATGATTCCTTTGGCAATAACGGGGCTTTGTCTGGGGGGTATCGTCAACGGGCCCAAAGCCGCATTCAAACGGTACCCATTGGGTTGATCCTGTATGTTCATCCGTCTTTGAATTGGGAAACAGGGGACATCATGGTGTCTTTGCATCCAACCATTTCTCGGGTGCATAAAACAGTGACGGATCCTGCTTCATTGCTGTATGGCTCTTACAGACCTATGCCTGGCAAAGAAAACAGCGATCAAAGATCCAATCGCATCAGCCGTTCTGATCCGCTGATTGCATCCTCCCAAGTTCCAATTGTTCAAATTCGAGAAATGGATTCTGTTATTGTGGCCAAGGAAGGGCAGGTGATCGTTACAGGCGGCCTAATGGAGGAGCGTGTCAGCAACAACGATCGGGGAACGCCAGGGTTATCTTCCTTGCCAGGAATTGGTGCCCTCTTTACCCACAAAGGGAAAAAGCGCCAGGTAACAGAATTGGTTATTTTGCTGAAACTGACCATTGTTCGTGATTCCAATACCATTACACCTGCAGATCAACGCCTGTACACCTGTTTTACAGCGGACCCAAGGCCCATCAACTTGACCCCTGAAATTGCTCCAGCTGGGACCTCTCTTCCCATCCCATCTTCACCCTCAAGGGCTCCTTGAGGGTATAGTGGCTCTGTTCGATACATTTTTGTCAGAAAAGGGCTTTGGTTTTCTTCAGGGCAGCATCTGGTCTCACCAGTCTGTTGGGATCATTTCTAGTCCGCCATGTTTCTTGCTTACAGCCTTTCATATATATATTGATAGCATGCCGCGCTGTTGATTTCTTGTAAATATTTTTACACAGATTCGTCCAAATTAGAGTGATGGCAAATATCCAGCCAAATTGGGGCATGATCACTGGTTTGAAATGCGCCACGCCAATGACTGGAAACACCTGTGTCCTTAAACGCATCTGCAGCAGATGGTGACAGCAAGAAAGAATCAATGCGAAGACCCTGCTTCTTGGGCCAAGCTCCGTGCTGGTAAGCCCACCAAGTATGGGGATTTGGTTTGCCCCGATGGGTCACCTCAGCCTCGGACCATCCCATCCAAAGAATACGTTGGAATGCTTGACGTTCTGGCACAGAGCATGTCACTCGATTGTGCCACAGTGCAGGATCCCAGACATCCTCATCATAGGGGGCGATATTATAGTCCCCCCCTATGATGCTGCATCGATTCTCTTGAACATAGGGCTGGATTTGATGGGTCAATCCTTGGACAAAATCCAATTTTTCTTGATATGCCGGCCTGTCTAGACCTTGCCCTTGAGGCACATAAATAGAGGCAACGCGCACTCCTTGGGTCAAAGCTTGGATGTATCGCGCGCATCCTGTTTTGTTAAAATCATGACACTGCACATCAATCAAGGGCCAGCGAGATAAGATGGCCACCCCATTGTAAGATTTTTGACCCCAAAATGCAGAATAGTACCCCTGATCTAAAAAAGCCTTTTCTGGAAAAAGATCGTCCGTCACTTTGGTTTCTTGCAGCAAGGCCACATCTATTGCCTCTGTTTTCAACCAAGATTCAACGAGTGGCATGCGCACCCGAATGGAATTGACGTTCCAACATCCAATGCGCAAAATAGAAGAGCCAGAGAGCATATTTATAAAATTTTTGTGACAAGATGGGCTTTTACGATACCATACAGCAATAGGTCGCAGTAAGGTAAATTTATGTTGGAAAAATATCAACGAGATTTGATTAAAATACTGCGGGTGATCATTTACGATGGATCCGCGTTACTCATCTTGGCTATGACGGTCTTTTTTTTCCTAGCATTGGGCACTTATGATGCAATGGATCCCTGCACAGATGTGGTCAGTCATCAGGATATTCAAAACAGTATGGGGGCCATTGGCGCAGAGGTTTCCTCCTTTGCTTTTCAAGTTTTTGGGCTAAGCGCCTGGATCTTTCCTGTGGTGTGTTTGGCCTGTTTTTACCAATTATCCCAAGGTAAAAATATGCACAAAGTATTTGGCTTTGGTCTGCTGGCCTGCTTGATCACAACACTGATCTTGCCCGTGCATTGGGCATCTTATCCAAATGCCTTGGGGGTTATTGCTCATGCGTGGATTCCTCAATATGTATGGATGTCTGGTTTTATTTTAACAGCATTGGTTGTGGGTATTCGATGGTGGAGCCCGTGGCGCTATTTCGTCATTCAGAGATTGGCACCCAAATCTTCGCCCCGATCTTCGCCCCAATCTAGACCGCAATCTGCATCCAGGCCATTGGCACCCCAACCGCCCCAGCCCTCACCATCTTATGCCCAAGAGAATTTTTCAGATGTTATTCGAGAACCTTTGCCAAAAGCTCATCGGCCCCTAAAAATCAGCTCTGCTTTGCCGTCGTTGACATTGTTAAAGGATCCAGTTACAGCCAAAGGGGATCGCAGGGGAGAAATTCATATTGCCCGTTTGCAAGAGGTCTTGGAAGATTTTGGCATCAAGGGGACAGTATTGCGTGCCAGCCCAGGCCCCATTGTCACTTTGTACGAATTGGAACCCGCAGCAGGTGTAAAATCCTCAAGGATCATCAGTTTGGCTGACGATATTGCTCGATCCATGAGCGCTCTTTCTGCCCGAGTGGCGGTTATTTCTGGAAAAAATCTAATTGGGATAGAGTTGTCCAACACACATCGGGAAATGGTTTATTTGAAAGATTTGCTGGGTTCCACTGCCTACAGTGAATTTTCAGGACATTTGGCCCTAACCTTGGGTAAGGATATCAGCGGGAATCCCGTCATTGCCGATTTGACCAAAATGCCCCATGTCTTGGTGGCTGGAACAACGGGTTCTGGAAAATCTGTGGGCATCAACAGCATGATACTGTCCTTGCTGTACAGACTGAGTCCAGAGCAATGCAAATTGGTGATGATTGATCCAAAAATGCTAGAGCTGTCCGTCTATGACGGCATTCCCCATTTGTTGACGCCGGTTATTACAGAGCCAAAAAAAGCCATTATGGCCCTGAAATGGGTCGTACAAGAGATGGAAAATCGCTATCGCTTGATGTCTCAAGTGGGGGTGCGGAATATTATGGGTTACAATCAGCGCCTTACCACAGCAGAAAATTCCAAAGAGCCCATTGTGCGCAAGGTTCAAGTTGGATTTGATGAGCAGGCCCGCCCTGTGGTTGAAAACCAGCGCCTTGATGTTGCCCCAATGCCATTCATTGTGGTCATAGTGGATGAAATGGCTGATTTAATGCTGGTGGCCGGAAAGGATTTGGAAATTTTGGTTCAGCGTTTGGCGCAAATGGCTCGTGCAGCAGGCATTCATATCATTATGGCAACCCAGCGACCATCGGTGGATGTCATTACTGGAACCATTAAGGCCAACTTTCCCACTCGAATCAGCTTTCAAGTGACCTCAAAAATCGACAGTCGCACGATTCTAGGGGAACAGGGGGCAGAACAGCTGTTGGGTCAGGGGGATATGCTGTCTATGGCGGCAGGTGGTCGCATTACCAGAGTCCACGGTCCCTTTGTTAGCGATGGAGAAATTGATGGTGTTGTGAATTTTTTGAAACAATTGGGCGAGCCCAATTATGTGGATATAACCATTCGCGATGACCCCAGCGAGGGCAGCTCTCTGGAAGAAGGTGGGGATGATTTATACCGCCAAGCTGTGGAAATTGTGAGGCAAGACCGTAAAACTTCCATCAGTTATTTGCAACGCCAGCTGCAAATTGGGTACAATCGCGCGGCAGGATTGATTGAGCAAATGGAAAAAGATGGCATTATTTCAGCAGCCAACCATTTGGGAAAGCGAAAAATTTTAAACTAAATTCTGGGTCACGACAGGGGGTCTGGGAAGGTGGGGTTCTAAGAGGTAAGAGCTCCAAGAGGGAAGCATAGAGGTGGGCCCAAGGCTGAATGCTATAGCGGGGCAAAACAAATTGGCGTGTTGCCAGGGGGGCGGCTTGTCTGATGGCAATGGATGGGTGATGGGGAAAGAGCTCTTTGTAATAAGAGCCCTTGGGTTAGAAGACCCCCCTTACAAACCCCGTGATTCATGGGCTTGAAATCAATGGAACAGGGGGATGGGCAAAAGAGGTGTCTTGAAAAATGAGTTATTTTTATTCCAATTCCATGGCTTACCCCATAGTATTTTCATCAATATGTTTGTATAATGTATCCATGTGGCGGGCGTAGCTCAGTTGGTTAGAGCGCTAGGTTGTGGTTCTAGAGGTCACGGGTTCGATTCCCGTCGCTCGCCCCATATTAATTTAGGCAGATCCTGTTGATTTTTTCAAAATCTTCCAAATTCTATACGTTGCACATATTCTGATATTTTTTTTCACTATTCTTTTGCCCCTTTATTTGGTTTTTCGAATTCCCCGCCTGCTTCCTCCGTTGCCCTGTTTTTCTGGGGTTTCATGATGGCCCCCACCTATACTTTCCCTGAACTCTTCCAGTTTTCATGAATTCAGCCCCAACCAATACCAGTCTTTATTCTGGCCAGGTGCCTTGTTCTTCAAGATGCATTTGCAATTTAACCCCTGTTTTTTCTTTTAAGGTGCAGGGACATTTCCCCTAGTATTGGGCCTTATTGAAAAATCGCCTATCCTCTGGTCAGGAAGGCCATACTGGGGTAAAATGTGATTCAGAATTTTTCTTCGCCCACCCCCTTGTGAGCCATCCTAATAGCGAGAGTCGTTCCAAAATAAATACACCCGAATCTTGCTTGGGGGCCCTTGGCATTATTGGCATTTCTGGACGCATGGGTCAGCGCATTGTATCCACTCTGGAAAAGACAGGACAATGCACTTGGATCGGGGGGTACAGCAACACTGTTCCTGAAAAGGGTGAGTTTTTGGCCACGCCAGATCTTGTTTTTCAAAAATCAGACGTGGTGATGGATTTTTCTCATGGATCCTTGTTTCCCGAAATGATTCAGGTCGCCCTGGCTAATCCCCGACCCCTGATTGTGGGAACCAGCGGCATAGAAGATGGCATGATGGCCCTTTTGCAAGATTTAGCCAGAAAAGTTCCCGTTATTTGGGCGCCCAATACCAGCCTTGGGGCCGTCATTCAGCGGTGGGTAGCTGGAAAATTGGCTGAATTCTTACCAGAAAATTACGACATCGATATCATTGAAACCCATCATCGCCACAAAAAAGACACCCCTTCTGGAACAGCTTTGGCCTTGGGCAAGGCCATTCAAATGGCAAAAAAAGGCCACGGCATAGATATGACAATGGGCGAAACCACATCCCCGCGGTCAAAAAATAGGATCGAGATGCATGCCTTGCGCTGTGGAGATGTTTCGGGGATGCACGATGTCATGTGGACCTCGCCCGACGATCGGTTGGTTGTGGGGCATACGGTTTTTTCCCCCCATGTTTTTGCCCAAGGAGCGGTGTCCCTTTTGAAATGGCTGCCCAGTGCACCGGGGCCAGGTCTGTACACGGTAGAAGACGTTTTGGGGTTAACCAATGCTTGAAAATGATTGGTCTAAGTCAGGTTTCTGCAATGAAGGGCAATGTTTGCGATTCGATGGGCAAATACGAACTTATCGAAAAAAACAGCATGATTCACACAGAAATTGAAGAATTGAAAGTCAGAATTTATAATCCACTAGAGTTGTCGAAATGCTCAAAATTTGTGGATTTAAAGTGCGCGCAATAAAGGCTTTTGATGTATCGGATACCCCAGATAAAAACGACGAGAGTGCTGTTTATGAATGCAGAAAATAAAACCCGCTTCTCTTTAATAATCTGGATCATGGCGCTGATCGGGATTGGAGGAGTCATTGGCTCTTTAACCAAGCCAGAGATTAGTACTTGGTATAGCACATTAAACCGCTCCACCCTGACACCACCAAATTATGTATTCCCGCTTGCTTGGACTATTTTATACGGCATTATTGGTGCTTGTGGCTGGCTCATTTGGCGCGCTCAAGCATTTCCCAAGCTAAGTATTATCAAAACCTTATACTTGACCCAGCTCATCTTAAACTGGAGCTGGACGCCTTTATTTTTCGGCTCTCACTTAACCGGGCTTTCCCTCGTAGTTTTGGTCGCTATGGATATTCTGGTAGTCACGCTCATTTGCCTAGCTTACCGAAAAATGAAAGCGGTTTCGCTGCTTATGATTCCTTATTTATTCTGGATTCTATTTGCGACCTGCTTAAATTTTTACATATGGCAGTATAACTGATACGTTTATGAATTTTCAAAGTCAAACATATCAATATATTTCCTGTTAAATTTATAAGGTCGCGCGTGAATATTACTCCATGTATTTCTTTTGACAGTAAATCCAATAACGGCTATAGCTCTGTTCAGTCTTAATAAAGGAATAACTGCGTTATAACTAGGCACTGTTCTGACGCTACGATACCCGTCTAAAAAAACATTTTTGTAGCCATTAAAATTCCCCCATTCACCGTGTTCAATAGAACAGAAATCATCTTCTGCAAAACCTGATCTAGCCGATGACCAATCAATAATTCCACGTAAAGTATTTTGATGGATAAGTATATTACCTGGTCTAAAATCTCTATGAATAATGCATGGACCATCAACTTGTTCTAAAAGTTTTAAAGAGTCATTAAAATAATTCACGCTTTTCAAGATGGTGTCTTTCGGTAGATGACCTTTACATTCATCTATCCCTTCTTCAAATTTGGCCTTAAAATGGAAAATAGGGTCTTGGTTTAACTCTAAATTTCTATTCAAATATCCAAAACCATTTGTCTTATTTTGGTGGATTATTGCCAAAGATTTTCCTATTTCAAAGGCTATTTCTTTTGTTATGGTATGAGGTGTTAGCAAATATCCAAGTAAATACTCCATGAGAACTGCACCAAAATTTTCCGCTCCTGGTGGTACAATGCTGATAATTTTAGGAACTGAAATTTGCTTAGAAAAATAACCCAGAAAATAAACTTCATTTGCATAATCAAATGGAGATTCGCATACTTTCAAAATACAAGGATGACCATTCTGCTCTAAAACTTTATAGACAGTTGCAACCATGCCCTCATCATGATCTATTTTTATAAATACGGCATCTTCATTCAAATTCAAAAGCTCTTGATATTTTTGCGTGTTAATTACCGACATGACCAACCCCATCAAAGATCTCTGCTAATCGTGCCCAATATTCTGTATCACAACTATACTCAAGCGCCCATACCCATGCAAGTACCGCTTGCACGAAACACCAATCAATAATTCGGCGTTCTGACAATTTAAGGGCTTCAGAAAAGCGAGTGATTCGGTTGAGAATAATACTTGGCGCATCAGCGTGATTCAGTGCTTCCGGCATTGGATTGCGGATAAAGGCGGCCACTTCATAAGCAGATTCACCAATCACCCCTTTAGGATCAATCACCACCCAGTCGTCACCATTTTGCAAAATATTATCATGATGGAGATCACCATGAAGCAAAACATCTGGACCAGTCGTTTTTAAAAGCTGACCTCGAAGCTTTCTTGCTTTTTTAAGATACGCATCAGGAATGGGCCAGTCCCTATCCAAAGCCGTAAGCCAATCTTTGATGTGAGGAAAATTATGCGTTATAGGAATATTTGCTTTGTGAAGCTTTTTCATAACCTTGCATGCAATTTCGATAGATTCCTGCTTCCTATTCGGGAAATAATTTTTGAGAGATGCGCCTGGCACGGCTCTTTCCATAAGTAACATGCCCTTATCTTCAGCAAGCACCTTCACTACACCATATCCTGCAAAGCACTTGAGGGCAAAAGCTTCTCGATTTAGTGCCTCATGATCAAGTCCCAATTTTAAAATGATAGGATTATCACCGTGGAACCCTGATAGCACATAGTTGTAAGTAAGATTAGTGACCTCAATTAAATCACGTAAATCGAGCTTTGAAGATATTGCCGCAACAAGCTCAGGTAACCCTGCAATCCAAGCTTGGCCTTTTTCGCCGTAAATGCTGATGATGTTAGAGTGGAAGGTAGTCATTGTGCCGCCTCTTTAGAAAATGGTTCTGCGCCATCTTATAAAATTAGGTTTATTAAACCGGAACAAGGATTTTTTTAGCATATTGAAAAGGCACTATCGTTACTTCCGCATGAGGTTTTAGGTAAAATTTGGTTTCCAGAGATTGAGTAAAGGAGATCGTGTTGTTACCATAGGATGAGCTCAATAATTTTGGTATGAGATCGCGGATAAAAGCTTGTGCTTCATAAGCAACCTCGCACTTCATCCTAGAACCTGAGTCTAACTTATAAATTTTCAGAACATTCCATTATTGCAAATTTCTTTATCATACTGTCCAGAGATTTTTGATTGTTGCAACGACACCGCTCGCTCTGAATAATGGACCAAGCTTGATCCACAGCTTTGTTTAAATTTTCATTGACAACAATGTAGTCATAGTGCACGCAATTTTGTATTTCACCGTATGCGCAAGCCAATCGCTCTGCAATGCAATCGGGATGATCTTGGCCACGTTCATGCAAGCGCTCTTTCAGATCAGAGAGGCGTGGGGGTAAAATATAAATCAAAACAGCTTTTTGACCATACAGTTGACGCATGGATTGGGCGCCCTGCCAATCCAGTGCCAATAAAACATCTTTTCCCCATGCACTGGCCTGTTCCAGTGGGCCCTTTAAGGTGCCATAGCGATGATTAAAGACCTTTGCATATTCTACAAAATGATCCATCTCCACTGCCTTGGAAAAAGCATCGTCCTCTAAAAAATAATAACTCTTCCCGTGACTTTCCCCATTTCTGGGTTTGCGGGTGGTGGCTGAAATAGAGGTGGACAATTCAGGATCTTTGGCCAGCAAAGCCGTATTAATGGATGTTTTTCCTGTTCCGGATGGGGCAGATAGTACAAAAAATAAACCAGAGCGTTGCATTCAAAAAAAAACCAAAAAGAGCCCTGATTCTACCACGGAACAATGAGGCAGTCACGTAAAGCAAAGGATTTTGTGTGAACCTGTCTGAGTTTGTATGAGGCCTTGTGGATATTGGGCAGACGGATTATGATAGGATATGAGCAATCATTTATTATCTTTTGTCTAGTTCTGTAAATGTGGATATCATTATCGATTGCGAAATGTTATCGGATGAAAATATTTTTCATCCAGAGAAGATTGGGGCTTTGTTGCAGGATGTTCTGTTAAAAACAAGAATCCAAGAACCTGTTCAATTGACGGTTGTATTGATGACCGATGCGGCAATCCAGGTATACAATAATCGGTATCGGCAAAAAGACCAAGCCACCAATGTTTTGGCTTTTCCCAGTTCGGAAAAAAACGAGCCTTGGCTGATTTTACCCAACCAGCCTATTTTTTTAGGCGATATTTTTATCAGCTGGGAAACCGTTGTCAAAGAATCGGCAGAGCAGGGCAAGTCCAATCACCATCATGCCATGCATGTACTGATTCATGGGTTTTTGCACCTCCTGCATTACGATCATCAAAACGATGAAGAGGCCGAGGAGATGGAAGCCCTAGAGGGCGCTATCTTTCGCCAAGCGGGTTGGCCCGATCCATATTCTGGAGCATTTCCCGAGCAATGGCAGGATCCAGTGGAAAACAATTCCGTCCCTGGGAAATCAAACGAGCCATTTTCTGAAAAAAGTAGGGTTCTTTTGGAAGTGGGGTAAGGTATGCCACAATTTCCCCTGTATGCTATGTATAACTTTTTTGTTTAGGGTATTATGTCCTTTTTTAATTCTGTAAAAAACCTTTTAGATCGACTGCGCAAAAAACCCATGGCACAACAAGATGTGCCGGAAAATAAACTGGAAAACTTTCTAGACCAAACGTTGGACAATGTCATGATTCAGCGCAGCGATATCGTTGCCATTCCAACCCATACGCCCTGTGATGAGGTGGTGCGAAAATTCTTAAAGACAGGATTTTTATGGTTTCCTGTTTTTCGGGATACCCTGGATACCGTTGTGGGTCTGGTCAGTGTGCACTGCATTTTATCCTTGCGCGAATCATCGGATACTTCGGAACATCAGTGGTGCCGGCATTTGAATGCCCCTACATTTTGCCCCAGCTCTATGACCGTGCGAGAAGCACTGAGAACCCTGCAGGATCATCACAAGATCCCCATGCTATTTGTGGTGGATGAGTATGGTGGTGTGCAAGGCATTGTGACCAAAGATCACTTGTTGCGGGATTTGTTTGATTCCTATATCGATGATTTTTCTGATGAGGAAGAGATGATCTTGGGTCGCGATCCCATCTGGGTGATCAATGGGCGTATGAATTTAGAGGATTTTGCAGAGGAGTTCAATGCCCATGCTTTGTTGATTCCAGAAGATGATGGGCGTGTACACACCCTGGGGGGGTGGATTTGTGCCTATGTGGGTCGAGTTCCCTTAACCGGAGAGATCATTGCCCATCCCGCAGGGTGGACTTTTGAGATTCGACAGGCTACACCCAGACAGGTGCATCAAATTGCCATTGTGCAAGCCCCCATTGACTCGGCTTTTGATACCAACCACCAGAAGGGTTATCCTAAGAAGGAATCCGAGAAATGATTGCAATGGCGGCTTTCACACTCATAGGCTGGTCCATCCTATATTCAAAATAGGAGTTGTGGCGATTTTTAAATAGACCCCTATCCAGAGGGGGAGAATGCTGCTCATTGAAAATCGATCCAGGATTCAGGGTTGTGCTTTTTGAAAAGGTGGCGCCTAAGAGATGGCTGCAAGGTTCACACAGGGGTTTTTGGATTAAGGGTGTTTCTGATTTAAAAAAAATCAAGTCATTGCTGTTTTTGATCTTGTCAGAATATGGAAAACAAGGGTAGAATTAAATGTGTTGCCGAATTAGCTCAGATGGTAGAGCGGCTGATTTGTAATCAGTAGGTCGTTGGTTCGATTCCGACATTCGGCACCGCATCATAGTCGGCATTTAAAATTAAATTTAAATCACATCTATTGCACCATCTAAATTTTAAAATTACTGAATTTAGAGAAAATCGACATTGTCAGATCTGTTGGCTGCATTTGGTTCGGACTCTATTTTTTCTGGCAGAAATAAAGGCTCTTCTCCCAACCGTCCCACAAGATTAAGCTGCCTTGACTGTCCTAGGCCTTGTCAGTCAGTCGGTAAATTCTGGGCATCTAGACCCTCCATAAGTTTAAAGCTTGTGGGCAATCAGCTGTGGCGCCATCTGCCAACCATCCATCTAGATCAGCATACCAATGCATCCAGGGCCAGGTGTACCTTGGTATGCATGCGCCACCCCCCCCCTTTTGAGATGCCTTGGTTTCTGACCCACTTCTGGTACCCCATGAGGATGTCCTTTGATGCCAGTCCCTTGGACCCTAAGCACTGGATCATAAACCACTAAATGCCTATCAAGGATGGGGTTTTCCAGCGATTTTTTCCAGATTTGCCCACCTCTCCAGGGAATAAATCAACGGTGAGTCTCGTTCTATTTCCTTAAATTCAGGGGGGGTACATCAAGCCATGGCACCTCTGTTCTGAAAATCCAAAAAACGGCACTGATAAAATGACGGCTGCTCTTGGCTCTACCCCCTCCAAAGCCTTGTTTTTCTTGAAGATCAAGATCTAGGAATGGCCCACAGTCCATGATTCTGGCATATTACAGGTTGGACAAATCCTGATGACAAGGATTTCAGCCGATCATGGAACCATTGATGGCTCTGTGGCGGCCACTTCGTATTCTGTGAAAGGTGCCTATAATGTGGAATCTTTTGATGGATATGGATGTAAAAATTGCGAAAATTGCAAAATGATGATTTTTCAGAATAGGCCTTTCATACGATTGTGTCTCAATATCAAAAAGCTGCCCACATCAGTTTTTAAAAACCCGCCAAGGGCGGATACACCCCATGAAGATCTTTCCAAAATACCTACCCTTTTATCTCAAGATCTTTCCAAAATACCCAAACTTAATCTGCCCTTACTGTGGATTGAATGCTCTAAAAAAAGGGGAAGATATCCCAGGAGCGGACATTGCAAGAAAACAAAAATCACACTAAGATCTTTCAACAATTTTACATCACAGAAGAACCAATGTCCGAAAAAATACCCACCCTTGCATTTCAGCCGCCCACTCTTTTTCGGGCTTGTGGGTCAAGTAACTTTGCAGATCCACCGTCCGACCTTCTTTTGGCTTCACCTTCCTCCACTGCCCCTTCGTTCGATCTTTGTCCCCTTGCAACTTTTCCTGGCCCTGCCTTTCCTTATAGAATCATGGATTGCACTTACCCCCTGCATCCAGATATCCCTTCCTGGGAAGGTGGATGCGGATTCCATCAGACAACAGAGGTCCAGTACGATGGTGGCAGTCAGTTTTGTCTTCAAAATATTGCAATGCGCTCTGGTATGGGAACGCACCTGGATGCACCAGCACACTGTATTCCAGGTGGAATGACAGCCGACAATATTGTGCCGGATCAGTGGATTTCCCCCTGCGTTGTCATTGATGTTTCCGAAATGGCCCATGCTGCGTACCAGGTTTCCACTGAAGATATTCTGGATTTTGAGGGCAAATATGGGCCTATTTCCCAGGGAACATTTGTAATGGTGCATACAGGGTGGGGGCGCTTTTGGCCCAACAGTAGGGCTTATCGCAATGATTTGCGCTTTCCCACCATTGGTCTAAAGGCAGCCCAATTTTTGTTGGCGCGCAATATCTCTGGAATTGGTGTAGATACCTTGTCCCCCGATGGGCCGGATACAGGGTTTCCCGTGCACCATGCCATATTGGGTGCCGGCAAATATATTGTTGAGAACGTGGCGCATATGGAAAAAATACCTCCGATAGGCACGTGGATAGCCGTTGTTCCAATGCACGTTCGGGGCTCTTGCGAGGTACCCGTGCGTCTTTTTACCATGGTGCCCAAGGGTGATCTTGTATAAAATTGATTGGTTGTTTTTTGCCAAAGTGCCCATGGGACATTGCCTTGCTGGTGGGACATGGCTGTTGGAATGTCCCAGATCTTTTTGAAAATTTGGAAAAAAATATTCATGTAAAATAAATGCTGCTGCTTCTTTGTAAGGCAAGTTCTTCCCCAAGTTTTTCTCCATATAGTATGGTGTCAGCTGTATACCGTCCGTTGTACAGGTGTCATTTTTGGGATTTCCCTACATTGAAGCAATGGAAATTTTTGGGCAGGACTTGCTTTTCATGAAAAGTTGGGGGAATGTTATGCATAGTTTTGGCCAAGAGCCCCTGGCTTTAAAAATTTTTGGCACAGATGCCTGCTTCCAAAGGTTGCCCACACCAAATCACCCATTGCAATGGTTTAATTTTTTATTTGCAAAAAATTTTATCCTGCGTATACTGTAATCAGTTGTTAAAAAATTATCAAATTTAATGCATATTTTATTGTCATTATTCACATTTCTATTGATTGCCAGGCCATCTTATGCCGTTTGCCCTTCAAAACTTTGCTGTGAAAATACCAAACCTTGCTATAGAAAAAATAAACTTCACTATTCAAACATTGGTCCCGATGAAGGATTAAAAGTTAATGATATACAAAAAATTTGTAAAAAATTTAATTTAAAATACCCCCTTTTGAAAAAAGATTCACCCCTGAATGGCGTAGAAGTTTATGCCTATGTAAAAAATAATATTGCCAGTGGATTTACCTACACCAATGGAGCAGTTTCTCGATTTGAATCCAAGTGGACTGGCAAAAATTTCTGCGATGATGACGCCCTAATTAGGGGCGCCGTCTTATCCGCATTAGGAATTAAGAGCACTTGTAAAGATAATTTTATAGCAGATAATGAAGATGAGATTAATTTTAAAATAGAAAATTTAATTGGATCCAAAAATAAAATACAATACAGAAATATTACAATTGGTGGAATTGATTTTAAATACTTCAGATTTGCCCTGAATAAAGATTTCGAATTACCTCGTCATGTTTTCGGCGGATACTTTCAAAATAAAAACAAGCAGTATGTTGGAACTGTCCTAGGTATCAATCCGCATAAACTTTCCAAGAATCTAAAAGATCAGGCGTTGCAACCCATCTTACAGAACTTTGCCCGTGACAACTTGTATGCAAAAAATTCATCAGACTTAAAAAGTCCAAAAGATGTCATTGGAAGAACAGACCATCCAAAAGACATCATGGAAATGCTAAGAAGAAAGACGAGTAGGAAAAACTGGTGGAAACCCACCAATGGGTGGAAAAAAAGTATTCCAATAGGCCATTTCAGAAACAGACTTTCAGATGAATTCAGTGAGCGCACCTCGAGCTCTTTTTGTTCTGGCAATGAGCGGGAAGCCAAATTAACGATTGATCGATTTGTTGGATCTAAAAATAAAAATAATTTGAAATACTTTAATATTGAAATTGATGGATCTAATTTTAAATGCTTTAAATTCATGGTTTCTAAAAATCTAGGGCATCCAAAACAGTTTATTGGGGGGTACTTTCAAAATAATAAGAAAAAATATGTGGGCATTACTGCAGAATTAGAATCATGTTCACAAATGACGAATGAAGATTTAAGGATTTTTTTGAAAGATTTCGCCGATCACAATCCTTGGAAATAAGCCAGTTGCACATCGCCATAAATGGACCATGACACGTCATTTTTCTAAAAATCCAGAACATTTTTAGAAAAGTGCGGTATTGAAAATATCCTGAAGATACAAAAATGGCTTAAATCCTAGGAGTAACATTTGGGCCACCTGATGATTTCAGGTTTTTACAGGAAATTGGGGTATTGCAGAAATATCCCTGGCTTTTACTGTACTTTTGTTCTGGAATTTCAATTCACAATAATGGCTAAATGCCGAAAAAATCAATAACTGCGGATATGATCAATGAATGCAGCAATATTTCATCATTGTAACCCAATATTGAGGGGCTTCTGGGAATTTTTAGGTCCTATCGGGCCTTATCTGGTTTTATTGAAATCAAAAAAAATAGATCGGGGTTTTATTTTTCAAATATTTTAAATCAAATGTGATGAAATCTGTTTTTTTCTAAATATTTTGAATGAATTTTGCCCTGAAAAATAAAATTTAAGAATGGGGCAGGCCTTGGGTTTGACGCAGGGCTTCTGCCCAAACAATGGCACTGGCGATGGCTAAATTTAACGAGCGAACACCCAAAATCATGGGAATGTGAATTTCCACATCGCACTCTGAACCAACAGAATCTGGCAAACCGCAACTTTCTGACCCCATGATTAAATGGTCACCTGGGGCAAAGGCAAAATCCGTGTAAGCCAGTCCAGCATAAGGGATAACGGCAATTTTTCGATGATCAGATTGGGTGCAATGACCAGCGCTGTAATCTGACCAAGAGGCGTGCAATTGTATGGCTGCCCATTCCGAGTAATCCATTCCAGCCCGCTTTAAATGTCGATCAGAGGGCACAAAGCCCAGCGGACCAATCAATTCCAATTGTCCACCCCAGCAGGCCGCTAGACGCATTAAGGTGCCGGTATTTCCCGGAATCTCTGGCTGATACAGGATCAGAGAAACAGGCCTGTTGTGGGTGGTCATATTCATCTCATTGGGTGGGTGGGGGCATTGATTTCGTTGGACAGGCCGTCCTTATTGATCTCATTAAGAAAGGTGTGAATAGATAGGACAGGTTCCGGGTTTTTTATATGGATACCAGATGGCCCTTGACCTGATTTTCAAAAGAGTGCCTATAAGTTTGTCCACCATAGGGGCAGTGCCATTGCTGGCCGACCCCTTTTTGCCCCCCCCCTTAGGGTGACTTTGGTGGGGAGGTGTTACAATTTTGGAATCGGCTCGTCCAATGTACCACGCAAAACCCAATGATTTTCCAGAGCACATTGGACCACCGTATGCATTAAGCTTTGCAACGCACTGCTGGAAAATGGGGCCATATTGGGTTGAAAGATGCACCGAATGGTGATAGAGCGTTGGAATTGGGCGACATTGGAACAATGGCTCTGATCATTGGGGTTGGATTTTAGGTCAGTGTCTGAAAAAGAATCAAGGTGCTCATTCATAGAGACATTGTCTAAAGATGCCATTGATTTTGGATCCATGGATTCCTGAATGGAATTTGGGCCCTCGAAAATATCTATGACCATCA
Organism: Holosporales bacterium; assembly: GCA_044378415.1. Taxonomy (GTDB): domain Bacteria; phylum Pseudomonadota; class Alphaproteobacteria; order Holosporales; family Holosporaceae. The sequence continues at coordinate 95,867 of JBILXO010000001.1, forward strand.
CGCGATCTAGTTCCGCCAGGGGAAGGTCCGACATTTTTTGCAACACCGGTCCAACCAAAGCATCCTGGGGCACGTAAAAAGACAGATCCTTGCCAACAGGCTGCAGTGAAGGAATTTTATAAAAAGCCTTTTTTCCTAGCTTTTTCCAAGCATTTAAGTGTAGTTCTGCTGTAAAAGCCGGAATATTCAAGCGTGGGTGCAAGCGCCCAATAACTGCCAGCTCAATCTGACCATCGGGTGTATTTTGCATCAAGCGGGCTGATTGGCCCGGGTGATACCAGGCAGGACTGGAGCGCAACCAAATGGTGTTGCAGATGTCTAGTGCTCCAACGCATCGATCCACCATGCCCTTAACATCATAAAAAGACCATTCTTTTGGCGCATCTGGATCATGTGGCCTCCATGCATCCGATTTTTTAATGGGCCATAAAGCAGTTAAACTTTCCTGCTGATCCGTTGGGAGTAATCCAAAAAAGCGCGGACCTATTTCAAAAATAGGTTGGAAAGACAGCCCGTATTTTTGATGATATGTTTGAATGGATGCTAGGGATGGTATAATGCTGGGGCGCAATACGCTGAACTCTTTGGACAAAGCATTGCTCAGCTGCAAATCTTGCCATAAGGCGTCGGTACCTTGAAAAAAAGGCTGAGCCATGGCCGAAGAGACAAAAGACCAGGTCACGACTTCGTAAAATCCTTGGGCAATCCAAAAATCACGCAAATCCCATAGCAAGGAATAATCCAATGGCGCAAGGGCACCTCCAGTATACTTTTGCATCGATGCGCGCAGGGGATTGCTGGGCAAAGGCGTGACGGGAATTTCTCCATATCCCTGACCTCGCAAGGTTTCCGTCACACAATCCCAGGAATCTTGCCAGTCCCAGCGCCATGATGGTGGCGTAATGGAAAGCCTGTCAGAAACAGCATTGGAAGCATGTCCAGGATGACATACAGGGACATCTGGTCCCGATGTTGTTGGGGATGGCAAGCTAGGCCCTGATCCAATGATAAATCCTGCCCCTGGACCAACACTTAGGTCTGAACCATCCTCACAGGCTGTTTTAGCCCCATTATCTGGGCCATTTTCCTGTGCCTGGGACATAACAACTATGGCGCCCCATTTTTCCAGACGTTCGGCAATGGTTTTTAGGGGCAAATGAACGCCACATCGAGTAGCCACGGTGGTTGGGTCAAAGGAAATGGCGGTGCGTTTTGGCACTGATCCTACTTGAGACAATCCCGCAATAGATCCACCTGTTTGTTCCGAAATCCAGCGGGCTGATTGAAGCAAAGCTGTGGCACAAAAATCAGGGTCAACCCCACGTTCAAAACGAGACCGCGAGGCGCTGTTCAAACGGGTCATTCTTCCTGCCCGAGCAATGGCCGTAGGTTCAAAACAGGCGGCTTCCAGCAAAACAGTACGTGTATCAGATTGGCATCGTCCCCGCATGCCACCCATGATTCCAGCCAAAGATAAAATACCAGCATCGTCAGAGATGACGGGTGCCCCTGCAGGCAAAGTATAGGTTTCGCCATCAAGGGCCTGGAATGATTCCCCAGCTTTACTGGCGCGAATATGCAGATCACCCTGCAAGGCATCGGCATCAAAGGCGTGCAGAGGCTGGCCGTTGTCTTCGGCTGCATAATTGGTGATATCCACACATGGCCCATGCCATTTCGTTGAAATTTCCATCAAGCGGCGCTTTATCCATGCGGGCGTCCTGCGCTGATGTATATTCTCGATGCGACACAACTGGAAAAATAGGCAATCTTGGTTTTCTAAATTCAGGATTTTAGAGGGAGCCAGAGCTTTCCCCAACTGTTCATTGGGAAAAGGCATCTCTTCCCAGATGGGGGTGGTTTTTTGAACACCCAAGCCCAGAGCCATTAATTCCCGTGCAACACCCCGATGACTGAGTAGGTCTCCACGATTGGGTGTCACATTCAAGTGCAATAGAGCATCATCGCTGGGTAAAAAATGACGCAATGGGGTTCCGATAACGGTATTTTCTGGTAATTCCACCAATCCATCAACATCGCCCCAAAGGTCTTCCATGGACAATTCTCTGGCAGAACACAGCATGCCATTGCTGGGCACACCCCGCAATATGCAGGCTGTCAATGCCGATATGCTGCCCGGTAAAAGGCATCCGGGCAAGGCGACAATGGTTTTTAGCCCTGGTCGCACATTGGTGGCACCACATACGATGGATACAATTTGACCATCACCCAATTCCACATCGCAGACTTTTAGATTTTCAGCATTGGGGTGTTTGGCTGCAACCAGGACTTGAGCCACCTGAAAGCCATTGGTCCAGGAATAGGCCTCTGTTTTTTCCGCCTCTGTACCAGAATGAGTCAAGGCATCTGCAATATGATCCATGGATTCTGTCACAGATAGGTGATCGTTTAGCCAGCTCCATAAAATTTTCATTGATCGTGCGCCTTGTGCGATGTCTTGAACCAAGTATAAAAGGGAATGAGGCAAAAGTCATGCAGGAGGATCTGGGAATTGGGATTCTTTTTAACAACATTCCGTTCGACAAATAGATTCGTGCAATGTTTGCCAAATGGATGGTGTGAGAATGTTGGCGCTGGGTCCACAGTGGTAGGTGCTTCTGGCCAGCAATAAGGTATAAGGGAAATGGGTCAATGCCCGCAATCGATTGTGATGCGACAATAAAATAATGCGACCTGCATTTTTCCAGGCCTGAATGATGCCCAATAGGTCCTCGATGATGGTTTCATCCAGCCCTGCAAAGGGTTCGTCTAAAAATACGATGGGTGTGGGTTGGGCGCACAAGCGGGCAAACAGCAGTCTCTGAAATTGCCCTTCAGACAATCCTTGAATTGGTGCGTGGTAATAACCATCCAATTTAACCATGGCCAAGTTGGCTTGAATGTCCGTTTGGCTCAATTTAGGATGGCTGAGCTTTAAGACCTCGTGCACGCGAAGGGGGAAGGATCGATCCCCATGAAACCGTTGAGGCAAATAGGTCCAATCCCCGGAATTTAAAGATTTTTTCAGCCCATTTTCATGCCAGCCCCATTTCCCAGAAACGGCTGTTTTTATACCAGACAGGGTTTGAAAAAGGGTTGTTTTCCCTCCACCATTAGGCCCCATAACAGACAGAACCGTGCCTTGCTGGACAGTGAAGGATAAATCTTTTAGGATTTCCGAAGTTGCCTGACGCACGGACAGATGTTCTACAAAAAAATATTTCTCCGGAGAGGGGGTGTGATCAGACGTTGGATGGATACAGGACATCATAGCAGGGCCGCTTTGAAACGATTCAGGTTCACCCACATTGTAGCATATTTTTTAGGCTTAATAAGGGTTCTTAGCGTAATCTGCTGCCCTATGTAGGCCAATTATCCCATTGCCACTGGTCCTTGCTCTGTCAAGAAATGCTGGAAAACATGTGATTTTAGGGCAAAATATCACCCTCAATATGCCAATTGGAAGTCTGTTTAAAGGATATTCGGCATTCTATAGCCACAACCCCGCCTGCACCCATCAAACCCTGCCCATGGGATATGTCGGACCCAGCTTTTTTGGCCTTGATTGCCCTTTTAAAAAACCTGTATTTCTTACCAAAAACCGGGAATTTTTCTGTATCACAGGTTCAAGGGGCCTTGAAATCCTACCAGCATATTCATGGGTTGCCCCAAAGCGGTGCTCTGGATGCTGCAACGTGCTCTCTATTAAACGGCAATCAAAAAATATGGATTTCAACCATCCAAGAGGCTCTAAAAAATTGGTCTCTCTTGGGGCTCCTTCCGGTTCATTGCGTAGTCGCCAATATTCCTGCTTTTGATTTAGAGGTTTTGGATCATGGGCGCTGTATTTTGCACAGTCGGGTCATGGTGGGCCAATTGAATTCTCGCACCCCAACCTTTTCTGGACATATTTACAGCCTGGTTTTTAACCCCAAGTGGATTGTGCCCGAACACGTTATAAGGATTTTATGCCCTTTGTCAATCGCGATGGTTTTTATGTTGAAAAGGGCTGCTTGTTCCAACATCCTGGTCCAAAAAATCATTTGGGACAGGTCAAGTTTTTAACCCGACGCAGCGATGCCATTATTTTGCACAGCACCCACGAACCAGAGCTGTTTTCCAACGATGTACGTGCCCACAGTTTGGGCTGTGTGCGGGTGCAAGATTTTGCAGGTCTGGCGAAAAGTATTTTGACGGCATGTGGCATAAAGACCGATGTTGCCTTTGTTTTAAGGAGTAAACTTACCAAAGAAGTGATTTTGAAGGCACCCTTTTCAGTTTACGTGGTTTACCAAACAGTCTGGGTAAGAAAAGGGGTAATTTGCGTATATCCCGATATTTATGGCCGCAATAATGGTCCTACTGATGTTCGAAACAATCACATCAAAGCAGCAATAAGGTCTGTTGTAAAAACTGGATTTTGTCAGTATGGAAAAAACCTTTTGAAAAAAAGCAGTCCATTAACATGTAAAAAACGCAATCCATGGAATAATGTCAACAAATATTCCAGGAAAAACAAAAAATGGAAAACAAAGCAAATCAACAAACATTGACACGGGCCTGTTTGCGCGATGCATTGCACAATCAATTGTCCATGCCGATAGAAACGGCCAACGTGATATTGGAATCTATTTTGAGGGAATTAGGCAATCTGATTACCAAAGGGGATTATGTTAAAATTATGGGTTTTGGAACTTTTTTGATTCATGAAAAAAAGGCTCGCATGGGCAGAAATCCAAAAACCAAAGTTTCGGCCCTTATCTCTCCACGGAAAAGTGTCAGCTTTCGACCTTCTGTAAATTTGCGTCAAATGGTTGACAAAAAAGCAGAGAATATCCAAGCATAGGTCCAGAAAATCATGGAAAGGGGCAGCAATCCAAAATGCAATCACCTTTAATCTCTCAACCCTAGGGGGCAATCTAGGGCAAAAATACATGGGACGGGATGTGGAAATGATGGAGGAATAATGGGGGTGCGACCATCCCCCACGGGCAAGTGCAGACCCATGAAATCTCTCAACCCTAGGGCGCAACCTAGGGCAAAAATACTCTGAACAGATGCGGGAGGGGGGGGCATTGCCTATGGATGACTTGAATGGTCTAATCAATATGGGGCGGTGGGGGTACATTGCTGGGCCATGCACCGGTCTTTGTGCCGATTGCGTGGTATAAAGCGATGGAACGCTGGGATTGCATCAAGAGCGCATCTTTCCGAAAATATGGGGCGGTGGGGGTACATTGCTGGGCCATGCACCGGTCTTTGTGCCGATTGCGTGGTATAAAGCGATGGAACGCTGGGATTGCATCAAGAGCGCATCTTTCCGAAAATTTAAACGCTTTTTATCTATCTCCCAGGGACTGGGTCTCATTAGGAATGCTGTGCAGCCGGGATGCATTGCCTATAGATGGTTTGACAAGACCTGGTGTTCTATTTTCAATGGCCTCGTTTGCCCAAGGCTGACTTCACATCAGTTTCCTTTATCCCATCCTGTTTCCCTTAAATTGCAAGGGAAACCTTGATCTTATGGGAAATTCCATGTTCTTATAAAAACTGAACAGCACCCCCTATGGCCTATTCTGGCTTCTGCACTGCTTTTTCTTGCCATATGCTAAAAGCACATGGGATGTTTTTTTCCAATGCTTTGTCGCGATATCTTGAAGAGGGCCAATCCCCTGGCCATGAGGGCCATAATTCTGGATTGGCGCTTGTGGCTCCATCTACACAATGCCAGCGAGGATGGGCGTGCAATGTTTTTAAAGTATGCTGTATCAATGGGTTGTGATCGCTGGCAAAATGAAAGGCGCCACCAGGCTTAACGCAATAAGCACATTGATCTAAAAAATTTGGTTGAACCATGCGACGGTCCTGATGACGACGTTTGGGCCAAGGATCTGGAAAAAATAAAATGACACCGTCCAAAAGGGACTCTGACAACAATGGCCACAGGGCTTGAATGGGATCGGAAAAAATAGCACAACGGTCTTCCAAATGTTCTGGCAGGGAATCAACACAATGGACCAGTCCATTTAAAAAGACTTCAACCCCGATGACAGAGCGTGTGGGGTGTTGAACCAGCCACTGGCACAAATGTTCACCCGATCCGAATCCAATTTCCAGCCATAATTCTTGGGGCCATTGACCTTGCCACCGCTGTACAGATAGGCTTTCCAAACGTTCCAGAATGCGGGCATAAGGGTTGTTCCTAAATCCGCGACCTTTGCGACGGCCAAAAAATAGCTGCGTTTTGGAAGAATCTATCGTTGACATATTTGCCCTTTAAAAAAATAAGTGTTATGAATAATGGATTAAGCGCGAAAAAATTTTTCCAGTGTTTTCTGTCGATCGTCCAACTCTTGAGCGATGATTCCAGCCAGGTGCGCCACATAATCTTGGCATGGACCTTCCACCAAAATACGCAATACGGGCTCTGTCCCAGATGGACGCAGCAACACACGTTGCTCGTGATCTAGAGTGCTTTGCAATGTGCGGTTGTATTCTAGAAATTCTGGATGCTGGGCAAAATTAGGAATGCGCAGGGCAACATTGCGCATTATGGATGGTGTGGGTTGAAACATGGGAAAAAGATTGGGATTGCCCTCCATGTGATGCAAAATATGTAATCCTGCCAACAAACCATCCCCCGTAGGCAAGGAATCTGCCAATATGATGTGACCACAAGGCTCCCCCCCTAGTGTCCAATGCAATTCTTTTAATTTTTGAGCAATCCATCGATCGCCCACATCCGTTCGAACAAATCCAATGGTTTTGGCTTTTAAAAAATTTTCCAATCCCAAATTGGATAAAACCGTGCCCACCACCCCGAAATGACTCAAGAGTTCTTGGGTTATCCCATCTGTGAGTGAGGCCTGTGCCCTTGTGCGAGGGATCTCACTCAGCAATGCCCCATCTAGAGGCCATGGGGATATTTCAGCCATAGCCAAGGCTGCGAGAATTTGATCGCCATCCTGAACCAATCCATTGCGGTTGACAATAATGACGCGATCCCCATCTCCATCAAAACTAATGCCGGCATCCGCCTGATGGTATTGCACAGCATGACACAATCTCTGGGGATGAACGGCTCCGCACTCGGCATTGATATTCTGTCCATCTGGACTGGCGCCCAGGACATCCAGGATAATGGCTCCACAAGAACGCAACAAACGTGGCGCAATGTCAGAATAAGCGCCATGGGCACAATCAACCACCAACCGCAATGGACCAATGTCTGGAATGTTTTTTATTAGAAAATCTTCATAATCTTTTAAAAAATGGGGCTCTTCAGTGGCCCCTATTCCCAATCCAGACTTACCTTGGGCCTGCACGATGCCCAGAGAAATCTCTTTTTCCTGCAGAATAGATAGCTTTTCCCCAGAGGTATTGAAAAATTTAATGCCATTATAAATGGCCGGATTATGGGATGCCGAAATCATCAACCCCATAGCTGCTTTGTGGGCTCTGGTCAAAAAAGCAACAGCAGGCGTGGGCGCGCAACCAATAGAGACAACGCGTACTCCAGCGGCAATCAATCCACCTGTCAGAGCCTCTTCAACAGCTGGGCCTGATGCGCGGGTATCTTTTCCGATGAATACAAATGGGTGAGATGCGCCCTGGTCTAAAATCCATCGACCAACGGCCCAACCCAATGCCCACATATCAGATGGTGTCAAGGGATATTGACCGTAAATGCCGCGAATGCCGTCCGTGCCAAAAAAATTTTCCACCTTCATTCGTTTTCCTGTCGCGTATAGCGCCATATGTTGGCAGGGGGAATATTGTTCCAGATACGCCCCATATGGGCCTTGTCCATACCGTAACGTTCAGCAGAAATCGATGAAAATGGGCTGTAGGTCATTTGCAACAAAGACCCTTTGGGGCTGAGAACTTTTAAACAAGCCTGCATGATTTTTTCTTGCACAATATTGGAAAGACTCAGCATTGGCAAACCCGATACAATGACGCCTACGCGACCAATGGTACCTGGGGGCAAAAGGGTGGTTAAAAAAACGGCATTGCCTTGAATGATTCTAAGTTTTGGAAATCGATTTTTCAAAAAAACAATCAGTGTGGGGTCGAGTTCCATACAAATCAATCGACTGGTGGGCAATCCTGCATCCAATAAGGCTTGGGTAAAGCGGCCGGTTCCTGATCCCAACTCTAGAACGATATCGTCTGGAGATAATTTAGCCAATGTGCAGCGCGCCATCATTGCAGCCAAAGCCTTAGAGCTGGGAATAATGGATCCCATTTGAAAAGGATTTCGTGCCCATCTTTTAACAAAAGTCATCGTTTCTAAAATTTTATCTTTTTTGCTTTTTACCATCAAAATATAGAAACGGGCACGATAGATAACATTATATGAAAGATATTTTAAAAAATCAAGAATCGCGGGATTTTCTTCTAGAAATCAAATGACTGACCAAGAAAACAAAAACGAAAATACCTGCTACGAACCATTCAATGTGTTCCGCCATATCCCCTAAAATGGTGCCCAGAAAATATCCTGCAGCACAGCTGGTTAGGGTCCAGATTAGAGCAGAGATGATGTTGAGAAAGGAAAAGCGACGAAAGGGGATGCCTTGGGCCCCGATTAAAAAAGGGCTGATGATTCGAATGCCGTAAATAAAACGAAAAGAGAGTATGTACACGGTTTCATTGCGTTTGATAAAATTCAGGCCTTTATCAATGTGCTTTTGCCAACTGGGAAATTTATCTCTGATGCGCTGAACAGCAGATGGGCCATATTTTAAACCAAGAAAGTATATGACTTGATCGGCTAAAACCGTGCCCACAAAAGTTAACCCCATCACCCACCAAATCGACAAAATTTGACGAGCTGCCAAAGCACTGGCCGTTAGAATGATGCTCTCTCCCTCAACCATTGCACCTAGAAAAACAGTTAGGTACCCGTACTCATGAATAAAACTTTGCAATAAGGACATGTGTCAAAAAAACCGGTCAGTCCAAATCAAAAAAATATGATTTGGCTTTTTAGTGGTATAATTTGATTCTAGCACAGTCTGGCCAATAGAAACAAAAACGGCTTAGTTTTTTAAGAGAAGGCAAAGGCAAAAAATCCATTCATTGATGGTTGCAAGGTTGTCACAATAGGCAGATCAACGTCTGAAAAAAGTTCCAGCTGTTCACCAGTTATGCCAGTTTTTCTTCTTTGTCCCCAGTTGCAAATCCTAGTCGAGGCAGCCGTAGACACATTCTATGTCTTTGATGAGCCTCTTTTCCATGGATGATCCTTGGGTTAAACTGTCAGCATATTCAGGAAACCGTATTTTTAATCCATGCATCCCCATTATTCCTTTCAAGAGTGCGAATCTCAAATTTTAACCTGGTGGGATCATGCTCGAATTCAAGGGGCTGCTGTGGGTGGAGAATCTGGAAAAAACCCCTATACCATTATCATGCCTCCCCCCAATGTGACAGGGTCGTTGCATTTGGGGCACGCATTGTCATCCACATTTCAAGATATTTTGGTGCGCTTTTATCGCATGAATGGCCGGGATGTGCTGTGGGTCCCGGGAACGGATCATGCAGGTATCGCCACCCAAATGATGGTGGAAAAAGAAGTTGTTTCCCAGGGAACAACGCGAAAGGAATTGGGCCGAGATGCTTTTGTCCAGCGCATTTGGGATTGGAAAGACCGCTATGGCAGTCTGATCATTGAGCAAATCAAACGTTTGGGGTTTTCTGCCGATTGGGATCGCTTGTGCTTTACTTTGGATCCCGCCATGAATACCGCTGTGAACCAAGCTTTTGTAAAATTATATGGCAAGGGCTGCGTGTATCGTGCACAACGGTTGGTCAATTGGGATGGGCATTTGAAAACGGCTTTGTCTGATTTAGAAGTCGTGAATAAAACGGTTCCTGGACACTTGTGGCACCTACGCTATGATCTGGTTTCTGATCCCAATCAGGGCATTGTGGTGGCAACAACCCGTCCAGAAACCCTGTTTGGGGACGTTGCGGTGGTTGTGCACCCTGATGATCCCCGTTATGCCCATTGGATTGGGGAAATGGTGCGGATTCCTTTGACGGGGCGCATGATTCCTGTTATTGCAGATTCAGAAGTGGATCCTGAAAAGGGCACAGGAGCAGTCAAGGTAACACCCGCCCATGATTTTACCGATTTTCAAATAGGTCAGCGCCATAATTTGCCCATACGATCCATTTTAACAGCCGACAATTGTTTGAATGATGAGGTTCCTCTAGAGTTTCAGGGGCTAGATTGTGCCCAGGCACGCGCAGCTGTTTTAGGGGCCTTGGGCACAGCACTGGTGGATCAAACCAACATTACCCACAGCGTTCCATACAGCGAACGATCAGGAGCAGTGGTAGAGCCACGCGTAACATTGCAGTGGTTTATCGACATGCAACCCATGGCCAGCCAAGCCATTGCAGCTATTGAATCAGGGGAAATGCGCTTTGTACCAGCCGAGTGGACAAACAATGCTTTGCATTGGCTGAAAACAATCCAACCCTGGTGCGTGTCCAGGCAATTGTGGTGGGGGCACCGTTTGCCCGTTTGGTACGGTCCGGAAAACAGCATTTTTGTGGCCACTGATTCCCATTCAGCCTATGATTTGGCCCGCAAGCAATGGGGTGAAGATGTGGCTTTGATTCAGGATGAAGATGTTTTGGATACTTGGTTTTCCTCTGGTCTGTGGCCATTTTCCACCTTGGGTTGGCCCAATAATAGCCCTGATATGGATAATCGCTTGCCCACCAATGTCTTGGTTACAGGATTTGATATCATTTTCTTTTGGGTGGCCCGCATGATGATGTTGGGCATCGAACTGACTGGGCGCGTGCCTTTTCGCGATATATACATCCACCCCCTGATTCGCGATGCGCAGGGGCAAAAAATGTCAAAAACAAAGCAAAATGTGGTTAATCCCCTAGACATTATTCAAGAATACGGCGCTGATGCACTGCGCTTTGCTTTGGCGGGTGCAACCTGCGGAAAACAGCATATGCGCTTTAGTTTGAAAAATGTAGAGCAATCCCAGCATTTTATCAATAAGATTTGGAATATTATGCGCTTTGCCCATGGCCGGGGCATGATGGATTGTCTCCACTCCTCCGATGCCGTATTGGGGACACCACAAAATATCAAGGACCCAGTAAATCAATGGATGATGGGGCAAGTTTCCCGAACTCTTGATGAAATAAACGCCCATATTGGCGCCTATCGTTTTACCGATGCAGCCAGTGCGGTGTATCATTTTATTTGGCATGTGGTGTGCGATTGGTATGTAGAGTGGGTCAAAAGAGAGTGGGATCATGCCCAGCGTGGCGAGGAAATCCAAAGAACGTTCCTGTGGGTTTTGGGTATTATGGTTCGCATTCTGCATCCATTTATGCCATTTATTACAGAAAAGATCTGGCACGACCTAACTGGCCAAGAGGGCACACTGTTTCAAAGTCCATGGCCCCAATGCACAATGGTTGATAATGCAGAGATTCGAGCATGGTCAACTGTGCAAGATGGGATTGTTTTGATTCGTCGGGTGCGCTCTTTGTTCGCCATTCCCCCAACTCTGACCCTGCAAGTTACTTTGTGTGGCGCCTCACCAGAAGTTCAGTCTTGTATTGAGGCCTATCAGAGCCCCCTATGTCGATGGATGGGTCTGTCGTCTTGGGCTGTTCATTCGTCCAACGAAGGTCCAACATTTGCACCAAATGGCGTTGTTTTTCCCATGGGTGGGGGGACATCTTTGGTCATTCCGTTGGCTGATGCGGTGGATATGAGTGGCGCCCTAGAGCGCCTGGAAAAAGATCTTCAAAAAATAGAGAAAGAATGGGGGACATTGGAAAAACGTCTCCACGAAGCACAGAGTCGACCTCAAACCCCCGAAGAAATAGTCGAGGATTTGCAGGTGCGTTGCCAGGAAAAGCAGAGCATGTTGGAGCACATTCGGGCCACGATTCTGGCCATTACGAAGAGTCTTTAAGAGGGGTCCCACTGCAGTCAAGCGTCCAACTTAGAAACCCATCAAGACAGCATTGGGGCGAAAGCCATGCATTGGTACAAAGGTGGACCCCATTGGCTGCAATGAATCTGTTGAGAATCTGTACAAGGTACTGGTACAAAGGTGGACCCCATTGGCTGAAATGAATGTGTTCAGAATCTGTACAAAGTATTTAGGTGGAAACTCAATGATTTTGTGGTGAATTGATCTGGGAATAGGTAGTTGGATGATGCTGGATTCCATTGGCTGAAATGAATGTGTTCAGAATCTGTACAAAGTATTTAGGTGGAAACTCAATGATTTTGTGGTGAATTGATCTGGGAATAGGTAGTTGGATGATGCTGGATTCCATTGGCTGCAATGAATGTGTTCAGAATCTGTACAAAGTATTTAGGTGGAAACTCAATGATTTTGTGGTGAATTGATCTGGGAATAGGTAGTTGGATGATGCTGGATTCCATAACTCTGGGTACAGCTGCTTTCTCTCTGGTGGGGTTTCGGTAAAAACTTCTTTGTATTACCAGTAATAAATACAATATTTTCTATGCAGGCCATATTCCATTTATTCAGATCTGAGGGCATATTCTGTGGTTTTTAATGCCAATTTTCCAGCTTTTTTATCAGAATTTTAATTCAAGTCCTGCGCTGCAAGGCGCAAGGTAGGGCTTAACAAGTCATGGATTCGGTAAAAGGGTATCAGTTTTTTTTAATTAATCTGGAAAAAGGGACTCTGATCCCACAAGGTCTTTTTTCACGTCAGGAATTTACCGATTTTTTGAACCATGGGTTCTTTTTTCAGATGGCTTTTTTTGTCAGATCCAGGCTGAACTTTATCAAGCTGTATCGCAGAAGATTTTGTGGCATTCAGATGGTCCATTGATAGGCCGTTGCTTCATCTTTGACGGATATATCAGCTTGTCATCTTGCAACACTTTGGTTCTGAATCCATACAGACGGGATTTTGGTGCCAACTCTATTGGCAGAATACTTGATTTTAATTGGAACCCATGCTGGCTGTAGACCTTACCACATATACATTGCATTGGATCAGGCGCTTCTAGAATCAGGGGAATCAGGGGAATCAGATCTGGGTGCAAAATGACCCTCGTTCAAACCATCACCCCCATACAGGTTGACTGGCGCACCCCTGCAGGGTTAAATCTTGGTGCATTGGGCGACTATTTAAAAATAAGGCCCTTAAATTAGGCCTTATTTTTGCTCTTGAAGGTCATACCACTCGCTTTCAAATTTCTCCAATTGCTTTTGCAGTTTCTCCCTTTTGCACTTCAGTTCTGCCCACTTGGTAGAGTCGGGCTCTTGGTACAATTCGGGCTTGGAAAATTCCAAATCAATGGCATCGCACTCTTTGCGAGAATCCTGAATCTTTTTTTCTAACTTCAATATTCTTGTACGGTCTGCTTTGGGTACAGCGACGGCATCTGCCAGATTATCTGCAACCAAGACCTCGGTTATTTTTACCCCTGCGGCCACCAATTTTTCTTCCTTTTTCCGCTCTTTCAGCAACCAATCTGCATAAGAATCCAAATCATCGTCATAGGGTGCAACAGTCCCATTGGCCACCAACCAGAACTGATCCACCACAGATCCCAGCAATTGCCGGTCATGAGACACCAAAACAACGGCTCCATCGAATTCTTGTAACGCCAAAGCAAGGGCTTCTCGCATTTCCAAGTCAAGATGGTTGGTTGGCTCGTCAAGTACCAGCAAATGGGGCTTTTGCCAGGACAAAAGGCACAGCACCAATCGCGCCTTTTCCCCACCGGACAAAACGCCAACGGTCCTAAAAGCCATATCCCCAGCAAAGCCGAAACTGCCAAGAAATTTTCTTAAAATTTGGGGTGCCGCCCCTGCTGATGCTTCTTCCAAGTGCCAATAGGGTGTTTTCTCTATGTTCAAGAGATCCACTTGGTGTTGGGCAAAATAGCCGATCTTTAATTTCTGACTGGTTGTTATTTCACCAGACAATATGGGCAATTCACCGGCCAAAGTTTTCATCAGCGTCGATTTGCCGGCCCCATTGGCGCCCAGCAATCCAATGCGATCTTTGGGGCCCAAATGCAAGTGAAGGTTTTCCAAAATCGCCTTGTTTGGATAGCCCAAAAAGGCCCCCTTAAACTGAACCACGGGATTGGGACAATGCTCTGCTGCTGGCAGGCTAAACTGAAAATTTGATCCGCTTTGAACACTGGCCACAACCTCCATCTTGGCCAACATTTTTAAACGCGATTGGGCCTGAGTCGCCTTGGATGCTGTGGCGCGAAAACGATCGACAAAGGATTGGATGTGCTGGCGTTTTTGCTGCTGTTTTTCAAATGTTTTTTGCTGAAGTGCCAACTTTTCAGCACGCCATTTTAGGAAATCTGTATAGTTCCCTTTGTGCGCCATAAACTGACGTTGGTCCAGCCATACGACTTTATTAATGACGGTATCGAGGAAAATGCTGTCATGGGATATGATGACCAATGTTCCTGGGAAATACTGCAGCCATCGTTCCAGCCATACAATGGCATCTAAATCCAAATGGTTTGTGGGCTCGTCCAGCAGCATCAATTCACAGGGTTTCATTAGGGCACGCGCCAAATTCAAGCGCATCTGCCAACCCCCTGAAAACGACTGTGTCGACTGGGTTTGTTGGTTTTTAGAAAATCCCAATCCATGGAGCAACTCCCCCGCACGCGCAGGTGCGCTGTACCCATCGATGGTGGCCAAAATGTCGTGCAATTCAACAATGCGGTTGACGTTTTGCTCTTTTTCCGCTGTGATGAGTTCTTGCTGGGTGTGCGCCCACTGTTCATCGCCCGATAGGACAAAATCAATGGCGCTGGTTTCACTTTGCTCTAATTCCTGGGAAACAGAGGACACCCTCCAGTGTTTTGACACAGTAACGTCGCCCGCTTCCTCTTTTAATTCACCCCGCAACAAGGACAGCAAGCTGGACTTGCCAGAGCCATTGGATCCAATTAATCCAACTTTTTCGCCCGGATGAATCATCAGATTCGCTGCGCTCAGAAGGGGCTTTCCACCACGACTTAAAGAAACATTTTTTAACTCAATCACAATATCTGGATTTTCCTTCGTTTAATAGTTTAACGTCAGTGGATTGGGTGATGGGAATGTTCTGACCACCCAGCCACAAATCATGTTAAAATTTTTAAGCCAATCCCCTCATTTTACAGAATCTCTCCCGAAAAGGCAAGAATTCTATTGCAGAAAATTCGCAATAGCCTTATTTACAGCCTCGTCTAGATCTCTAGGATCAATCACATCTTGAGCAACCATATCAGCTGTATTGCCAAATGAATACGGTTTTAAATTACGACAATCTATGGGGTTTTCAGAAAATAATCCGGCTTCCAGGGCTTTAACGCACGTCATTTCGGGATTATCTAAAATGCCATCTTTTTCCTTTCTCAAAGCAATAGCTTTTATGCACTTGTTTGCAACATGATTTTGCCAATGATCATAATTACCGTGCCGAATGGAGGGGTAATAGGGATTGGCACCCTGAGCGTCAATGCATATCCTGTGTTCTGAAGATGCCCACTCACTTGGGCAATGTCTCACTTGCTCTTTCAACAGTTTGAAATCTGTTACCATTGTATAAAAAAACAAGCCAATCCCACCAAGAACAGCAGTCCCAAGAAAACAGGCAACCATGTCCCCATCACTAGGACAGTTCTGGCATCGATTACGCCGGTTCTGGCCTTGAAAATCATCATCCATGGCATGAACGTTTCCAGATGCCAATACAGCCGAAATAACCAATGCATTGATTGTATTTTTTAATTTCATTGAATTGAAAACTTTTTTCACAAATTTAAAATTTTGTTATTATTGCTATTAAAAATTTAAATGAATACGAGCCAAATGTCAACAAAAACTTAAATAATATGGAACAATCTGTTAAATTATTGAAAAATAGTTAAAGCAATGGGACATTTTCATGGGTCATTACCGCTATGAATCATCCTTGAGCTTGGAATATGGGGCGGTGGCCGTTGATTCCTAATTTTTAAAATGCAATGCAATAGCAGGCCTGCTGGGCAAGTCAAGATGACTTTTTAAAGCCCTTCAAGCCCCTTATAAAGTCTGGATCCATGTCTGATAAAAGCAAATTACGCAGCAGTATTAACGACAATTCTTCAAAAATTCATTCTTTAAAAAAGAATGAATGATCGATCAATAATCAAAAATTTTCAAATATCATTGAAATTATGTTACTAGGAAATAGTGTAAAGCGCGGATGGGGTGGGATTCGAACCCACGAAACGCTTGCACGTTTGCCGGTTTTCAAGACCGGTGCTTTTAACCACTCAGCCACCCATCCAATAGGTCAATCATACACGGAATGAGGAAAAAAGCTACTCCCCCAAATGATTTTTTGGCCCCCTGATTAGTGGTCTTGGCACAGCAGCAAAAGGTCTAAAAAATCCTGGAAATGTTGGTTTCTTTTAACCAGTCCATGGCTACCCCCATTGATCATTCGGCTGATGCGCTCTGTCACATCAGACCCGCAGCCCGTATCGCAGACAGGCCAAATGCCTTTTTTGTGAAAGAAAAAAGCCGCGGATAAAAGAGGGTATGTTGTGGCCACCAAATCTGGATTAGAAATGCAATTGTGCCCAACAAATGTGGTGAAATCCCCATAATTGCTTTTGCCCGTTAATTGAATGTATCCACGCCCACGAAACCGATACCCATCTTGGGACAATTCATCCCCGTTGCCCATGCGATTGGCATAAATTCTGGAGGCGATTTTTTTTGGATTTTGGGCATATGTGGCAAGCATAGGCGTATCAGGAAAATATTTGGAAAAAAGTCGATTTAAGTCCTCTTTTGAATAATTCAGATTTTCGTAAACCTGGTGAAAATGGTTCGATTCGTGGGCACATTGACCTAAAAAATGGGCCAATCTCCAGCGTGTATTGATGGGTGCTTTGGATGAATGTACTGAAGGAAAGTACAGATTGATCTTGGACAAGGCTTGAAGCACGGATAGAGGGATGTGTCCCATCAAACAGGTCAGAAACCCATCCAACTGTTTGGAATCAAAAATCATAAACAGGAATCCTTTGAAAGATCAGGGGGTGTTCAAAAAAAGAGCCAACTTGTTTAAAAAAAGGAACTTTTTAAGGGGAATTTTTGGGAATAAGGGGGCATCTTAACCTCTGGAATCAATTGATGAGATCTTGAAAAAATTTTTTCGGTCCAATATTTCAAAAAAACAGGGGAAATGGGGGGCAATTGGATAAAAAACAGAACATTTGCAAGAGATTTGTGGAAAAATCCACCAGATTCAGAAAAACGGACCAACCGAGATCTCAATCGTATCAAATCCAGCATTGTCCTGGATTTGAATTCTTTTGAACCGAATTGAAATCATTTGAAATATTGAAAATGTTTCTTGAGTCGTTTCTTCAACTGAATGACCTTATGATCAGAATACCATATCCCCAAGCCTGAACAAAAAAACATACCCAAGATTTTAAGGGCTGATTTTCAGGCCTGCTTGATCTCAGGGGGGGGTAGAGATGAAAGGGGGATCGTTTGCGGACTCGGCAGAACTTGCATCGCTGGAAAAAATCTCGCCCTCCCTCGTTCGCATCAATCGCCACCTGTGCCACCGCAGAAATATGCCCCCATTTTATCCACACCACTGAGCAGGCCATTGTCATCCACCTATTAGCGATGCGTTTTGGCATGGATGTGAAAACCTTGGTGTAGGGCAATGGCTCCGGCGACAGAGGCGTTTAGCGTGGAAAAAGTTTCAGAACAAGAAATGGAAACCAACATGTCGCATTGATCGCGGGTCAATCGGCGCAAGCCCAATCCTTCGGATCCAATAATAAATGCAATGGGCCATAAATCCAGTTTCTCCAAGGAAACTGACCCCTCTTCAGCCAGGCCCACGCAGAAAAAACCATTTTTTTGCAAGATTTCCATGGTGCGCACCAAGTTGGTGACAGAAATACATGGAACCAGTTCGCTGGCTCCACAGGCAGTTTTCGAAACAACCCCTTCTAGAGGTGGGCAATGGTTCTTAGTAACAATGAGGGCCTGAGCCCCAAAAGCCGCAGCGCTGCGCCACAGCGCCCCCACATTGTGGGGATCTACAATGCCATCCAGCATCAAAACCATGCCTTTTTGTGGATCTAAATCTTGAACTTCTGGCATTTTCAGTGGGACCGTTCGCACAGCGACCCCTTGATGAACCGCTCCGGCCGGCAACCATTTGGACAATTGGTCTGGTGCCACCATGTGTATGGGGCATCGCTTTGTAGAGATGCTGGGATCGGGGTGGGTCAAGTAGACGCATTCTACATAACGATTTGGATTATTCAAGACAGCTGTGACGACGTGACGTCCCCACAATACAACAGAGGGTGGTTTTTTCATGGTGTCGCGATGTTAGGCCAACTGATAGCCGCAGGAATCCATCCATGGCACCCTTTTTCTGGAATCATGACATAGAGCCATAGGGGATCTTTGTGCTTAATGTACCGTACAATGACACCTTTTTGCAATTTGGCTTTTTTTGAACCAGTGGATTTGGGTGTGGCATAGAGAATACTGTCTTTTACAATGACAAGGGTGGGCTTAAAACTGAGCATGGATCCCTTAACCCATCCGCACGCACCTGATAAGTCCTTGATATAGTACCAATTTTCGTATTTTTTTAAAATAACAACAGGCCATCCCGGCGATTCATAGCACCAGGTAATATCATGATCTGGACCTGGCCCAGAGCGCCAATTCACCTTGGATCGTAAGGCTGCATAGCGGGAATGTTTCGGTATGTGCGAGGTGGCACCCAGAGTCGTCTTGGCTTTTGCCATGGTGGACCACGAAAGGGCAAAAAAAACCAGGATGAGTCCCAGCAACAATTGTTTTAAGGGCCCTTTTATGAATTTCTCCCAAGGATATGCAGGGGTGTGTCTCTTTAAGAAGTTGGGGTGATTGACTGGGGTCATTGGAAAAAGCGCACTCTATTTTTTCATACTATAGATCCCATTGCTTGGAAAAAACAAATGGACCTTGGTTAATGCAGCCTAGATTTTTTACACTGCATCAGTCTCTATATTCTGTAAAAGATAGGCCATGCTCTTGACTTTGCAATCCAAAAAGCGTGTAGTAAAAAGACAATTTTTTTGATTCCATTTTAAATGACCATCGTAAAGAAAACATTGGCCCAATCCGAAACATTGGAAAACTTGAAGCAGGCTTTTGCGGGTGAGGCTCAGGCCAATCGGCGCTATATGTATTTTGCAAGCAAAGCAGATATTGAGGGTAAAAATGATATCGCTGCCTTATTTCGCTCAACGGCCGAAGGGGAAACGGGCCATGCCCATGGACATATGGATTTTTTATCCGCAGTAGGGGACCCCGTGACGGATTGCCCCATTGGATCCAGTGAGGAAAATTTGATGTCGGCCATTCATGGAGAAACCCACGAATATACGGATATGTATCCCCATATGGCACGCAAAGCACGAGACGAGGGGTTTGATGAAATTGCCGATTGGTTTGAAACTTTGGCCAAGGCTGAACGATCTCATGCTCAGCGATTTGAAAGGGCATTGGAAGCACTTCGTGCAAGTGATCATACGGACGCCAGCTGATTCGTCCCATTCATACGCAATCAATATTGGGTGGCATACCGGTCACTAAAAGCCCCTTTTTGAAGAAAATAGGTCAAAAAGGTTGCAGCACGGGAACCACCGTGACATTCCAATTTCATCAAATGACCCTATAAGGTCAGGGAAATATTCCATGATTCGTGAGAAGATATTTAATCTGCGTAAGCAAAAAAAGCCATCATCCAACAGCTGGTTATTGCGACATATGAACGATCGATATGTCCATTTGGCCCAACAAAAAGGGTATCGATGCCGCTCTACTTTTAAGTTATTGGAAATTGATGCAAAGTTTCGCATCCTCAAAAGAGGTATGCGCGTATTGGATTTGGGCTGTGCACCTGGTGGTTGGTGCCAATGGGCCGCACCCATTGTTGGGAAGGAGGGGTTTTTAATGGGCGTAGATTTATTGGAAACAAAGCCTTTGACGGGGTTACATTTTGTGCGCGGTGATATTACAGACCCTGAAACTCAGCAGGAAATGGAAGAAAAAATGAATGGACGAGGCCAAGAAATGTTGCGACAATTTGATGTCATTCTCAGCGATATGGCCCCGTCTTTAACGGGGCATGCACCCACAGATCGCGTGAAAATGGACGGATTGTTAACGACGGTTTGGCAAGTTGCCCAACGCTGGTTGGCCCCAGGAGGATCCCTTATTGTCAAAGTCTACCATGGAGATATGATGTCTGTTGTTGGGGGTCATTTTTCTTTAAAAAAATACATGAAGCCGGAATCCAGTCGCCCTGAATCTCGAGAAATTTACATGGTTGCTATGGGATTTAAAGGGGGTGAAAGGCATGGAACCCTCTAAGTCGTACCATCGTCCCCTGGTTACACAGCTGCCAAAAAGGCCTGGGCACAAATCTTTTTGGTGGACACGTTGGTTTTTTGTTTTGCATCTCAGCACCTGGGCAATCGCTCTGGATCAGAGCATCAAGTGGTGGATGCGTCAAAATATCGCATTGGGTGAGATCTACAACGTTACTCCTTTTTTAGACTGGGTGCATGTATGGAATCGTGGCATTAGTTTTGGTCTTTTTCCCTGTGAATCCTTGTGGAGTCGGTCTGTTTTGGGCCTGGTAACCCTGATTTTCATTGGATTTTTAGTCCTTCTGTGCACCCAGTCCACCACAACAAGGCAGCGATGGGGCAGCGGATTGATGGTGGCAGGGGCCCTTAGCAATGGCATAGATCGCATCTTTTATCGTGGTGTTTTTGATTTTATTCGTATGCACTGGGGTTCCTGGGACTTTCCTGTCTTTAATCTTGCTGATATGCTAATTACCATGGGTTTCCTAGCTTTGTTGAGCGAGCATTTTCAATGGAACGCCTTGAGATTACAAAAAAAACGGCACTAGGTCTGTGTATCTTGCTTTGCGGATGTGGGGATTTAAAGACCAAAATGGGTCTAGAAAAAAATCCCCCAGATGCCTCTTTGGTTCATTTACCTGCAAAGGGATGGGCCATTCCTCCGGAATTAAGACCCTTATCTACACTTACAAAAGATGCTTTGGAAAGGGGCCACTCTTTGAACTCCGATGATCAAGAGATCCTAAATCGCATTCGAACATCACCCTAGGTGTGGGCATGTGGGATTTGATGAAAAATCGTGATTTATTTCAGCAAGATCTTAGTTTGTTGGTCAAATCAGGGCTATGCAGCCGCAAAGATTATGTGGGCGGGTATACAAGGGCACTCCAAGCACTGAAGAAGATCAAGATCAGGGCAGACCATGGGGAAATGCCGTTTTTGCGTGGCCCTTTTTTACCTTTGACTGATTTGACGACGGTGCAAGAAAATTTCAAGGGCATGCGCATGATTCTAGTGGTGGGCAGTCCGGCTAAATTAATAGCCCTTCGCGCCCTCTCTGGCATT
This sequence comes from Holosporales bacterium, assembly GCA_044378415.1. Classification (GTDB taxonomy): domain Bacteria; phylum Pseudomonadota; class Alphaproteobacteria; order Holosporales; family Holosporaceae. The sequence goes on from JBILXO010000001.1 coordinate 117,384, forward strand.
CTTCAATCCTGGATTTGGGTGGATGGCGCTCGACCAAGGCTGTGTTTTTTAGACGACCTAGATCCAGAAGTTTTTTGGGAAATCATGTCCATTGCCAACCCCGTTACCACAGGGGTCATCGTTTTATCAGAATCTGGTGAGAGTGAGCCCATGTTATTGCAACTGATGCGATGCTTAGAATATTGGCATGGCATGATTGATGCCCAAGAAATCCCAAGGCATTTTGTGGTGATCACATCGCCATCCTCTAGTCGATTGATGCGCATGGTAGATCGATGGAAATTGCCGTGGTGGAGGTACCCAACTCTGGCCTTGCCAGAATTGGGCTGCTTTTCACCACCGTTATTGGCACCCTTGGGTCTAGCTGGATTTGATCGAGCTCGCTTTAACCAAGGAAGTGGGGCCACATGTGCGCAATTTTTTCAAGGTCAACTCAAGGGTCCATTGGAAATGGCAGCCCTGGCTTTTGCTGGACACAAGGCTCATGCCATGCAAGTCCATCGGATTTGGGGCCATGGAGCGATTTTTCATTCTATTACCGCATGGATGGAAAAAAGTTCCAGGCAATTGTTAAAAAATGCGCCATACCGCTGGGTATCCAGCTCGGAAAAAATGAAATCCTTGACACTGACAACCCTATTTTTCGAGCGTCATGTGGCGCGCGAGCGTTTGGTACCAGATTTTTGGAAAGATTTGCCTCAGTTAAGAACGCTGGCTCAAACGCCCATGTTGCACTGGGTTAAGGAGCGGCACGAAGGCCTATGTCATCAGGAAATTCAGCAGGGGCACTTCTTGCGTCGCGTCAACGTGCACAGCTTGAATGAGGAAACCCTGGGGGCACTGTTCATGAATCATGTTTTGGAAACCTTGCTAATTGATACCATGTATGGTGCATTGGATTAGGGTGAGTTTGCAGGGACACGGTAAGGCGACGGAACCCCTCAGGATAAGGAATTGACAGGCCAAGCAGCAGCCTATTTTACAAGGCTCTCTGCATAGGCCACAAATAGGCTGGTTGGCCTGATCCGAGGTTTGAACAACAAGGCATAGGATATAAAAATGGTTCATGGGGGGATATTTATGTGAAGGAAAAAGCATGGTCGTGACGTAGTTCTTAAACTTTTTCTGTGGCATAATGTGGGAAAGTGTGTTTTACAGCGTCCATGTTTCAAAAATTTTTGCGATTTTTCAATAATCCACAGCGCAACAATCAGCGCATTTTGCGTCATATGGGCGGACTAATTTCCAAAATTAACGATCTAGAATCCGAATACAGGGCTCTTTCTGATGAGGCTTTGGCACAAAAAACTTTGGAATTCAAGGGCCTCTATGCTCAGGGCGAAACCTTGGATGGTTTGCTGGTTCCTGCATTTGCTGCGGTCAGAGAGGCATCTCGAAGGGTATTGGGCATGCGCCCCTTTGATGTGCAGTTGCAGGGTGGGGTCGCCTTGCATCAAGGCATGATTGCAGAAATGAAAACGGGGGAAGGTAAAACTTTGGTGGCCACACTGCCTGTTTATTTGAATGCTCTAACGGGCAAGGGTGTCCATGTTGTTACAGTGAACGACTATTTGGCCCAACGCGACTCATCCGTCATGCGACCATTGTATGAATTTTTGGGCCTTTCTGTGGGATGCATTGTTCAAGACTTGAGTCACTCTCAGCGCCATCGGGCGTATCATTCGGACATTACCTATGGAACGAATAACGAATTTGGATTCGATTATTTGAAAGATAATATGAAGTTTGGTCCCAGCGAAATGTGTCAACGTGGATTCGCCTATGCCATTGTGGACGAGGTGGACAGCATCTTAATCGATGAAGCACGAACACCGCTGATTATTTCGGGCCCATCAGAAGATGCATCCCATTTGTACGACAGGGTCAATGATGTGATTCTAAAACTGCAACATCTGCATTATGAATTGGATGAAAAAACAAAAAACGTGGCTTTTACGGATGAAGGCTATATAGAAATTGAAAAAATAACCAAAGATGCGGGATTGGTTTCTGGAAAAGATCTGTTTCAACATGAGAATTTGATGTTGGTCCATCATTTAAACCAGTCTTTAAAAGCGCACAAGACCTTTCAAAAAAACATCGATTATATCGTCAAGGATGGCCAGGTTGTCCTGATCGATGAATTTACAGGTCGTATGATGAAGGGCCGCAGGTATTCTGACGGATTGCACCAAGCCATAGAGGCCAAAGAGCATGTTGAGATTCAGGTAGAGAACCAAACATTGGCATCCATTACTTTTCAGAATTTTTTTCGCATGTATACAAAGTTATCAGGTATGACGGGTACGGCGGAAACAGAGGCGCTAGAATTTCATGATATTTACAAATTACCCGTATTGAGCATCCCAACCAATGTACCGGCTGCTCGAATTGATTTGGATGATGAAATTTTCAGAACTTTTGACAATAAGTTGCAAATTATTTTAAATCAAATCAAGGAATGTTACAGCCGAGATCAGCCAGTCTTGGTGGGTACATTGAGCATTGAGAAGTCAGAAGTCTTTGCGGATGCCTTAAAAAAATTGAACATTCCATTTTATGTTTTAAATGCACGTCACCACGAGCAAGAAGCTAAAATTATCGCTCAGGCTGGCGCACCCGGAGCCATAACCATTGCCACCAACATGGCAGGACGCGGAACAGACATCAAGCTGGGTGGAAATCTGGATGTGATGTTGGCCGATGCTTTGCGGGATATTGAGGGTGAGGAAGAGCTTGCACAGGTTGAACAAGCCATTCGCGCCAAGCACCATAAACAAGAGGAAGTGGTTAGAAAGGCCGGTGGATTGTTTGTTTTGGGCACAGAGCGCAATGAAAACCGTCGCATTGACAACCAATTGCGCGGTCGATCGGGTCGGCAGGGTGATCCAGGTTGCTCTAAGTTTTTCATTAGTTTGGAAGATGATTTGATGCGTATTTTTGGCCCAAACTTAAAAATGTTGGATTACTCCCTTCGAAAAACAGAGCAGTCGGATGCAGATCCCATTATACATCCTTGGTTGACACGATCCATTGAAAAAGCCCAGCAGAGGGTAGAGGCCCAGCATTTTGATACGCGAAAGCATCTTTTAAAATATGCCGATGTGTTGAATGCTCAGCGTACGGCTGTTTATGACGAGCGTCATGCTTTGATGCATGCAGAAACTGTGCACGATCGGGTATTGGAAATTTCAAGATCGGTCATTTCAAATATTGTCCAGGCTGCATTGGATCAAAAAAAGCCATCCGATCAGTGGAATTGGACCAGATTAGGCGAGGAGTTGTCCCATCTTTTTGGCATCTCTATTGATTTTACAGATCAAGAACGCGCCTCTTTGGAAACCGTCATTGAAAAAATCAGCCAAGTTGTGGCGGAAAAACAAGAGATTTTTGAGCAAGAATGGGGTGCAGAGATGCGCATGCGCATGGAAAAAAGCCTTATGCTGAAAACATTGGACCAAACCTGGATCGGGCATTTAAATGCCATGGACCATTTGCGCAGCGGTATACATTTGCAAGCCTATGGGCAAAAAGATCCCCTGAACGAATACCGTCACGAAGCTTTTGCAATGTTTAAAACCATGAAAGATCAGTGGTATCGGAATTTTCTAAGCTTGTATTTTCACGCCAATCCAGAGAATGTCGAGCATTATGAGGATGATGATGAGGGCATGGATGCTTTGTTGCAAAAATGGTCCTTTCAGCATGCCTCTATTGAACAGGGCGATTCAAGTGAGGACGAGGAAGACTTACATACAATGGCGACTCGCTCTGGCGATTCGAAACAATCAGAGGATACAGGTTACGTGGATTATCAGAAAATATTGGACAACCTTTTGGCACAAGATCGGAAATGGGACAAGGATTCCTTTGATGAGAATGATTTGGACGATCTTTGGGGACATTCTAAAAAGGCCAATAGCGGGGCAAAAAAGGAAGCTCCTTTGGATCGTCGCGCGCCGTCTAAAAAATCTGCACCAGGGCAATCAAAATCTGCATCCGATGCTGCTCGAGGGAAAACATCCAAACCAGCGGCTGACCAGCCCAGGGTTGGAAGGGGGAGGCCTTTGCCTGGGGCATCAAGTTCCAAAAGGGCATCCAAGCCAGAATCAGACCAGATGCAAGCCCCAGGTTCAAGGCCTTCTGTTGGTCCAAAATTTGGTCGCGCCACCACTTTGCAAATGAAATCTGGCACATCGACAGGTCGGGGCAGCGCAACCAGATCCACTTACGCAGCAGATAGAGATGTCCTGTCAGACCTAGGTGCTGCAAGTGAGGAGCGTGCAGGATCCAATACCCTAAAAAGACGGGCCACATCCAAGCGCGGGCCACATATTCCAAAAAATAGATCCGATTTCGATATTCCAGACATGTCCACCGAGCGAGCCCCAGCATACAGAGAATCCTATCTTTCCCATCGAGGCGAATCAGACCGAGATTTCAATTTTTCTGATCAAGGTCAGGAATTTGCACCAGCGCGCCCTTCCAAAAAAACCGAGTCCAGTCGTCCCCCCAGAAGACGAACGGCTGTGGGTCGTGGGCCAGCAAATCGGGGGTTTCCAAAGGAAACTTTTGTACCCGAAAAGGAAATGCGCCCTCTGCGCAGCGGTTCAGGTTGCCCCCCGTTTGCAAAGGATCAACCCGGAAATGATCCAAAAACACGGTGGCAATCTGCAGGATCGGGCTCTCAGAGACCAGGTCGCAGTGCATCAACACGGCCTGCCTTTGACAGTTGGAAGGTTAAAGACGACGGTGGCCTGGATTTAAAAAATCAGAGGGGCGCAGAAAGGGTGGGATCCAGGGGAGGTCAAAAATCATCCGTATCTGGCTCTTTAACTCAAAAATTTTATGCCAGCCGAGCCGTTGGTGGTGGTCGTTCGTTGGCACGTTCCCGCATTGGCATAGCGCAACGCATGGAAAGGGAAGAGGCCTCTCGTTTGGGTGCATTGCCCGTCGGTCAATCTCGAAATCCCAAACAGAATCCAGATCGGTCCAAAGATTTCAAGGAGAATGGCCTTCGGCGCAGTGCGGATGTCAGAATCCAGTCAAAACCAGGGCGAGTCAATCCAGGCGCTGCATCCGCAAGAAGGATTTCTGATGGATCCGTGAAACGCGACGAAGATGCTGACCATTCTAGAGAAATGCAACATCGTGGGTCTTCAAATCCCAAGGTACCATCTTCCCAGCGTACCTCGGAATTTAGATCCACACGACCAGGTTTCGCAGAATCGAATCGTGGATCATCGGGTCGAGCGGCATCTCGTTCGTCAATCAGTCCCCCATCGACGGGTTTCAACGATGATGGTAAGGCAAACAGAAAACCATCCAGTCGCCCATCGAGGGGTTTCAACGATGATCGCAAGGCAAGTCGCACATCATTGAATCGGGTAAAATCCTCAGAGGGCGCCAAAGTTCCGTCTAAGGGTGGGCGCAAAGAGTGGTGGGCAAAAAAACAGGCAGAAAGGGGGATCCCCCCTTACACAAAGCCCTATCGCCCATAATTGGACCACTGGTTTTGTGGGGGTAGTTATTGTCAGAAGATTGGGATAAAATAATGATACCGGAGAGATGCCAGAGCGGTCGAATGGGGCGGTCTCGAAAATCGCTATGCGCGCAAGCGTATCGAGGGTTCGAATCCCTCTCTCTCCTCCGGATTTTTTGAACACAGATCTTCTTCCCCCTTCTTTCTTCTTTTCTGAGATGATGTTGGTGCATCTAAAAAAAACTGGCCATTTTCCAGATTTTCACCCTTTTGTCTCGGCGCCAGATGTGTGCTCTGCTTTCTGCAATTTTACCATTCTGCACAAAAAGCCCTTATTTTCTTTTCCTTTCTGAGATGATGTTGGTGCATCTAAAAAAAACTGGCCATTTTCCAGATTTTCACCCTTTTGCCTCGGCGCCAGATGTGTGCTCTGCTTTCTGCAATTTTACCATTCTGCACAAAAATCTGGTGTTTTGCCCCCCCCTTATCCATACATGCAAACATCGCATCCAAAGGTTCACATGCCCCCCCCAAACTCCTGATCCAGAGCCCTTGATTTTACTGGGTTTTTCGTCCAATCTGTTTCGAGGTTCATTATTGGGGAGCAAAATGGCGCACGCACCCATAAAGAAATCTTCTCTTTTTCTGGAATATTTTTAGAATACAGTGATGATAAAATGTTGACAATATAATAAAACTAAAATAGTATAGCAGTCAATAATTATCATATAATATATCTTTTAAAATTAGGCAATGAAATAAAGGATAATTTTCACAATGACAGATCTTATGTATATACAATATCCAGATTTATTTGAATCATCAGCCCAATTAATTGCCCATGGCGTTAATGCCAAAGGCATATACTTGATTTTAAATCAAAGCCTATTTTATCCTCAGGGTGGCGGACAACCTGCAGATCAAGGGATAATCCTAGGTGCAAATGCAGCCTATAAAGTATTGGATGTGCGCAATGTGGATGGCGAGGTTCATCACTGTATCATAGATGACGGTCAGGCTATTCATCAAGGCTGTTTTGTAACCATGAAAATTGATAAAGATAGGCGCATGATTAATTCCAAATACCATACTGCAGGACATCTTATTGCTGGGGTAGCAGAAAAAATAAACCCAGAATTGAAAGCCATCAAAGGTCATCAGTTCCCAGGAGAAGCTTGCATCGAATTTGATGGCACCCTTAGCAATTGGGATGATTTTCTTCCTAAAATCACCTCAACTGTAATAGAGTTTATCAATAAAAATGCTGTTGTAAAAACAGAGCAACTTAGTCCAGAAGATGCAACCAGGGTTGTCCAAGATTTACCCTATGAACTTCCCAAAGATAAAGCCCTAAGAGTTTGCCATATTGCAGGATTTGCCCCCCCCCTTCCTTGTGGGGGTACTCATGTCAAAAAACTTCAGGATATTGCTGGCCTTGAGATAAAAAAATGCAAAAGTAAAAATGGTAAAACAAAGATATATTACGAGGTTCAATAGATGGCACCACTCAGGCCATTGTGTGGTCCAAACAGCCCCTTCTACATCTCTCCACCTTTTTACAGTGTTTTCCTGGCTCCACTGTTTTTTCCAATCCATCTGCCGCAGAACAACACACCGTATCTTCGCCCTTCTTTCTCTTTGTTTTCCCCACTCCTCCCCCTTATTCTGAGAAGAGATTTTTCTGCAAATTGCAAATAGGGTAGAAATCATCGGACACCACGTCCTCGTCGCCATGCCCTTCACTCTTCTGAAATTTTTCTGCAATAAAAAAATATTAATTTAACGTATTAAAAATAATTGCATGTCAATGTCTAATCATAGTATCATTTTTTTAAATAAAAATAATGTGGAAATTAAAATTTGCCACCGTTAGAGAAGACCCAATGGTTGAGGAATCAGTCATAAGGACGTTGAATAAAAAGAATGTACTTATGATTTCCTCTGGTGGTTGTTCTGCTTTGTCCCTACAAAGTATGTTTTCTGATATTGATTTGACAATTTTCGATAGCAATAATGAGCAAATTGAGCTATCTAAAATAAAGTTAGAAAATTTAAAAAATTTTACAGATGAATCCTACCCATTGTTTAACATAGGTGTGGACAATCCGATGGGACTGAATGGTTGCGGTGAGTTCGAGAGTCTGTTCAGGAGTTTTCGGTACTTTATTTACGAGTTTGTGCTGGATGATCGCAATGTGAGGTCCATTTTTACCAAAGAAAGAGGGCAGGCTGAAAAACTTGTGCTTGAACTAATGAATAACCCTTACTGGACAGTTGTTTTTGATTCGTATTTCTCAAATCCCATGCTTGTTGCCATGTTTGGAAGAGAGGCCATACAGCATGCAGCTCCACATTCGTACCCGTCTTACTTCAGGCATGCCCTGGAAAAAGGGCTGAAAAGGGATGATTTTCAGAGCAATTACTTTTTGCAGCATATCTTTTTGGGCTTTTATACGTCGGAAAAATCATCATGGCCCTATTATCTATCTCATCCAAATACAAAAAATGGCTTTCAATGCATAAATGATGTTTTGACAAATATTGACATAGGGCAATACGATTTGATCAGTCTGTCCAATATATTTGACTGGATGAGTGAGGTAGAGTGGGTCAATCACATCCATTACATCCGCAATAATGCTTGCACAGGAGCAACTATTTTATTCAGACAATTGAACAATGGGAAAGATTATGAATTGGAAAAATATGGATTTTTCCACCATGCAGAGCTTGAAGCGGACTCTTTGAAAAAAGACAGAAGCCTCTTTTACAACAAAATTAATATCGCAACTAAAAGGTGAAAAAATGTTACAGGACAAAATAAACAGTATCTTGCTCGAAATAAATATAATGGGAAACCCATATTTCTCTAATTTGCACAATGGAACGTTCGAGAAAGACGATTTTATTGAAACTCAAATTCAATTTTACTTTGCTGTCGTTTTTTTTAACAGACCCATGTGCGCATTGGCTGCAAAAATTCCCGAGCCACATTTGCGACTAAGCCTTCTGGACAATATTTGGGAAGAGTATGGTGAGGGCGATTTAAGAAAAGCCCATTCCAGCACCTTTGTTGAATTTTTAGACCGTATTGGCAATATTTCACTGCAAACCATTGAAAAGAGAGAGTTGTGGCCAGAGATTCGAATATTTAACACATGTCTTATTGGCGCCTGTGTCCTGGATGATTACAAGGTCAGTGTAGCCGTAATGGGTATGATTGAGAGAATGTTCTGTGAAATATCGTCCATTATCGCCAATGCTGTGGTTAAAAGAGATTGGTTGATGCGGGAAAATTTGGTTCATTACAACCATCATTCAGACATTGATATGCAGCATGCTGCGGATTTTTTCAATATTGTCGCTGATGATTACCAAAAAAATCAGGAAAATCGATACAGTATTGATCAGGGAATCTATCTCGGGGCCACATTGTTTTACAATTTGTACAAAGAATTGTACGAAAAAAGAGACAGAAGATTGAATGCAAATTGCTTGGAATCATACCAATCTGCCGATATATCATGATGCGCATTCACCGGGTGGGATTTGAAAATCGCGATAAATACAACCAGGCTTTGCTGCAGTTTGAAGCTTTTTTCAGATACCCCCTGGGCAAGGATTATTTTACCATCAACCATGGAGATGATTACTTTAAGTTTTTCGATACTCTAGGTGAGCCCTATTTTTTTATTGCCAAAGAAAGTGATGAGATCATAGGGGTGTGCGTTGCTGTTTTAAGAACCATAGACATCCCGCCCCAGGAAAAAGTCTGGTATCTTTGCGATACAAAGGTGCACCCTAATTATCAGGGCCATGGTGTGGTTCAGAAAATTTTCAAGTATGCTTTTCCGGGATGCTGGAAAATATCCAAGAAAGTTTATGCCATCACTATGGACAGGGCTGGATCTTTTCCCAACAAAATGGCGTCATTTGCAGGGAGAATACCGCATTTGAATATAAAATTTAAAGGAACATTGGAATTTTATTTGCTTGAAATAGGGCACAATGGTTCCAGACATTTTGTTGAAAAAAACAAACATAGATTCACGTCTCTTGATGGTATAAAAAATTTAGTACTAGAAAGTTCTGGCCAGCCCGTTCGCTGGATGCATTATGCGCAACCTCATAGCAGCCCCAATCTATGGTCCAATAAACCAATGGGGGACGACAATGGTGTGAAATTTATGGTCTGTTGCCCCCAGGATTCCGAGCAATCTGTGTATTTTCAAGAAATGGGCCTGCAGGCTGTGTCCACCGCAAGTATTATTGCTAATTTTGACCCCAGCAGTTGGGATTTTGTAAAAAGTTGCGACATATAGTTCGAACCCGGTTCCAATCTTTTTTTGTTGAATTATTCAGGCCATCGGCGACTACCTCGAATGTATTTTTGCCCTGATGAGGCAAGGATTGGATACAATGTTTTGAACTCTTACAGGTCTTTTTCTGGCTAGTGGTGCAGATCACAGGATTCCTGTAATAGGGTGCAGATTGGATGGATTGGGATACGACCGTCGGTAATGAAAAAGAAATACAGTTTGCAGATGATAAAAATGCTGCCTCTAGTAAAAGCCACATTCTATTGATCCAGGACAAGGATTGGTAAGCCCCATTGTTCACATCAGAAATGAATGCGGTCTTGTGATAAAGGGGGCTGGTATACCCGTGTATTGCTGGGGCATGCTGCCTACCGTATTCCAAGAGGAAAGTCACTGTGGCATGCAACTTGGAAGCTTTTTGTCCAGCAAAAGGGTGTCTAATCTAAATCAATAGGGCCACTTTTCACAGTTAGATGCATCTGATTGGCAGGCAAAATATTTTTATTTAAAAGCCCGGATAGGAAGTTTTTGGGGTTCTTGACCCTTATCTGACCCATTATAATGGGTGCTGTATAAAAAATATTCCAGGAACCACATGGCAAAAAACCCTTGTGCCTTTAAAATAGGGATCCAATTGGTCTATTTTAGAATAGGGCTAAAGAATGTGTGACTTTTTTTTAAACCACCCCCATTGACCGAATGGTTGGTTGAAATATCCAATACAATGAGGTCAGATCATCTTGCGAAAAATCATTGCATAAGGGGGCATTTAACCACGAGAGTCACTGCATGGCCAGAAAACTAGGGTGCAGATCGGATTCCAATGCAAAAATGGGCCCCTTATGGAAGGCGAATGTTTGCACCCCCCCCATGCAAAAGATCTCAGTCCAACACCCATCCCAGATATCGACCTTTTATTGAAGATATTTTTCAGGATCCACCACGGCCCTATCCTGGTCCCGTAATTCGAAAATCATTTCAGGCCCTTCGCTGGTACCCAATAAATCACCCTGTTTGACAAATTGATCTTTGGAAACAGAGGATTTTGCTAGCGCTCGATAGCAACTGGTCCATTTATCGTTGTGTTTGACCAAAACAACGGCTTTGCTGGGATCGCCCTTTAGTTTGCCCCCCAATAGTACGGTTCCATCGGCTGCAGCATAGACAGGGCACCCCTTTGATGCCTTAAAACGAATGCCTTTTGATGGGGCACCATGTTTATTTTTTTGAAATTTTTTGGTTACCGCCCCAGAAACCGGCCTGCAAAATCGTACTTTCTTGATTTTTTTCTTGGAATCCCCAGTGCGCCCAGCAGAACCCCAATTGGCATGAGGAGGTTCCTTGGTTTTGGATGGGATTTTTTTCTTGGGCCTTGATCCATCCACAGCATCGCGCACCCCACCATCCACTTCGCCATCCCAGTCGAGCTCTTGGGGATCCTGAATCAAGCGGGTTTCCAGCCCTGAATCGGCCTCTGAATCCAACTCTGCTTCCCCATCTATTTCCCCCAAAAGAATAGGATTTTCTGACGCAAGAGGTTCCGGATCCTCGCTTACTGTCGTCCATTGAACGGTCTCTTTTTCTTTGAGCAGTACAGGATTTGTATGGCCATTGTCTGCAGGCGATGTCCATTGGCCAGACGGCAAGGTGAGTTTTTTAATGTTTTTTAGACCATAAGGGGGCAACAGTCGATTGCATTCAACCAATGCTTTGATGCTGATATGATGACGGGCAGCAATGCTGGATATGGTATCGCCCCTTTGAACCAAAATTTCCCCCTCTTTCAGATAAACTATTCGCTCTGGTGTCTCAACGGTGCAGCCCGATATCAATAGGCCAAATAGGGAGAGTAGAGGCCATTTTTTATTTTTATGCGTGGAATAAATAGGATATTTAGGGCGAAAAAGCAAGGGTATTAACATGCAGGACAATCCGGTAATGGGGGTAAGTTCTGTGATTGGCCAATAGAGGTCTTTCCCCTCATATAGGGCTGTAAAACAAGGGGGATGGCCATGGTTCCATCGGCGCATTGAAATGTTTCCATCAGCGCCAATAAGGTGCGACCTACGGCCAACCCTGATCCATTCAGAGTATGTAAAAACCCTGTTTTCCCATCTGATTTGCGATAGCGCGCGTTCATGCGTCTGGCCTGATATTCCCCACATCTGGAACAGCTGGCAATTTCACGGTATCGATTTTGGCTTGGCACCCATACCTCAATATCATAGGTTTTTTCTGCGCCAGCGCCCATGTCTCCTGCACAGAGGACTACGGTACGGTAAGGCAATTCCAATGATTCTAAAATAAATTCAGCCTGCCGCAGCATTTGGTCATGCCACATCTCAGAAGATTCTGGTGGACACAGTACCACCAACTCAACTTTATTGAACTGATGTTGGCGCAATATGCCACTGGTATCTTTTCCAGCGGCACCAGCTTCTGATCGAAAGCATGGGGTCAGGGCCGTTAAACGCAGGGGTAATTCCTCGGCATCCAGAATTTTTTCCGCAGCCCAATTGACCAGAGGCACCTCTGAAGTAGGGATTAAGAATCGGTCATGATCTTGTTCCGAAATGGTAAACAAATCATCTTTGAATTTTGGCCATTGCCCCGCACCAAAAACAGCATTTTGACGCACCAAAAATGGCACCGCCATTTCTGTAAAGCCAAAATGTTGGGACTGAACATCCAGCATCCATTGGCCCAAGGCACGCTCTAGTTGGGCCAACTCTCCTAGCAAATAAGTAAATCGTGCGCCTGAAATTTTTCCAGCCTGATCCGTGTCCAAAAGACCTTGATCGCGCCCCCATGTTGCATGATCTTTGAAAAATGGTGGGACAACCTTGGGCTCTCCCCAGCGCTTTATTTCTCGATTATCCTCTTCCCTCATGCCATCTGGAACATCTGATGCAATCCAATTGGGCAAAACAATCATTGCACTTTCAAAGGCCTCTTTTGCAGACTTGCAGATATTGTTGGCAGCTTCTTCTTGGGCTTTTAATTGGGTTGCTTGCTCTATGCAATCTTGACGTTCTTGACTGGATGCTTTTGGATCCCAAGTCGAAAGCTTGTTCTTGACCTGGCGCAAGCGTTGCACCTCTGTTTCTGCTTGACAATAGATTTTATGCAATTCCAAAATATTTTCAGAAATTGGGGCAGATCCGGCCTTGCGACGCAATAAAACGGCATCTAATGCGCTGGGATTGTCGCGAATAAGTTTAATGTCGAGCATTTTGGTGTGTGCATTGATATGTACTTTAATCTAGTAACAATCAGGCATAGAAATCAATGGGGTACACGCATATATTCTATTAATTTTTTATGTTTTAAAAATCGATGAATAAGAACCCATTAGTTCGATATATCTTTTACCAATTGGTCTCATGTATCTCTTAATGTTTCTAAAAAGAACATAAAAGAGTTTATGGAATTATTTTAGGATATCAGATGGGCTTTTAAGGGGATGCAGGGGCATGGTGCGTTTTTATTCCTCTAAATCGAATGCGACCTTTGGTCATATCATAAGGCGTCATTTCAACAGTTACCCGATCGCCCACCAGCACACGAATTTGATGCTTGCGCATGTTTCCGGCAATATAAGCATTGATGATGTGGTTGGTATCGTCTAGGCGAATTTTAAATTGTTCGTTGGGAAGGCACTCCGTAACGATGCCACAACACTCGATAGTAGCCTCTTTTGCCATAAAATCTTTTTTTGAAATCGAATCTTAACTATAGGCGATTTTCCAAGGTGCGTAAAGAAGACCCTGTGAAGTTCCCTTGGAAAGAGGGGTGACTAAAAAGCACCAGAAAATGATTGTGTGTCTGCGCTGTATCTCGTATACTGAATATGTATTTAAACACCCCTTAACCCGAGAAATATTATGCCTGATAAAGTGATGCCCAATAAGGAATTTCAAAATCTTCTCGATGCGTATTTTCAAAAACGAATGAATTTAGAAGGTCAAGTTGTCAAAGGAACTGTGGTTTCCATTGATAAGGACATGGCTTTGATCGATGTGGATTTAAAGTCAGAAGGGCGCGTGCCGCTGAAAGAATTTCTTCCTGAAAAACTTTCGGTTGGCGATATTGTTGATGTGTACATTGATCGGTATGAGGGCCCTCAAGGGGATGTCCAGCTGAGTCACGAGCGTGCCAGACAGGAAGCTGCATGGCAGTATCTCAGCGATTCGTTCCATTCGCGCAAACCCGTTGAAGGAACCATCATCAATCAAGTTAAGGGTGGCTTGACAGTGGACATTCGTGGAACCATTGCCTTTTTGCCTGGCAGTCAGGTTGACATTCGTCCCGTTAAAGATCTTTCTCACTTTTTGAATGTAACGGACCAGTTCGTCGTCTTGAAAATGGACGATGCACGCAGCAACGTTGTTGTTTCTCGTCGTGCTGTACTGGAAGACAATCGTTCTTCGGGCCGTCAACGCTTATTGGCCACGTTGGAACAAGGTCAACGCTTGAAGGGTACGGTTAAGAATATCACCGATTATGGTGTGTTCGTGGATTTGGGGGGAATCGATGGATTGTTGCACATTACGGATATCTCCTGGACACGCATCAAGCATCCAAGCGAGATCTTGAAGTTGAACGAAGAGATCGAAGTGATGGTGACCCGTTTGAACAAAGAGAGCCAAAGAATTTCTTTGGGTATGAAGCAGTTGGAAAAAGATCCTTGGTTGAATATCACCGATCGCTATAAGCCTGGGGATAAGGTCCAGGGCGAAGTGAGCAATGTCGTGGAATATGGGGCCTTTGTGCGTATGGATGAGGGCCTAGAAGGTTTGGTTCATATGGGCGATATGGTTTGGGGTAAAAAGACACCCAATCCACATCAAGTCGTCAAGCCAGAGCAACGCATTGAGGCCATGATTTTGGACATTGATACCACCAAGCGCAGAATCTCTTTGGGCATCAAGCAATGTACGGAAAACTTACTCGAACGCTTTGCCACGGAACATCCTGAAGGATCAGAAGTGGAAGGTGAAATCCAGGACATCACGGAATTTGGATTGTTGGTAAGTTTGCCTGGTGGGTTAGAGGGCGTCGTTCACCAATCCGATCTGTCTTGGGAATCCAACGATGGTGCCTTGGGCAGATACAATATCGGTGGAATGGTGCGTATGAAAGTATTGAATGTGAACTTGGTTAAGGAAATGATCGGGTTGGGCATCAAGCAACTGACATCCGATCCTTGGATGGAAAAGCATGGCCAGTTTAAGAAAGGGCAAATCGTCAAGGCATTGGTCTTGCGCACCATGGATCAGGGCATAGAAGTTGATTTGAGTCAGGGATTGCATGCCATTATTCAGCGTGCAGAATTGTCTCGCGATCGCACTTTGCAAAATACGCAGCGCTTTTCCGTGGGTGATGAGGTTCAGGCCAAGGTAACGGCTTTTCATCCAGAAACCCATTACATTGCCCTGTCCATAAAGGCCATGGAATTGGACGAGGAAAAAGATGCATTGGTGGAATATGTTGAGAAGGAAAAAAGTGGCGGAGATTCATTGCGAGATCGTCTGATGGATGCTCTAAAGGGCTAGATCAAATAGGTCATTGGATCCAATAGAGATGGAGCTGATCTATAAAATATCCCCTTCATCGCGGCTAATGGGCGTCACAGCGGCGTCCCACTAGCCTGTATTTGCCTCTACAGACCAAAGAGCTACTCTGTAGAGGCCACTCTGTAGAAATCGGTCCATAGGGGCGTCCACAGAGGCCCCCCCTAGAGCAGTGATCATGCAATCGTTCCTTAATAGTCAGACGTCACAGCGGCGTACCCTAGCCTGTATTTTTTCTAACCTGGCAGACCAAAGAGTTGCCTTTTAGAAATTACTCTTGTAGAAATCAGTCCATAGAGTTGGTCTACAGAGGCCTTCCCTGCCTAGGGCAGTGATGATGCAATCGTTTCTTAATAGTCAGACGTCAATAGAATCAATAATAGAGAACAGTTTCTTTTTCGCCCCTTCTTTAGCCCTTAAACTGGCCCAATTGTCCTCTTCTTTTTCATCAGCGATATGATGGGCGAAAAGGACGACATGCTTGTCTTTTTCAATCCACCCAATAAACCACCCATGCTGAATGTTGGTGCGCTTGCCTTGCTCATCCAATAATTTTCCAGAACCTGTTTTGCCGTACAGCTTCCAACCATTTTTCAATGCCTCTACAAACAAGATGTTTTTGGTCAAGGTGTGCGCCGATGGGCTGACGGGCAAGGTATGGTTGGTTAATTTTTCCAAAAAGAGGATTTGCTCTTCTGGCGATATCAGCAATGAACTGGATAGCCAGGACTGGGTTAGGCCGTTATTTTCGCCCTTATCCCCAGAAAGATCCTGATTCCCATAGGAAAATTGCGTGACATAATCTTGGAATTTTTCCATACCAAGTTTTTGGGTTAGAACATGCGAAAACCAAACACAGCTGTTTTTAATCCAACTGGTCGGGGTTTGATCCTGTTTCCATTGGGGCAAAAAATCCACATAACCTTCTTGAAAAGGCCAGGTTGGGGTGCCTTCATCCTTTAAAAACCCACTATTGTACCCCATCAGTGCCAATGGTATTTTAAAAGTGCTGCATGGCGCAAAACGTTTTTTGCAATCGCCTTCTTGGGTGATGGTACGCTGTTTGTCTTGATTGACAAGGGTGATCCATGCCTGGGACCCAAAAACAGGATTTCCAAAGCCGGACAAGGTCATACAGCATGTGGCATATAGGGGTATTTTTTTACAGCAAACATGCTCTAAAAAGCCCTTGACCAAAGATTGTGTTTGAAATTTACTCATAATTTAGAAAATCCATTTTTTTTAAAATTATAATTTTAATTGACAATTTTTTCAAGATGTTTGATTCCAATTTATTCAACTAAGTAATTTTTCTGTTATTTTTTCATTAAGCAATTGAATTGTTTTAAAAGTTTTATATTTTTCTGTATATCAAAATCAGCATCAATGTAAAATTCTATCTTTTTCAAAATATCTATTCGGGCAAGTTTTTATTTTTACTGATGCGGCTTTCATGTTATTTAAATTTAAGCCAAATCCTTTGAATTGGTTTTATTCCCAAAAGGAGCCATGTTTGTTTAGAAAGCAGCGACGTTTTTTCAAACAGAAGGGGTGTTTTTTCCCAAAGCAGCTGGAATATACTGACTGCCAGATGCTTTTATGTGGCGCAATATTATTTTTTACTGTGCTATAGATTTTTAGGATCTGTTTCGAATACAATTTTTTCCATATTCAATGCCCTGTCCTCAGCCATTTCAATGGATCGCAAAAGGGACTTGAGGCGCTGTGCAGATAGTCCCGGATATTTCCAGGCATGTTGGTGAACCAATTGGGTCAAGTCTGCTACGCTTGAAAAGGACCTGGGCATGCGTCGAACTAAAAAATCAATCAGCTTTGCACTGATTTTCCATCCGATATCCAAGAGGGATTTTTCCAATATTTTCCCCAATAAAAGATCGTCCGGGGCCCTGATTTCCAGGCTAACCATGGCGCGAATGCGGGAAGTTACGTCGGCCAATGGGCCATCCCATGCAGCTGCAGAACGACGGGAAATCCACAGACACCTGGTCTGAGATTCTTGAACGTGCATTAAAAATCCATACAATTGGCTTTGATCGATTTTTTCCAGATCTAGACTGTCCCAATCTATGATCCAGCAGGCTTGAGGATCCATGATTGGCAGATCGTGTGGTGCAATCCAGTGGGCCTGGTGTTTTCCAGCCCACAATGTGGCCAAATGAGTCTTTCCACATCCTTGAGGTCCAAAAATCCACACATGGGGAAATGGCCATGGCCACTGCATAATCCAGTGGAAAGCATATTGATTACTGGGGCTGACAAAGAAATGGTCCTGGGTAAAGGCGGGCTCCCACCGCAAAGGTAAAGCAGTAATCACAGTATATGGTGGGCGCAAAAGTCCATAACCTTATTGTTGGAATGTTATTGCAAAAAAGTCAAAATTTTTATAGGACAAGTTGCAGATTTTTATAAATATTGAAGATTTTTATAAATTCAGAAGGGTCATTCTGGCGTCTTTTTATTTTCACAGCATTGTTTTTAGAATGATTTTGGAAAAATTTTGGCACAAGGCACAAGGCACAAGGCACAGGGTGCAAGGTGCAACGTGTATTGAGGCCCAACACAGCAATGTTTGGTAGGGTGTGTTTTAAAGTTTTTAAAAAATAGGATAACGCATCATTGGGCATGAATTGCCTTTTTTTTTAATATGCCATAACGTTTCATTATAATCGCAATGTTGCAACACATCCAACCGGAGAACATCCTGTGAGTCCAGAAACCCTTGGGAAAATATACGAACTTTTAAATAATTTTTTACCCATCGCATGTGTCATGGGTATTTTTTACGTCATGGTGGTGCTGCCCCAACGCAAAAAAACACTTTTGCAGCAAAATTTTTTAGGTAACTTGAAAAAAGGTGACCAAATTATTACGAATTCCGGTATTTTTGGTGTTGTCGAGGTTGTTGCAGATCACGAAGTTCGTCTGAATATTGCCAATGGGGTTACCATTTCCATTGAAAAGGGCCATATTGCTCGGTTGCAACAAGGCGCATCAAATGCCTCTCGGAAACAATCCCCTGGCTTGTCGGAAAAATCTTCCCCAAAGCAGGGGCGCAAAGAGCAGATACATTCTGAAAAATCAGAAAAAGCCCCACCATCAGATCACAACAGTGCAGATCAGAGCAAGGAATCATTGAACGAGTAATCAGTCTGGATTTTTTGTTACACAAATTCATCGCAGATGGGCTCTATTTCCAGTCTTTTTCGATATCATGACACTTGCCCTTGAGTCGTTGAGTTGCTCCACATGGGTCATCCAGAGTGGGTATTGGGTGATTGGCCTTGGTTTCCTGGGCTTGAGTCGTTGAGTTGCTCCACATGGGTCATCCGGGATGAGTATTGGGTGATTGGCCTTGGTTTCCTGGGCTTGAGTCACTCAGCCCAATGCATCGACCTGTTGATGCCGGGAACCTTATTTGCATTTGTGGGCAAGCTCCTTTTAACCCCGAAGGATCATTTTACATGGCAGAACCTTTTCAAATACCCTGATGCCCCCCCCTAAATCATGCCCAACATGCACCATTTTTACAT
>JBILXO010000012.1:0-41016 GCA_044378415.1 Holosporales bacterium
GATCACGGGGGGTGCGATGCAAAGGCTTGAATGCAGGAGGAGGGGCGGATAGGTGCAATCATGGAGGCTGATAGGGGCACGGCATCAGGACAGGGGGTATCAAAATGCCTTGGCCCACCTGAGTTTGGGTCTAGAGAGGGAGTGCCCCCATTAGAAGAGGGCAGGGTCACGGTTTGCTGTCTAATGCACATGGGCGGCCATTGTATCGTTGGAAACAGCCTCGTTGGAAAGAATCTCATTGGAAACAGCCTCATTGGCAACAACAGGAAGAAGAGCATCATCAGACTGCTCCTTTGTTTTGCCATCTGTTCTGGCCCCTGAATGGGCAAGATTTTTTCCATCAGATGCAGGGTCTGCTTTCTCAGCAGTTGGGGAAAAAACCGGCTGAATGTGCTGGTAAAAACATCGGTTCCAGCGAATTTTAAAGGGCAACATCAGCCAAGTCCAAGGACGTGTCAGATACATATCCTCGTGATCAATGGAAAGGTAGGTGAAAAGAGGGCGACCCAATAAATAATCTTTGTGCACAAACCCCAATTGATCCATATACCGGCTGTCACCAGACCCATCTGGGTTGTCCCCTAGCACAAAAAAGTGGTCCTGAGGCACGTGATACGCTGGCGTGTTGTCCCCATCGCTCTGCCCAAAGGGCCTCTGTTTTAAAATTTCATAAGAGACTGTGCCCCCCTCTGTGGGCAATGTGGCGGTATACAAATCCCCTGAAATGGTTTTTACCCCATCGTATTGCTCGATGTCAGATTTCTTTAGTTCCAGTTTGATGGGCTTACCGTTCAGGTGCAGTATGCCCCCGATCATTTGAACGGTGTCTCCAGGCAACCCGACCACGCGTTTGATGAAATCTTGGCTTGTATCTTTAGGGTTGGTAAAAACCACCACATCTCCCCGATTGGGCAATGCACGACCGCCTATTTTTCCAGAAAAATAAGGGATATGGCCGCCGCCAAACAAACTAAATCTGGACCATCCATAGGTGGTTTTTAACAAAAGTGGAAAATCTCCGACTTGCAAAGTGGGCAACATGGATCCAGATGGAACGCGACATGGTGAAATCAAAAGACTTCGAACAAGAAGGGCAATCCCACAAAATAAGGCGAATTGCTTCCACTCACGGATTTTTTTCCCCTGCGTACTAGTCTGTTCCATGGGACGATTTTCTTAGATAATGATTTTTTATGATACTGGAACTGGTCTAAAAAATCTATCTCAATCCTACTAAGATGCAATTTTGGCCTATTTTATTCGTCTATTACTGGAATTTTTATAAAAATTTACAGTAACTTTCAATGTGCGGTTTTAAAAAGAATCCACGGGGTATAGGGTATTTTTTCAAACAACGAATCCCCCTCAGAGACACTTTTCTGGGATAGCGAATATTTCCATAATCAGAAGTCTGGTTCTTTGAACCTGACATAAGAACTGTTTTCTTGGGGTAAAAAATAGCCGACAGAAATCCCACGTGACTTGTGCTTTAAAAAAATTTACCCAACTTTTCCCAGACAATTGAAGGTATTTCTTTGGGATAGGGGGGCAGCCCAACACTAATGGGGCCCGTTTTTGTGATTTTGGGATAAATCTTGATTTTGTTGCAAACAATATGGACCAAGCCGATATTATCAAACAGGATGCCGGTATTTTGATGATAACCCATGATTATTAGGATAAAAATGTGTAATGATGAGGGTTTTATACAAAATGTGCCGCTGGAGAGAATCGGACTCTCGACCTCATCCTTACCAAGGATGCGCTCTACCACTGAGCTACAACGGCTTTATGCAATTATTCTACACCATTTTTATCCAAAACGCAAAGAGATATTGCATCGTATTCTTTTCCGGAATCTAGAATGATGCGACCAGATGGGGCAACACCCTGACAGAGACCAACTGTGGTTCCAAAGGGTGTTGTGCAGAGGACCTTTTTGCCATATTCGCCCAATCTGGAATTAATGGATGCGCATGTGGGGGCGCTCATTTCTCCCCCAAGAGCAATGGTTTCGGAATAATGCATCCCCAAGCGCTTGCGAATGTCCGATGAAACTTTTGATAAATCCAAAGTGTGTCCAGTGTGCTGGGCCAAACTGGCGATGGGATAATGTTCAGGCGTGCACAGATGCGTTGTATTGATATTCAATCCCATGCTGATAACGCAGGTGGTCCAATCGCCATCCAAATATCTATGAATCAAGACTCCTCCTAATTTTTTATCTCCCAAATAGACGTCATTGATCCATTTCAGGGTGCAAGATGGGTCCAGCACTTCGGCCACAGCCAATGCCGTAAGCAGAGATAGAGGAGGGGATGTGCTCAAATTCGGCCACAGGCAAACCAATGTGGCGTAAAGTCCACCCAGAGGTGCAAAAAAAACCTTACTTCCCTGGCCACGAGCCAAGGGTTGCATTTGCCCGCACATCCAAATCCATGCATCTGTGGAAAGTTCCCCTATGGGCGCCTTTAATGAACCGGAAAGTAGGGGGTTTTTTACATGAAATGCCGAGTCATTTTCCACCCAAGATTGTGCCAGAGTGTGACTGGAATCAAGGGTGGCCCATCGATAAATTTCAAGGTTTTGAGGTCCAGCTGGGTTTACCCACCATGGGGAAAAAGATTTTTTGCTGTTCATAGATACGATTTACTGACATGGCACCTGTTCGGATGGTATGGGAAAATGCCAGTCAATAAAAGGGCAGAAAGAGTCTGTTTTAAGGGCAGGGCAAAGGGGGTCTTTCTTGTTTTCAGCTTTAAAAGCAAGGTATACTCTGGAAAATACCTGCATTACAAATAGGTCATCATCATGGAAAGAGAAAAGCCAGAATCCAAATATGGTCAATGGATCATCGGTATGATGCTGGTGGCCTATCTTGCGACATCATTTGATTACCGCTATTTTTCATTTCGATCGCCATTGCTAACTGTTGGTACCCATAAAATACAAGAAAGTCAGCTGGTGCAAAGGATCCGAGAAGAGCGTGCGTACGCAAAATTGACCCTTTATGGTACTGGGAATCAAGGCTCTGACGATGCTTACTGGATTGGGAAAGTGGCAAGAGATGAGATTTGGAATCAAGAAGTTTCGGCCATGGGCATTGCTGTTTCTGAAAATCGTGCCAGACAATCCTTGCGACAAAAAATGTGCTTTTTGGATGAATCTGGAAGCTTGAATGCAGGCCGCCTCATGAATTTCTACAAAAAAAATCCTGTGTTTTTTCAAGTTGACTTTCAGTCAACAGAGGAAAATGGTGGATTTGTGATGGGCGACCATGGGCAGACAAAGTTATTCAGAGGGGATCCTGATTTTTTAGATCTGGAAGATCGTTTTGATGAGGCTAAAATGGGGGCATTTTTGCGCAGAAACGGTGTCAGCTTGCTGCAAATGGTTGCGGCAGAACAGCGCTTGTTGGGTCGAATGGTTCTGAAAACTGCCTTGCTCAAGCAAGTCTTTTTGCCATCTTTTTACAAGGATTTGGCTAAAAAAGGCCAGGGCCAGGTGCGCTCTTGGCGCTCTAAGCTGTTCCCATTGGATGCTGCAGATGATGCAAATCAAAGGGTTTCTAAGGAAAGTGTGGATCTCTTTTTAAGGGAAAACCCATCGGAAAGGATGAGAAACTATCCGGAAATGCGCACCTTTACCGTCATGTCTACGCCAAATTTTGCAACCTTGCCTCCAAATACGAAAAAAAATGGAGTCTCTGAGTCGCAAACCATGATTGAGGATGCCCTTGGAGCAGGTAAAAAATTAGAGGACGTGGCCAAGGATCAGGGGCGGACATACTCTATTTTAACCAGCAGCGCCACAGGCCAAGCCCTTGATTTTTCCCCTATTGCGTGGAAACAGCCCAATGGTGAAACCCTGAAATTGCCCAAAGAGGTGCGTGAAAAGATTCTGGATCGTGTGTTTTCCAGCCAAGAGGGTGTTTTTACCTTGCCCGTAATGATGGGTGGCATGGTTTGGGTTCAAGTTCACACCATTTCACCTCCGCGCGCATTGAGTGAAGCAGAACTCTATGCGGCCACAGAGTATGCCCTGAAAGTTAAAAAAAGCCATGCTGTAGTGGAGGCCAAGGCCCAAGCATTTGCAAAGAATCTGACAGCCAAGGGTATGGGGAAGAGCATGGCCCTACATAGGGCATCCGCCGCCGATGCTTTGGGACAAAAAAATCTGGGGGATGGTATGTCTTTGCACGCCATAATGGAGGCATTTCAAATGACGCCTCCCCCCAGAACCTGTGTCATTAAGACCACTGATGGGTACGAGGTCATTGAATTGGTATCTGTAACTTCTGAGAAATCACAAGGTGGTGAAGAAGTAAGGTCAAATGACGCCAATGCCGAAGGAGCCCTGGATCGGAACTGGCGTGTGGCATTTTTTCAGGCGTACACAAATATTTTAGAGAGAAAACACAAGATTGTCCCTAATAATGAGGCCCTGCAAGCTAAATTTGGATCTGGAAGTTCGGATCAAGAATCGGATCCATCTGGCGAAAGCGATGACGAATGAAGCAAAAATGAAGATGAATGAGGTGTTTTCGGTTTACATTTTTTGAACAATGACTTTATCTGTTGAGCAGGACTCTTGGGGTTCAATAAAATCCTTGCTACAGGGTTTTCCACTGAAGATGTAGGGGGAAGGTTTCGGGTCCCTTTCCTTAAAATTCAGCGGCATGGTCTATTCAATGTTGTGATTTGCCTTGGTATTTGTACCATTTGGGGTATTTAGGACATCGGAAAGGACAGAGGCAGGGGCATACACTGCAGTGATAATTTGGTGACAGTACCTGGGGGAAATCCTTGTATCAAGGGTCCAGGCATTTGCTCCTGGGTTCCTCTAAACATGATTGGCCTTGGAGAAATAATCCCGGGGTTTTCCAAAGCCAATCTGGGAAAATCTCCATTGCATGTCGGGAGGTGCTTTTCCAAGGAATTTTAGTTGCTCCCCAATCATCCCATGGGGCTTTGTGCATCATGGGCAGCATTTGTTTTTCCAAAAGGATTGCTCTGGCCCACATCGTCCCACATTGAAACTTTTTCAGAAATTGGGCCATGTAAAATCAGGCCATGTATTTTCGCGCATTGAGCACCCTTCTTTCAATGAAGAGCCTGAACACCCCTTTTTCAACCAAGGATCCTCGCAATTATTTGAAAATCCATCCGGCTGGCAATAATAAAAAGCGATCTATTGCTGAATATTGGACCCAAAAGCACATTCCGATGAGATGTTTGGTAACGGGTCTGTTGACCCCTCATAAGATGGGGTTTTAAGACTGGACCATCGGCAGCGTACACGATTTTGCAGCCCCGTTAACAGCGTATATGGAATCTCTTGGGCAAAGGCAGCCACCGTTTCAATGGGCAGTTCATCGCCCCAAAGAGTCACCTGATCCCCTATTTTGGCTCTGGCACAGGCGCGCAAGTCAATGGCCAACATATCCATAGATACCCGACCAACCAGGGCGCACATGATTCCGTTGACCAGCACAGGTGTTCCTGAGGGCGCTCTGAATGGATAGCCGTCCCCATAACCAATGGCCGCTATGCCAATGGGCATGATCTCGGGACAGGAAAAATGGGAGCCATAACCTATTTCGTCCCCTTTTTGGGCAGTATATACAGAAATTAATTTGGATTGAAGGGTCATGACAGGCCGCAGCCCCAAAGATCTTCCAGTCACACCAGATTTGGGTGAAACACCATGAATCAGAAGGCCTGGACGGACATAATCATAGTAATCTTCCTTGGAGCCATTTAAAATTCCACCAGAATTGCACAGCGTAACGGGCCCCTGGAATCCTGGAATAGCCGCCATCACCGCCCTCATTTTAGAAGACTGGGCCATGGATTTTGCATCATTTTCAATTTCGCTGGATGCAAAATGGGAAACAAGTCCGACGGGTTTTTCAACGCGGGGATTTTGGGATAAACGAGTGTACAGTGCAGGCACATCCCTTGGGGGAAACCCAAGCCGATTCATGCCTGTGTTTATTTTCAACCAGACGCGAATAGGGTGGGTGCACAGCAAATGCTCTAACCACTGGATTTGCTCTAGTGTGTGGATGACGACTTGGCAATGATACTTTGCTGCAATTTCCCATTCACCGGAATCGAAAACTCCCTCGGCCAACATAATGGGCGTTTGGATGCCACAGGTGCGCAATACTATGGCTTCGTCTATAGAGGCTACTCCAAACATGTGGACATGATCTGCAATGCGTTGGCTAACAGATCGAATGCCGTGGCCATAAGCGTTGGCCTTGACCATTGCGATTATTTTGGATGATCCAATCTTGTTTTGAATCCAACGGATGTTGTGCAACAGATGGTCTGTTGATAAGAGAGCTTCTGTAGGTCGTGCCATGCTTGAATCAAGACTGGAATCTTGTGGTTTATCCATCATAAACCCAGCAGGCACATCTGTGTCAATCTAGGGTGGCTTAAAATAAGATGGCGCCCTAGATGCCCTTCGTCTAGGCAGGTGACATTGATGAATGTTTCCAGCACCGTGCAAAATATCCATTGAGGATAAAACTGTGCAAGGGCCCCGATTAAGGGGATTCGAAAAAGGCAGGTAATTGTTAGTGGGGTGGGTGGGGGCGATCTGGAAAGTGGGGACGGTTTAGAAAGAGGTTGGTCTAGAAGGGGTTGCTGGATTGTTGGGCCTGTTCAGTAGATCATTGGATAAGTCTGCCCCATTGGAAACCAAGCTGTCTCATCCAGATAATATGGATACGAAGAGCTGTCTCATGTGAAAATCATTCATTGAACCATGGTGAATCTGGCAAATTTTTCCTCGTCCACCTGGGAGCCTGATCATTTGTAAAAAATCAGGCTTTGGAAACCAAGGTAGGGCTCCTTGATTGCAATTGCACAAATTGGCCCATCTAAATAATGCCCGATAACAGACTGTACCTCATGGAAAATCAGACAGGGTGCCCCCTTGAAAATCATTTGATCCCCGCTGGCTAAAAACATTCTATTTTCGGTTGCTCTCCATCATTTTCAGTTCTTCCTTGGAATAAATCAGATGGGGTCTTTTGGTCACAATGTTATCCAGCCACTGGGCCAGGGCACCATCGCCCAAAACATTGCCCGCCGTCAGAACGGGATCAAACAAGATATACAGGGCGGTAATCAAGAGAAACATTTCTTCGGTAAAGGCAAAATAGGCCAGCAAGAATGGTTTAATGACCAGGATTCCCCCACCAGGAATGCCGGCACAAGAAAAACGTGCCACAAAAAACCATCCAGAAAACATCAGGTATTGTGCCCAAGAGGGATCGGCTACACCGTAAGTTTTTAAAACAGCATAAGCCAAAATTACATCCGTGAAACATTCCCCGATCATGTGAATGTTGACCAAAACCGGAACCACGACTTTGGCCATGTGCTTATGGGTTGTATTTTTTTCCACACCTTGAATCAACAGCGGCATGCTGGCCGCACTGGACATGCTTGTAAACCCGCTGATGGTTGCGGGCATCATATTGCCAATCAATGTGAACATTTTAGAAAAAGAGCCCTTGGCCAGCAGCCAATAGAGCAGACCAATATAGGCAAATTGGGCCGCTGCAATGCCGGCAAAAACCATAGAGTAGTTCTTTAAAATGGTGACAAAAACCCCTTCATGCTGGAGTTTAACCACAAAGCCTGCCACAAAAATAGGAATGACATAGGTTAAAGTTTTTAAAATGCTTCCCACCAGACGATCCAGGGCTTCTGATATGCGCAGGGCTGGTTCTGGGAAAACCAATGCCCCAAATAGGCCCCCGACGACTGCACCAATCATAACGCTGCTGTTGGATATCCAAGACTGCAATTCCCAAATCCACATGGGAGCCAACGGATCAGCAACGGGGGGCAAAGCCATGGATAAATCCATGTTGTAGAGGCCTAGGCCTACAAAACGGGCAAGAAAAACGGCTGTAAAAGTAGAAAGACAAACGGTGCCCAAAATCAGTCCCACGATCCAGGTGGCTTTTTTAGCCATCAGAACCGCTGCGCGAAAAAGCAATCCAAAAATAATAATGGGCAACATGGCAACGATCAACCCTTTGATGGATAGACTGGTGGCATACAAGCCAGTCTTTAAACCAAGGGGCATGATGTGGCCAGAGACAAGAATTGATGCGATCAGCCCCAATAAAATAAGGGGCATTTTATTGGATAAAGTTTTTGACAAAGACATGGCTGTTCCATAAAATTACCTATATGCAAAAAATATACTCCTTTTTTCAGAAAAAGATAATTCGCGTTATGAAAAATTTGATGAAAAAACCTTGCAATCCTGAAAATTTAGGTAAAATTTGAGGAGCATTTGTCAAGTTTCGTCAAATACACGCGATGCAATCCTCACAGTTGTCCCATAAGCAAAGACCTATGGCCAATGGGCAGAAACATGCTAGGCTAACAGCAAAAGGTAAGGTAAAGACCAAGAAGGGACCCTTCAGTGAAAAATAAAAAATTTTGGAAAATTTTGTGTACAGCGGTGCTCTTGTCGGGGTGCGGATCCAACAATTCTGTGTACGTTGAAAAACCCGTACAAGATTTATACCAAAGTGCCATGCAATTGATGAAAGGCCGGGATTATCAAAAAGCCGCCGATGCTTTTGATGAAGTGGATCGCCAGCACCCCTATTCGGACTGTGCCAGCAAGGCCCAACTGCTGTCCGGATTCTGCGCATTCAAGGCCCAAAAATTTCCCAGAGCCATTGCGACGTTGGATGTATTCATCGATTTGCATCCTGGATCAGCATCCATTGCATATGCTTATTACTTGCGCGCCATGTGCTATTACACAGATATGTTGGGTCTGACAAAAGACAAGGAAAATGCTCAATTGGCACTGGAGGCATTTAGGGAAATTTTAAGGCGCTTTCCAACCAGTGAATATGCCCATGATGCGCGAATCAGGCAAGATTTTATTTGTGAGCATTTGGCATCCCACGATATGTTGGTGGCCAAGCAATATCTTTTTGATCAGCGGTACGTTGCAGCATGGATTCGTTTTGGAGCTTTACTCACTGCTTGGCCACGCAGCATTCTGATACCAGAGGTCCTGTATCGTTTGGTTGAATGCCAGGTTGCCTTGGGAATGGGGGCCGTTTCAGACAAGGCTGTTGCAATGTTGAGGTACAATTTTCCAAAAAGTTCATGGACGAATCGAGCGCACACATTGATTGAAAAAACCAAAACACTTGAATCTAAAAAATGCCCAAGGTGAGGGATGGCCTGGGGTTTTTCCCCAGTTTGCAGTGCCATACCCAGGTTGCAGTGGCCTATTTTGGCCTTCTGGTTGCATCAACGGGTCATCGGGCGTACTCTGGGAAAAAATGCACCAAAGGACTGTTGAGAATGAGAGACCAGCACAATTTCCGCACACCACCAAAAATGATGATGAAAAAGCCAACTGATGTGCGCCTGTACGCAGATGACTTACCAGATAACGTGGTTTTCGATCGATCTGTGGCCATTGACACGGAAACCATGGGGTTGGAAACAGAGCGCGATCGATTGTGCCTGGTTCAAATGTGTCAAGGAGATGGGATCTGTCACTTGGTTCAAGTGGCGCGAAAGCCCCGTCCGGCACCACGATTGACGGCCATGCTGGTAAATCCTAATGTGGAAAAGATTTTTCATTTTGCACGTTTTGATATTCGTTCTTTGTATGTTGGTTTGGGTGCATTGTGTGCAGGACCAATTTACTGCACAAAAATTGCCTCACGACTGGTTCGCACCTATACCCAGTACCATGGTTTAGCCTCTTTGTGTCGAGAATTATTGGGCACAGATCTATCCAAATCAGAGCAATGTTCAGATTGGGGTGTAGAAAATTTAACCGATGCTCAAAAGCAGTATGCCGCATCAGATGTGCTCTATTTGCATGCCTTAAAGTCCCAATTGGATGTGCGCTTGAATCGAGAGAACCGACAAGATTTATTTCGGGCAATTTGTCGATTTTTACCCACACGGGTTCTAGCAGATGTTGAGGGTTTCCCAGATGATTTGTTTACCCACTAAGTGCCTTAGGCGTCATTGAACAAGTTTGCTGAACAGGGTGTAGCCCTTAAATAAGGATCAAAAGGCACCCTGTGTTGCATCCTCCTCGTTGCTTTTTAATAGAGGAGGGGGATGTGGTGCATCATCATTTGGATTTTTAATGCCCTGTGAATGGATTGTTTGCGACAACGCACCCTTGGGGTAAAAATACAAAACGCGCCATTAAGATCCCCGTAAATAAGGGTAAATAGGGATCTAGGCGGTCGGATTGGACCAAGGTATAATGCAAAATATGCTTAACGATTAAATTAATGAAATGGTTGACCCAATTTATCCCCCCAAAAATACGCTTTTTGGGGAAAAAACGAAATACTCCAGATTGCCTTTGGACCTGTTGCCTGGGGTGCACCAAGATGATCTTTCAAAAACATCTGGAGGACAATTTATTCGTTTGCTCCCATTGTGGATACCATATGCCTTGGCCAATACATGCTCGATTGTCCCATCTTTTTGATGATGGGCAGTATCAAAGCCTGCCATTATCTGCTGTTGCCTTGGATCCACTGGGTTTTCGAGATCAGAAAAAATACACAGATCGCTTGAAGGATGCACGGCAAAAAACCAATCAAGTCGATGCGGTAACCTTGGCAGTGGGGAAGGTTTCTGCAGCACCCGTTGTGGTCATTTGCTTTAATTTTGCCTTTATTGGGGGATCCATGGGGATGGCAGTGGGGGAGGCCCTTGTGCAAGGTGCCCGCACAGCTGTTGAAAAGCGAGCCTGCTTTTTGATCGTATCTTCGTCTGGTGGTGCCCGTATGCAGGAGGGCATTTTATCCTTGATGCAAATGCCTCGCAGCATTATAGCCATCCAAATGGTGAAAGAAACTGGGCTGCCTGTCATGATGATGCTTGCGCATCCAACGACAGGTGGGGTTGCAGCATCGTTTGCAGCATTGGGCGATTTAACCTTTGCGGAACCTGGCGCCATCATCGGCTTTACGGGCGCGCGCGTTATCCAAGATACGTTGCGGCAACCTTTGCCAGACGGTTTTCAAACGGCAGAATTTCAAAAAAAACATGGTTTTATCGATCTGATTGTACCCCGAAATACCTTTCAGAAAACTTTTTCAGATGTGCTGCACACGTTGAGGCATATTGTAGGAGGATAGATTTTGCCTGGTTGTGTGAAAAATTGACAAGGCCATTGAACATCGTGTACAAATAGGGATCACCATAAGATGCGAGTGCAGTATGGGCGCAAGTTGGTTGAAATCGTCCCGCGTTTTTTTTGATCAGGTTAGGCAAGAGGCAAAACGCATCGTATGGCCAACGCAAAGGGATGTGTTTTTTACAAGCGTCATCGTCTTTGCCATTGCCGCTATGTTTGCTGTATTCTTGTTTTTTGTAGATCAAGTCGTAATCGCCGGTCTTCAGGTCATACTATAGGATAGGTTATGTCAGATTTTAAATGGTATGTCATTCATGTTGCTGCAGGTAGCGAAAACAGGGTTGCCTGTGATTTATCCGCGCAATTTGTCAAAAATGGTATAGGGGACCTGTTGGAAGAAGTTTTAGTCTTGAAAAAGATGGTAAATGTCACGCGACGGGGGAACAAGGTCCAGGAAGAAGAGCGCATTTTACCAGGATATGTTTTGGTGCGCATGATATCTACGCCAGAAGCTCTGAACACCATTCGAAGGGCGCCAAGAGTTATTGGCATGTTGGGTGCGGATTTGCGCAGCGATCCAAAGCCTCTTTCAGATGCAGAGGTGGAAAATCTATTGAATCAGATTGAGACCATGGAGGGCGGAAATGCTCAGAGCATTTCGTTTGAGCCGGGCGAAGTCATTCGTGTGACAGAGGGTCTTTTTGCTTCTATGGAAGGCGTTGTTGAGGAAGTGGATGTGGCGCGCATGCGATTAAAAGTATCTATTCCGATTTTAGGGCGGCCAACACCTGTGGATTTAGATTTTACACATATTGAAAAAATTTAGTCTCTGGGGGTTGGGGAGCGCGTGGGATGGGGATAAGTAGAGTTTGTTTTCAAAGGAATCTAGGGTTTATCAAAGGGGATTGGTAATGGCAAAAAAAATTATTGGAACGATTAAGTTACAAATTATGGCGGGAAAAGCGACACCAGCTCCGCCCGTAGGACCGGCCTTGGGTCAAAAAGGGTTGAACATCATGGAATTCTGCAAGGCGTTCAATGCCCAGACAGCGGGCATGCCATCAGATGCTCGAATTCCTGTTGTCATTACGGCATTTGGGGATAAAACTTTTACGTTTTTCCTAACCAAGCCACCAGCTTCCTATTATTTGCAAAAAGCTGCGGCCATTGCAAAGGGCAGCATGGCACCAGGACGTACCATCAATGGTCGGGTGACACACGAACAACTCCTTGAAATTGCTAAGGAAAAAATGCAGGATATGAATGCTTATACACAGGAAGCCGCTGTCTCTATGTTAGAGGGTACTGCGCGTTCCATGGGAATCGAGGTCACAGAATGATAAAACTTAAAAAAAAGAGCAAGCGCGTACGCAATCGCGATGCAAGCGTTGATTTTGCAAGGCACTATGGTGTCGACGAGGCCCTTGAATTGATCAAGGCCCGCTCTAATGCCAAATTTGATGAGACGGTTGAGGTTGTGTTTGCATGCAACGTTGATCCCCGCAAAGGCGATCAAAACATCCGGGGAATGGTGGAGCTGCCCCGCGGTACAGGTCGCGCAGTTCGTGTGGCTGTTTTTGCCCAAGGGGAGCAAGCTCAGCAGGCTCGGGATGCTGGTGCGGATATTGTTGGGGACTTGGATCTCATTGAGGAAATTCAAAAAGGACGCATTGATTTCGATTTGTGCATTGCAACCCCATCCATGATGATCAATCTAAGCAAGTTGGGTAAAATATTGGGACCAAAGCAGTTGATGCCAAATCCAAAATTGGGAACGGTTACCATGAATGTGGCCGGGGCGGTACAATCTGCTAAAAAAGGCCAGGTCTCTTTGCGTGCCGAAAAGCAAGGTATTGTACATGCCATATTGGGTAAGGCAAGTTTTGCCGCAGAGGCCCTTGAAGAAAATTTCAAGGCTGTCCAAAGTGCATTATTGGACATGAAGCCAGATGGTGTTAAGGGAAATTTGATTAAAAAAGCTTTTTTATCTTCCACAATGGGATTTTCCCTGACATTAGACCTGAATAAAGGCTTGTCATGAGCTGAGAAGTGTGTTGTAATTTGAGAATGATTTTCAATTAAGGAGAGCGTGCGAGTGACTCGTTCAGAAAAAAAACTTTTTGTCGAAAAGTTTTCGGAATCATGCGGTTCCTATCCTTGCATGATCGTTGTTCGTCAGGTAGGCCTTTCGGCCGAGGCATTCACCCAGTTGCGCAATAGTGCCAGATCTGGTGGCGCGTCCTTTCAAGTTGTCAAAAATAATTTAGCCAAACGGGCTTTTTTGAACGATGCAAGTGGCGCCCAAGACTGGTTTAAGGGGCCTATGGGAGTGTTTTTCTCCCAAGATCCCGTTTCTGCCTCGAAGGTTATCGCGGAATTCTCTAAAAAAAGAGAGAGCAATTTTTATCCCATTGGTGGAATTTTAAATGGTAAGAATCTCTCAAAAGAAGATATCAAGCAGTTGGCAACTTTGCCAAGCTTGGATCAGTTGCGCGGTCAGATCCTGAGTCTTCTCAATGGTCCAGCATCGAAACTGGTAAGAACTATACAAGAACCAGGCCAATCTTTGGCTCGAATTCTTTCAGCCTATAACAAAAAACAAGAACAGGGAGAATAAAAAATGTCAAATACAATGACAAAAGAAAATTTGATTGATGCCTTGAGCAATCTCAGCGTTTTAGAGGCTGCTGGTCTCGTTAAAGAACTGGAAACCCTATGGGGCGTTTCTGCTGCTGCGCCAATGATGATGGCGTCCGCTTCCGCCGCTGCTCCGGCTGCAGAAGAAGAGCAAACAGAATTCAACGTTGTCCTCGTCAAGAGTGGTGACAAAAAAATAGAAGTCATCAAAGAGTTGCGTGTACTCACAGGATTGGGCTTAAAAGAGGCCAAGGAAATGTCTGAAGGATCCAACGTTAACGTAAAGGAAGGTCTTTCAAAGAAAGATGCTGAAGAAATGAAGAAGAAGTTAGAGGCCGTAGGCGCAGAAGTTAAATTGGCTTAACTGTATATTTTGCGATGTGCTTTAAAACATAGTAAGTTTTTTAAAAAATAGGGCGGGCACCCATGTTCCTGAATGGTTCATAGGTGCCTTTCTTTTTGGCCAATCGAAACAAATGTACAAAGTGTGTACATCGTGGGCATACCATGATCTGGGTGCCGAATCGCTCTAGACAAAGTTCAAGAAAAATGTGGTGATCGAGTTTTGCAAAGTGAAAGTCAATCAATCAACAAGGAGGTTGGAATGATCGAGAGTTGTGATTTTTATCGACGGATTCGGTATAATTTTTCACGAGTGCCCGAGGCCATGTCTATCCCCAGTTTGATTGAACTGCAGCGGAGGTCTTACGAAGATTTTTTGCAAAAAGATGTTTCTGCGGCAGATCGACGCGTCGTTGGACTTCAAGCATCATTGATGGCCCTTTTTCCTGTGCAAGATTTTTCTGGGCGGGTTCAGTTGGAATTCTTGGAATACGTTCTCGAGGATCAAAAATGCGATTTGATTGAGGCGCGTCAAAAAGGTTTGACATACGCAGCCCCGTTGCGCGCCAAATTGCGCTTGACAGGCTGGGAAGAAGATCGGTCCTTGAAATTTATGAAAGAGCAGGACGTTTATTTGGGCGACATACCCCTGATGACACAGGAGGGAACATTCGTCATCAATGGCGTCGAGCGCGTTGTGGTTTCCCAAATGCACCGCTCGCCTGGCGTCTTTTTTGATCACGATCGGGGCAACCACTCTTCTGGAAAATTCTTGTTCTTGGCCCGCATTATCCCGGCCCAAGGATCTTGGATCGATTTCGAATTTGACATCAAAGATATGCTTTGTGTTCGCATCGATCGCAAGAGAAAAATGCCCGTAAGCACTTTGTTGATGGCTCTGGAATCAGATCATCAGCCCGATCCATTGATTATTCCAAGCAAGCGACTGGGCATGAGTCGCCAAGAAATTTTAACCACATTCTATGAACGTCAAGTTTACGATTACCGGGATGGACACTGGCGCATTGTGTTTTCAGAGGCCATGTGGAAAAATGTTCGACTGGAAGAAGATTTGTTGGATGCAAAAACTGGTCAAGTTTTGGCCGAAAAAGGTGGTAAACTTCAGCTGCGCTCTATTCGTCAGTGGATTGCTCAGGGTGTGACCCATGTTTTGGTCCCCTACACACACATCGTTGGGCGATACAGCGCCGAAGAACTGTCAGATTCTCTGACAGGTGAGGTTTTTATGGAGGTCGGAGCAGAGTTGACAGCAGAAAAAGTCGACTTCTTGGTTCGAAAAGGTGTTCACGAAATACCGGTTTTGGATATCGATGGCGCCAATTCTGGCCCGTTCTTGCGCAATACATTGATGGCTGATAAAAACACAACACGTGCAGAAGCGCTGTTCGATATTTATCGTGTTTTGAGACCAGGGGAGTCTCCGACATTGGAATCAGCATACACCTTATTTCATAACTTATTTTTTAATTCTGAAAAATACGACCTGTCAGATGTGGGTCGCCTTAAAGTAAATTCACGATTGGGGATCAATGCGCCACTTTCTACCCGTGTTTTGCAAAAAGAAGACCTTATTGCGGTCGTTCGCTATTTGTTGAGTCTAAAACAGGGGCGTGGACATGTGGACGATATTGACAGTTTGACCAATCGTCGAGTGCGATCTGTTGGGGAATTGCTAGAAGTCCAATATCGGTCTGGTTTGATGCGCATGCAAAGAATCATCCGAGAGCGCATGACGGCGGTGGATCTGGAAACAGCCATGCCCAATGATTTGCTGAATGCCAGGCCCCTTTCTTCCATTATCCGTGAGTTTTTTGGCACATCGCAACTGTCCCAGTTTATGGATCAGACAAACCCTTTGTCCGAGGTTAATCACAAGCGCCGTCTTTCTGCTTTAGGGCCCGGTGGTTTAACACGGGATCGTGCTGGGATCGAGGTGCGTGACGTTCACCCAACCCATTATGGCCGCATTTGCCCAGTGGAAACCCCAGAAGGTGCCAACATTGGGCTGATCAACTCCATGGCCATTTATGCCCGCATCAACCCTTATGGATTTTTGGAAACCCCTTATCGCCGGGTTATTAACGGTCAATTAACCAGCCAAGTAGAGTATGTTTCTGCTATGGAGGAAGAGGGTCACACTATTGCTCAAGCCGATGTTTCTGTGGATGATGAAGGCCGTTTAACCGATGCTTTGGTGGGCTGCAGGCGTTCGGGTGATTATGTTTTGGTTTCACCCAAAGAAATTGATTTTGCAGATATTTCGCCCAAGCAAATTTTATCTGTGGCATCGGCCCTTATTCCGTTTGTGGAGAACGACGACGCGAATCGTGCGTTGATGGGATCCAATATGCAGCGTCAAGCGGTGCCATTGATGCGTGCAAGGGCCCCTTTAATTGGTACTGGAATTGAAGGATTGGTCATTAGAGATTCTGGTGTCATTGTTCGGGCCCGTCGAGATGGCATTGTCAATCAGGTGGATGCTGCCCGCATTGTGGTTAGGCCAACAGACTTCTCCACCCAAGGTTCAGTGGTGGATATTTACAATCTTGATAAATTTAGAAAATCTAATGCTGGAACCTGCATTCACCAAAAACCCCTGGTGATTGTTGGTCAAAAATTAAAAGAGGGCGATATTATTGCTGATGGTGCAGCCACGGATCGAGGTGAATTGGCCCTGGGCCACAATGCACTGGTTGCGTTTATGCCTTTTGATGGATGCGGATTTGAAGACTCTATCGTACTTTCCCAAAGATTGGTGGACGAGGATGCCTATACCTCCATCCATATCGACGAACTGGAAACCTCTGTGCGCGATATGAAATTAGGGTATGAAGAAGTTACGCGAGATGTACCTGGTGCCAGCGAAGAGGTCTTGCGTCATTTGGATGAGGCTGGTGTGGTTTATATTGGTGCAGATGTGGCCCCCGGAGACATCCTTGTTGGAAAAGTCAGTCCAAAAGCCGAGGTCCCGTTGACACCCGAAGAGAAATTGTTGCGGGCTATTTTTTCAGACAAAGCGGCCGATATGAAAGATAGTTCTCTGCGGGTTCCTGCGGGCATGAGTGGGACTGTGGTGGACGTGCGTATTTTTTCAAGACGCGGCGTAGAGAGAGACGAGCGATCATTGGCCATTGAGAGGGAGTCTGCCTCTAAAATGTCCCAGGAAAAAGAAGTAGAAAGACGTATTTTAGAGCAAGGTTTTACCCAGACCCTAAAGGGCATTTTGATTGGTCAAACACTGGCTCAGAAAATTGACAAGTGGGATGCAGGAACACTCATCAGTGAGGACGTCTATTACGATATCCCAAAAACTCGCAACAAGAAGCTTGCACTTAATGACAAAGATGCCATGAATCGGGTGATCGCCCTTTATCAACAGCACGATGCGGTGGTTGACGAATTGGAAAAGCGCTTTAAGCAAAAGTGGGACAAGCTGCACAGAGGCGATGACTTGCCTACAGGCGTTTTGAAGACAGTGAAGGTCTTTTTAGCCATTAAAAGAAAGATTCAGCCTGGGGACAAGATGGCGGGTCGACATGGGAACAAGGGGGTTGTTTCGGTTATTATGCCTCAAGAAGATATGCCATTCTTGGCCGATGGAACACCTGTAGACGTTGTTTTAAACCCACTGGGATTGCCATCGCGTATGAACGTTGGTCAAATTTTGGAAACCCACTTGGGTTGGGTTTCGTTGCAAAAAGGGAAAAAAGCAGCCGAGATTTTGAAAAAAGCTGCTTTGGCCGATGAGTTTGGTGAGAGAATATTGCGCGATGGACTGAAAGATTTGTACAAAAAGCCGGAAATTGGAGAAGTAATCGATGGATTATCCCCTGAAGCATTGTTGACAATGGTCAAGGATATTGTCGATGGATTGCCCATGGCAACCCCCGTTTTTGAAGGGGCGAAAGTCGATGAAATTGAGCGTTTGTTCCGAGAAGTTGGGGTGAATGCTTCTGGTCAAGAAATTTTGTACGATGGTCGAACAGGAGAACCATTTGATCGCCCCATAACGGTTGGTGTGTTGTACATGTTGAAACTACACCACTTGGTGGATGAAAAAATTCATGCACGCTCCATTGGGCCATACAGCTTGGTAACCCAGCAACCGTTGGGCGGAAAGTCTCAATTCGGTGGCCAGAGATTTGGGGAAATGGAGGTTTGGGCTTTGCAGGCCTATGGCGCAGCCCGGACATTGTTGGAAATGCTGACTGTAAAATCAGACGATCTTCAGGGGCGTATGGAAGTATACAAGGCCATTATCAAGGGTCAAGAAAACTTCACATCGGATGTTCCAGAGTCCTTCAATGTGCTCATCAAGGAGCTGAAAACATTGGGTATGAATATTGAGTGCCGTCAAGCATCTCCCCTTAAAGCATCCCAATAAATAGCCAAAATCGATTCCGGGGCATGGGGCCCCATCGTGAAACAGCGGGGGTGCGGAATGAGGTGCGGTTTGAGTGGTCACTTTTTACCTGAATGTTCTGGCTTTTTAGAGCTCTCGTTCAGCCAGATGAGGGGGGATGCGCCTAATGCGGCGGAATAGAACAGGGCCATTGATGTCAAAAAAAAATGCGAGGGGGCGGTCTGATTGAACCCTGTAAAAGGGGGCCGCAAGTCCATTCATGAGAATAGATTTTGGAGGATGTAAAAAATTAATCCCAAAGCAACGTTGGGTGAAGCAGTCAAAAAAATGCCCTGCAAAGACCAGCGACTGCGGCTCTTTTTACAATGAAACCACAAGGAACGCCATGCAGGGTGGAGGCTGGGAGTTTTAGAAAGGGCTGTGCCGCAAAGAATGGTGAGGTCCTGGGTAGTAAGCCAGGTGTTTAAGGGCGCGGGCAAGAAAAAAGAACTTTCTACAAAAAAGGTTTGTTAAATATGAGGGCAAAAAGAGCTATGCACTAAAAAAAAGTGGTTCAAGACGATCAAAACGCCCGTATTGCATCGTCCTGTAAAAAAGTCATTACGATCAAAAAAGGGAGGATTGTGTGTTAGATCATCATGAAAAAGAGGTTTCCAAGCCCCGATTACTGTTACCATCACCCGATTCTGTGGTTCAGAATTTTGATAGTGTGCGCATTTCTGTTGCCAGCCCAGATCAGATTCGCGCATGGTCCTTTGGTGAGGTAAAAAAACCAGAAACCATCAACTACAGAACTTTTAAACCGGAAAGAGACGGCTTGTTTTGCTCGCGTATTTTCGGGCCAATCAAAGATTACGAGTGCCTTTGCGGAAAATACAAGCGCATGAAGTATCGTGGTGTGGTCTGTGAGCGTTGTGGGGTTGAGGTCACTTTGGCCAAAGTGCGACGAGAGCGTATGGGGCACATTGAGTTGGCCTCCCCCGTTGCTCATATTTGGTTTTCACGATCCTTGCCCAGTCGCATTGGAAACCTTCTGGATATCAGCAACAAAACCCTGGATCGCATTTTGTATTTTGATGGCTATGTTGTGGTTGATGCCGGCATGAGCCCATTGTTGCAATGTCAAGTTTTGAGCGAAGAGGAATATGCTAGGGCCCGACAAGATTATGGGCGAGACACATTTCGTGTGAGCTCTGGTGCCGAGGCCCTAAAGGAATTGCTGTCTCAATTAAATTTGGATGAGTTGCGCCAACAATTGCGAGCAGATCTTGCAGAAAATCCATCGGAATTGCGCCGTAAAAAGGTCATCAAACGATTGAAATTGGTAGAGTCTTTCTTGGCGTCTCAAACCCGCCCAGAATGGATGATCTTAGACGTTGTTCCGGTTATGCCGCCGGATTTGCGTCCATTGGTTCCATTGGATGGCGGTCGTTTTGCCACATCAGATTTAAACGACCTGTATCGTCGATTGATCAACCGAAACAATCGTTTGCGCCGATTGATGGAGTTGCAGGCACCTGAAATGATTGTTCGCAATGAAAAGCGCATGTTGCAAGAAATTGTGGATGCTTTTTTTGATAATGGTCGCAGGGGACGTCCAATTACAGGCAGCAATAAGCGCCCCTTGAAGTCATTGTCCGATATGCTAAAGGGCAAGCAAGGGCGTTTTCGTTTGAATTTGCTGGGTAAGCGCGTGGACTATTCTGGTCGATCCGTTATCGTTGTGGGGCCAAAGTTAAAGTTAAATCAGTGTGGTTTACCCAAAAAAATGGCCCTCGAGCTTTTCAAACCTTTTGTTTATTCCAGATTAGAGCGCTATGGTTTTGCCAGCACCGTCAAGGCAGCCAAACGCATGGTTGAGCGAGAACGCCCAGAGGTTTGGGATATTTTGGAAGGTGTGATTCGCGAACGCACGGTTCTTCTGAATCGCGCGCCAACTCTGCATAGGTTGAGCATCCAGGCCTTTGAACCCATGTTGGTTGAAGGCAAGGCCATCCAATTGCACCCATTGGTTTGCGCTGCATACAACGCAGACTTTGACGGGGACCAAATGGCTGTCCACGTTCCTCTTTCTTTAGAAGCGCAAATTGAATCGCGGGTTTTGATGATGGCAACCAACAATATTCTCAGTCCATCCAATGGAGAGCCCGTCATTGTGCCATCCAAGGACATCGTTCTTGGCCTGTACTATCTGACACTGGCACGATCCGGTGAATTGGGGGAGGGTAGAATTTTCAGCGATTTGAATGAAATTTTGTTCGCACTGCATGAAAAAACCATCTCGCTGCACGCCAAGATTACCGCACGTTATACGGATCTTGATGCCGATGGGAACGAGCGCCTGGTACGTTGCGAAACCTCTGCAGGCCGAATGATTTTGTGGGATTCTGTTCCAAGACATCCCAAAATATCCTTTGATTCTGTTAACAAAACATTTGCGTCCAAAGATGTGACACAGCTGGTCAGCGCTGTACATCGGTATTGTGGATCCACAAAGACAGTGGAGTTTGCCGATAAATTGGTTCAAATCGGTTTCCATCATGCCACCGTTTCCGGCATTTCTTTTGGTAAAGATGACTTGATTGTACCAAAAGCAAAGCCGCAATTTGTCAAGGAAACACTGGATTCCGTTAATGAATACCAACAGCAGTACTTGGACGGTCTAATCACACCAGGCGAGCGCTACAACAAGGTGACCGACGCCTGGACCAAATGTACAGAGCGTGTGGCCGAAGAAATGATGGGAGAAATTTCCAAGGATATCCCTGGGAAGCCATTGAACTCTGTCTATATGATGGCACATTCTGGGGCCAGGGGGTCTGCTGCTCAGATGAGGCAGTTGGCTGCCATGCGTGGCCTCATTGCGCGACACGATGGAACCATCATCGAGCATCCTATTATTTCCAACTTTAAGGAAGGTTTGAAGGCGTTTGAATACTTTAACTCGACCCATGGTTCACGCAAGGGACTGTCAGATACCGCTTTAAAAACAGCCAATGCTGGATATTTGACCCGTCGATTGGTGGATGTGGCGCAGGATTGCGTGATTTACAGCAACGATTGCGGCACAAATGACGGTATTGTCATGCAGGCCATTATCGAAGGCGGAGGTGTCATAGCCTCTCTGGGAGATCGAATTTTGGGGCGTGTTTTGTCCGAAGATGTGGTTAAGGGTACTGAAATTTTGGTGTCAGCAGGAACCTTGGTTCAAGAATCCGATGCCGAATATATTCAAAACGAAGGGATCGTCAAGGTTCGTGTGCGCTCTGTTTTGACTTGCCAAGCCCGAGAAGGGGCGTGCTCTATGTGTTATGGGCGGGATTTGGGGCGCGGAAAAATTGTTGCTGTCGGAGAAGCCGTTGGCGTTATTGCAGCTCAGTCCATTGGGGAACCTGGAACACAGTTGACACTGAGAACCTTCCACTCTGGTGGTGCATCCCAACGTGGGGCAGAAATTTCTTTCATCGAATCCATGAAAGACGGTTCTGTTCATTTTAGAAATGGGTACACCATATTGAATGGTGCAGGACAACAGTTGGTCATGGGTCGCACCATGGAATTGGTCTTGTCAGATTCCCTTGGGCAAGAGCTCGCAGTATACAAGGTTCCCTACGGGGCGGTGTTGTTTATTTCAGATGCTGATAGGGTCCAGGCGGGTCAAAAATTGGCGGAATGGGATCCATACACCGTACCGATTATTGCGGAAAGCGACGGTACCGTTCACTATCTGGATTTGGTCGATGGCGTATCTTTGCGAGAAGTTGCTGACGAATTGACGGGCATTACGAAGCAGATTGTAATTGATTGGCGTCAAGGTACCCGTGGCGATGATTTGCGGCCTTCGATTACCTTGCGCGACGGAAATGGCCAAGCCATTAAATTAGAAAGCGGCGGAGATGCCTGGTACGACCTGATGGTTGACACGGTGGTGTTGGTTTCAGATGGCAAGGCCGTGAAAAAAGGAGACATTGTTGCACGTTTGGCCAAAGAGGTCTTTAAATCGAGGGACATTACAGGGGGTCTACCAAGAATCGCCGAGTTGTTTGAGGCCCGTCGCCCTAAGGATCCCGCTATGATTAGCGAGTGCGATGGCATTGTTGAGTTTGGAAAAGATTATAAAACACGTCGCAGATTGGTCATTGTTCCAAAAGACACCGCGCAAAAACCTGTAGAATACTTGATTAGCAAGGGGCGACATATTTTGGTCCAAGATGGAGAACATGTTTTAAGGGGCGCTGTTTTGGTGGATGGAAGTCCTGTCCCCCACGATATTTTGAATGTATTGGGCGTTGAGGCAATGGCACATTATTTGATCAAGGAAATCCAAGGGGTTTATCGTTTGCAAGGGGTGCGCATTAACGACAAGCATATCGAAGTTATTTTACGACAGATGTTGCGTAAGGTGGAAATTGTTCAGCCAGGGGAAACTCTGTTTTTAGAAGGCGATCAAGTTTCCGTGGAAGAGCTAAATGCAGCCAATGCCGAAGTTGAGCGGGAAGGCAGAATTCCTGCTCGATCAATGCGTGTCTTACAAGGGATCACAAAGGCATCGCTGAAAACAGAGTCCTTCATTTCTGCCGCATCGTTCCAAGAAACCACACGGGTATTGATCGAGGCGGCCATTCAGGGTAAGGAAGACCACCTGATTGGATTGAAGGAAAATGTCATTGCCGGCCGATTAAT
Organism: Holosporales bacterium; assembly: GCA_044378415.1. GTDB lineage: Bacteria > Pseudomonadota > Alphaproteobacteria > Holosporales > Holosporaceae. The sequence goes on from JBILXO010000012.1 coordinate 23,222, forward strand.
TCCTGCTGGAACTGGGGTAATTTTAGGGCAGCTAAAGCGACAGGCACGTGAACGTGATCTTGCCAATTTGAATAAGGACAGGGTGACCTAATACTTAATCTTGATAGTTGTTGGGTTGACCATTTTTTACGCCATAGCATTCGCTAGGTCAGAGGTAGGGGTGGTTTTAGTTGGTGGAAGGGGGGGGTGTTACTTGCACCCCCGAAGATCGCCCCAGAAGATCTGATGCGATTTTGGCATGAAAAATCTTTTTTCCGTCTTTCCGATACGACTGTGAAGGAAGGGGCATGATCATAGATACAATTGTGAATGGGGCATTTACAAACATAGACACCATTGTGCTCATACGGGTGTGCCCTGATACGGGGACCGCGCAATGCATCAATCTGACGCGCGGTCAAAGTGCTCTTACCCGGGGCCAAACTGCAAATTTTCAAAAATGATAAGTAGTGCAAAACATCGCTTAGATGTGCAGTTCAGAACCCATAAGAAAAAAACCTATCATTGGATTAATTAATTTGGATCAATTGAATGGCCTTCTGGAATTCTGTTGCCCGTGAAGGGACATCTAGACGGTGAAATAGGTACCTTTGGCATCTGCAGTTCAGGATCCATAAAAAAAAGCCGTATCATTGGATCAATTGAACGGCCTTCTAGAATTCTGTTGCCCGTGAAGGGGCATCTAGACGGTGAAATAGGGTGCCTTTGGCACGAAAATCAACTGGCTTCAATATGAATACCGTGGGCTCGTTTCGGCATCTCCTCTGGAATACACGCCGTCTTTGCTGGGATCAACGAGGTCTATGGTTGGTAAAAGTGGCACAATGCACTTAGGCAAAGCAGGGAGATAGGCGGGGGGGTAGCACCCAGAGACAAGAGAAAGAATTGGATTGATGGGTGAAGAAAACTCTCCAGTTGATGAATTTTCAAGGATTCTACTCAGAGCTACCCCAAAATAGGTGAGCAAGTCAGAATCAATGGACATCCCTGCAATAAAGGCAACAAGGGCATCCCCACAAAAGGGATACCCCCACTTCACCACAGCAAAATTGAAAAAGAAGTATCTCGAAAAATGGGGACGTGGTAGAAAATGGGGCCCATGAAACAATGGCCCCTTGAATCCAATGATGGGCTTTCTAGACAGTCTAGTTTATCCCACCCAATACTGATCGGTCTGGATTAAATTCAGTCAAAATCACCCATATTGCTGCTAACATCACTCAGATTGCCACTTATTTTTCTGTCAATCTGATTCAGATTAATATCTTTTTACAGTTTTTTGGGATCTTATTTCCCCTATTATTTCCCTTCTTCTTTATCTTCTTTCAAGTTCTTATTATGTGGGCTTTGCATGGATTTGTTGGCGGGCAATTTGATTCGCACATATTTCTCGAGTAGTATTTTCAAGCCCTTAGATCCGGATATAGAAGATTTATTTTTCCCACAATCAACTAAATTGAAAAAACAAAGGAAATTTTTATCAAAATTTTCCTGATTTAAATTACCTTCTTCACCTAAATATAATAGTATTTATATCATTTTTCTAGCAGGACCAGTAAAAGGTTGAGCAAAGCCATGACCATGCTTGCCCATGGCTTTGGGATAGACTAAACATGGCCCGCATTGGTCACTGCCTTCAAAATACTCTAATTTGTTCATATTTGTTGCAAGTTCTGTTAATTCAGAATCTGTTTTTGCATGGAAATTAAATATTGTTTTTCCATGGTTTTCTGTAGATTGTTTATTCATTCTACCAAGAATATTTTCAATCTCTATAAAAGCGCCAAGAATGTATTTTTCGCTGGTGACAAATATTCGTAATTCTTCATCAGACATATTTTTTATTTGGTCCTCTTCTGTCTTGGCAGGATCAATGGCAGGAACAGGCTGTGCCAATAACAAAGATTGTTCATTCTTGAGACCCTTATTATTGCCTTCTTCAGATTTTAAAAAAACAACATCTTTATTTTTTTGCTCTTCAATCGCAGCCTCCTTTTTTTGCTCTTCAATCGCAGCCTCTTTTTTTTCGCTTATCCTTTGCTTTCGACGTTGATTCTTATTATAATTTTTACCTCTAACAAGAACTTCATTGCAATTTTGCAACTCGTTACCCGTGCCTTCTTGAGAACTCAAACCATTGCCAATCTCAGAGACCCCCTTCTTGACTTCCTCCTCTTTTTTCTGTGTGTTTTTTTGAGAGAATTCCTCCGGTGCAGGAGGATAAAAATAACTGCGCTCTACGGCGGAAACATGCTGTGTCCATACCAAGGACAATGCCAAAATGCCCCATACTGTTTTTTTGATTGAAAGATTCATTTTTTTTAAGTTAGAATTGACCTTATTATTAATAATAATGAATTTGATGATTAATGGCAAGAGGTCTATCTTGGTCGGACTGCTTCGTTTCAGGCAAAATTTTTCCCATATTTTTTTAGAGAGCAAACCATTCCTTTTCCACCAGACCCCCTATTCTCTTTATCCCCTTTGCCCACACCCCCCCCCATGTCCCCTCTGCCATTGTCGCTCCCCCCTTGGAAACAGCCTTTTTTATGTTTTGGATCTGCACCACTGTGCTGGTTCAGATTTGCTCTTTTTGCCTTGGCCATGTTAAAATTTTTAAAATCTATTGATCAATAGGCGCGGCTGTGTCCTCTGTTTTTAAAGCAAATTCTGATTTCGCCCAATTATTGCCAAAAGAGCCCTTTGACCTAGTGGTCATTGGGGGTGGGCCAGGCGGCTATGTTGCAGCCATACGAGCAGCACAATTGGGCTTGAAAACAGCCCTAATCGAAGGTCAGCATTTGGGTGGTGTTTGCTTGAATTGGGGATGCATTCCCACAAAAGCCTTGCTGAAAAGTGCATCCATGTTATCTGCAGCATCCCACATGGAATCATTTGGCATTGCTTTGCCCAAAGGGACCTTAACCATCGATCTTGACGCCATGGTGCAACGCTCTCGCAAGCTAGCTGGGCAGTTGCAATCTGGCGTCAAAGGTCTTTTGGCCAAAAATGGTGTATCGGTTTTTTCCGCATGGGCCAAATTTCACCCCGGATCTGCCCAAGGGGACGATCATGCATTGCAGTTGACCAATGCAGGGGGAGAAACAGGCATTCTGCTTGCTAAGAAGGTTATTATTGCCACGGGGGCTCGGGCACGCACTCTGTTTCCGGAACATTTGGGCATTTGGAGCGCTCAACATGCCATGATCCCATCTGCCCTACCCCAATCGCTCCTCATCATTGGGGCTGGGGCCATCGGCGTTGAATTTGCCAGTTTCTATCGCACATTGGGCGTTGCGGTAACTCTGGTAGAGCAATCACCCACCATTTTGCCTGTAGAAGATGCGGAAATCGTGGCCATTGCTGCGGCGTCCTTTGTCCAACAAGGCATGGTTATTGAAACCCAATCCATGGCGAAAAATGTGGAAAAGCAAGAGGACGGTTCCTACACAGCAATAATTACCCACATCTCAACAGGTTTGGAAAAATCCTGGACGGGGGATCGGATTTTGGTGGCCATTGGCGTTGTGGGGAATACGGAAAATTTAGGCCTAGAACATACGGCGGTTAGGGTGGACAAAGGCCACATTGTTACACATGCCCACCATGCAACCGATGAGTTGGGCGTTTATGCCATTGGCGATGTGGCCGGAGCCCCTTGGTTGGCCCATAAAGCCAGTCACGAGGGCATCTCTTGTGTTGAATATATAGCGGGGCTGCCAACCCAACACAGCGACAAAACATTGATTCCAGGGTGCACCTACAGCATGCCGCAAATTGCCAGCATTGGATTGACAGAGCACGCGGCGGCTGAAAAAGGCCCAATCAAGGTGGGGCGTTTTCCCTTTTCTGCCAATGGTCAAGCCATGGCCTATGGCGAATCAACCGGTCTGGTCAAAGTTATTTTCCATGAAAAGACAGGGGAATTATTGGGGGCCCATATGGTGGGTTCTGGTGTCAGCGAATTGATCCAAGGGTTCGCCATTGCAAAGACATTGCAAGCAACTGAAGCCGATTTAAAGCATGTGATTTTTCCCCATCCCACTTTTTCTGAAATGATGCACGAGGCGGTTCTAGATGCTGATAACATGGCCCTGCACCTTTTTCGATCCAAAAATTCCATCTGAATTGGTGCGGGTACAGCACCATCACAAGTGGGGCAGATAAGGGGTCTGGCTAAAGTGGGGTGCCTGCTGCACATAACTGGCATCTGGCCCTGGAATTTTTTACATCTCCCCATAGGGCCTATGTGGGAATGGGTCAGAAGTTCCAAAAGTTTTAAAACCCAGCGTTCTGAAAACCTTGAGAGCATTTTTACCCCAATTAGGTTTCTGTCTTAGGGGTCTTCTAGGGGGGTGATGACAAGCATACATAAGGGCATATGTATGCGGGTTTATATATTAAGAATTTGAAGTTGAAGGGCAATCACCATCATGTGTATGCAACTGTGTGTATGGGAATTTTGAAGGCGATTCAGCCCATATTCAGAATCGAATTGTTTTTACCAAGGCTGCTGATTCAAAGGGCCCCAGACTTGTACAAACAGCCCTGGCAGCGCAACAAACAGGAACAATCTGGTCCATGGCGCCGTATCATTTTTGCAACACTTTCAAGAAGATTTGAATCCAAAATTTAGCCCCATTGCTACGCATACAAAAAAATGATTTCCTTCTTGGAAGATCTATTCATCATTTAAAAATAAATGCGCCATAAAAAATTAACGTTTGTTCTGTTGGGCATCCTGTCTGCAGCTCCTATGACCCAGGCCCAGCCTGATGATTTGCAAATGGAATCAAAAAGCCAATCGGATTCCAGCATCTGTGAAACAGATCCTACTTGTGGAGATGGATCCTGGGATCAAGCGCCATCCTCAAAAAATGTCGCCTATGGTTATGCCAAGATTGGCTTGGGATATTCCAATTTAGGTGGCAATTACAATGAAACCGAAAATAAGAACACGGCGCCTGAGTTTTTAGGAAACCCACCCATTCCAAGTCTGCTGAACCCCAATTATGGGGATGGTGCAACCTTATCAACAGACACCACATCTATGAAATCCTCTAGCGCACTGGGATCTTTTGAGTTTGGATACAATGCACCTCTGGGTCAAACACGGGCATTGCTGGGATTTTTTGCAGGCATCAATATTATGAATTTCAATGCAAATATTCCAGTTACCCGGACATATACTGACTATGATGTAAATTATGAAGAGAGCCCCGTGGTGCTCCAAAATGAAACAGAGAAAACATCAAATTATGAATCTAAGGTCCGCAGCAACCTATCTTTTAATGCCGGTATCAGCGCAGGATTTCGCGTCAGTGATTCTGTCGTAGCTTTATTAAAGGGTGGGTGGATATGCACACGATTCACCTCTTCTATGCAGCAGGATCAAGTCAAGGACAAAAAAAATAAGAATCAATTTTCGCCTTGCTATATCAATGGTTTCATGTATGGGGGTAGCATAGATGTCTCTGTCACAGAACGGACATCCATCGGATTAGAAGCTTTTGGAGTTGTATATGCAGATAAACAGATGGCCCTGTTTAATTTCGAGAGCAACCCAGGTGCAGAAATTAACAATACAAGTACAGCTCTTGGCACAGTACCATCTAATGAAAAATTAATAGCTAACCCCCTATCTGCCACATCTTGGGGCATTATGGCAACCTTTAAAATAAACTTCTTGGAACGCTAAATTCAGCTTTTCACCTGAATTTTCTTGATGGGGTCCTTCATGGCCCCTGTCAAGGCCAGCATTTTAACAGGACAAGTTTGCCCTTGTCTTGTTTCACCATTTCAAAACCTTATACCCATTTCAGACAGCTGTCTCAAGGAGCAGTTCCAGATACCCGCTTTAAGAACCCATTCTGAACACCCCCCTTTGCACCGGTTTCAGAGACTTTATTCATAGAATTATGGTTTACTGGCTATATATTTAAATAACAGACAAAAACATCTATGCTTTTTAAAAAATCCGTGCATTTTTTTCTGAAATGCGGCCTCCTTTGTTTGACGACTTCCGTACTGGATACCACATCAATAACTGGGGCAACTCCTCCTTTGCTCACATCCTGCTCCACAGGGGGCACACAGGGTTTTTTAACGCCATCTATCAGAATCACATCTCTCAATCCGCTGTGCCCACCCATTTCAGTTGCCCAGGTGTGCCCTTGCCCCACAATCTCTGTCACCCCCACCTGTTCCACAGGTCAGGATCAGCCATTGAAAGATGACGGGTCCCAGAATGGCATCACTGATGGATCAGCTCTTTCTCAAATGAAGGCAAACCATTTTGTTAAACAGCAGTGGTCCAATCATCCCAAAGACCGCCACTTGCATGTACTGGGGTCCAATGAAATGGATTTGCTGAAAAAAGCCTACATGGAGAAATATTTCCAACCTTGTGGCCCCAACGGGAAACTTGCAAATACTTCTGACTTTACATTATCACAAGTATACAAAGGCTATTACAGTGCCGTAGCAGCAGAAGGATCTCTGATGACACTGTAACTCATCCAGGATGCATCGGGGATTTAATCGAAATCAGTGAATCAAAATCAATCAATACTTCAATATAAATTGCAAAGTTTTTTTAAGATTTTTTTAAGAAATTTATTAAAAAAATGATTGATGGTGCATCTGAATTTAAATGGTATGGAGTTTTGGAATTAAAATTCCATTTAGAATTCAATGGGTTGGATGGTGCCAAAATTAATTTGAAAATTTTAGATGAATTCAACAGTGCTTTTGGGCGCTTCTGCAAAAAAGAATCAGGGCGGTATGCCGGTATGATGGAAAATAACTGGCGTTCAATGGATGGTGCGGTAAGAGACGGCTGTAAAACCCTTTTAAATAATTGTAAAAACTATTTTAATGCTGATCATAAAAAAGATTCTAGGGCAATTGTAAAAGGAAATCAGGACTATTTGAAAGCAATCTTGGGGCAATACCATCTGGAATTGTCCACAATGTGGCTCCAAATCTACAACTTACCAAAAATATTGGCAATATATGCTTCTGATACCACAGTTTATCCAATATTAAAAGCTATTAACAATCATTTTTACAATAAATTCTATAACTATAGAGAATGCTCATCAATCAAATATTTTCCCAGATCCCATCAGTACCCAAAAATGGCCTATCCTGACCATCTGCTTCACTCTGCATCCATTCCACCACCAAATGGCACATTCTGACCATCTGCATCTATTGCACGTTGACCGCGGAAAAAATCCCACAAAATGCCCTGGCACATACGCTCTTGGACACCGCCAATGCTTTCAAAATTCTGGGCAATGGGCAAACTGGTGTCATAGGCACCAAAATAGACCCGGCCAATGCGGGCCAAAATCAAGCCTTGCGTACAAAAAGCACAGGGCTGAAGAGTGACATACAGCTGACAATCCGATAAATACTTTGTGGATAGTTTTTTCATGCCCTGAACCAGAACCAACATCTCAGCATGGGCCAAAGGCGAGCCCATGGCATTCATGCGATTGTGCGCTCTGGCAATGACGCGTTGTCCCCACATTAACACAGCCCCAACAGGAACTTCTCCATACTGTACAGCGCGTTCAGCCATGCGTATGGCCATATTCATGGGCCACAGGGGGCTGCACACCTGCCTTGGCAACTCTTTGCACACTGAAAATCTCCAACTTAATCCCAGCTGCTTTAATTCTGGAAAAGGTGCTTGCCCCCACATGGACCCATTCTGTCAGACAGCTGCTCTTACCTACCAGACACTTCCTAGCCCAGTCTCTCTGGATTCAGGGCGGTCATTTTATCCCCTGCCTCATAATGAAGGCCCTATTACACAGCGCTATTGTTTTTCAGAAACATGCTGCTTGGCATAAGTGTCCCGCATCCAATAGATCATAAGCCAGCCAAGGAAAAAAGCCACCATCAAAGCCACGGGTACTATGGCGTATATACCCGCTGTATAATCCGGATTGTCATCCTTGTACTGACCACCAAGGACCATCCACCAAGCCTGCAAAATCTTACCCAGAAGGGGCTGAAAGATCAAGCCGCAGCCCATTACCAATGCATTTACAAAGGCATAGGCAGATCCCAGTTCATCTGCCTTGCACTGGCCCTTAACCACAGAGAAAACAAGGACCTGCCCCCCCAAAATCAAGCCAATCAAACTGGCTACGCCGATGATCATCCCATAGGGCAAGAGATGTGCCATGGCCATTGCTGCAAATAAAGCACACTCCACAATGGCCACCATCTTTAAAATCTTGGTGTAACTCCTCCAACGCGTTGCCAGGGCTGCCAAAACTGGCCCCCCAATGCCACTCATTAAATACAAACTCATGGTGGCAAAGGATGCTGTTTTTTCATCAATGCTGCAGCTGGATTGCAAAAAAGGAATGGCCCACAATTCAGCAAAGGCGGAAATGGGTAGGTACAGCAATCCTCCGACAATCCCAGTTAACCATATTTGCGGACGATGGATTACGCGTTTCAGTCGAGACCAAAGATGATTGGGTGATTCAGGGCTTGTTTCCGCAACTTCAGGGTCCCGAATGCACAGCCAGGTTAAAATGCTCAAGACCAAGCCAATCCACGACAAATGCATCATTGCCTGTCGCCATCCCACACGAGCGCTGAGTAACGCCAAAGGTTCACCGGCAAAAATACCCCCAAAGCATCCCAATAAATTGGTCAAACCTGCCATCACTCCAAAATAAGAAGCAGGAAACCATCCGCTAGAAAGAGCCAAAGCACTGATAAAGGCACAAGCCGATCCGGCCCCCATCAAAAAACGAGCTATGTGGGCCACCCACAGAGACTCTGTCCATCCAAAAATACCAGCACTGATGGCGCACAGCACACACGAACCCGTAATCAATTTCCGCGATCCGATTTTATCTAAAATCAGGCCACAGGGAATTTGCAACGGCGTATACGCCCAATAATACATAGAGCTAAGGAAGCCCAGTTCCTGGGGGGAAAGGCCAAAATCAGCCCGCAAATCATTGGCCATGACACCGGGCGAGGCCCGTAAAATCATTTCATAAAGGTAAAATACCCCGCTCATGACCCAAAAAATCCATGCCTTCCCCAGCCTGCGCTTTTTGTTAACTTTTACTTTTTCCACAAATATCACACCTTTTACAGGAGGATCAATTCCAGCATCATACCGAATTTTCCTTAAAAATCACACCATACCCAGGGATATTCATTCGTTTGAGTTTGTTTCTCTCCCCTTTTCCTCTCGTTGGATGCGCCCCCTACTTGCCCCATTGGGCTACTTGCTCTCTTCATCTGCTCTTATTTGGACCATGGATGATGGGACATCCCATCTTTTTTCTTTTGGGTAGACGACATCTGTTTTAGAGTATGGTAAACTAGACAACATTCAACATTGTCGACACCACAAAGGAACAATCATGGCAACTGTGAGAGCTATTTTATTAGAACCCATCCGGAAATTAGGTACCACAGGGGACATCGTCAATGTTAAGCGGGGTTTCTTCCGTTACCTTTTGGGCCTAAAGCGCATTACTTATGCCACAAAACCAGCCCTAGAGGCCTTGGAATTGAATCTTGCCAAATTAAAAGAACAAGACGAAGAACGTCGGGTCCAAGCCGAAACATGGGCCAGCGCATTGGCCAATCAGAAACTTGTTTTGTACAGCGAATCTGGTGAGCGCGGCATGTTGTACGGATCCGTTGCAGCACGGGATATTGCCCAGTCATTAAAGGCGTTCAATATCCACATTCACCCGAACCAAGTGGCGCTGCCCAAGCCCATTAAGGAAGTGGGTTCCTATACGGTGCGCCTGGACCTGCACCCTCAAGTTACCACCGAAGTGTCTTTCAGCGTGGTTTCACCCACCGTTACGCCATAGTTTCCCTAGGTGGAATTGGTGGGCTCATTGATGGGCATTAAGTTTGTTGGCGGGTGGGACCAGGTTTCACCCCGCCGTTACACCATAGTTTCCCCAGGGAGAGTTGGTGGGTTCATTGATGGACATTGAGTTTGTTGGCGGGTGGGACCAGGTTTCACCCCGCCCCGTCCACCCCCCCCTTACCAGCATTCCCATTGACCTTTCACCCCCTGATACCTTGATTAAAATTGGATCAAAGCCCTGGTTTTTATTGAAAAGAGGTTGATTTTTTAAGCCTCATTGACTTTTCACCCTTGGAATTTTTTCTTCAAGCCTTCAATGTGGCTTTACCCACCGTTACACCATGGTTTCCCTAGGGTGGTTAAGTGGCCATTAGGGCTGGGTTGATTGTAACTTTCTTCAAACCTGCAAGAGTTTTTTTAGGGGATTTTGACCCCCCTGACGACCAAAAGTCCACAACATCCTATTCCTCATTTATTCTTGCATGGTATCCGTTTTTGGGGATCCTTGGTTGACATCTTCCGGGTGGGACCAGGGTCAGGGTTCCCTTTTTTATTGCCCCTGATTCCCAAGTTTTTTACGATGCCCTGTTCTCACCAGGGAAGCGCGCTGGTTAATCGTGAAGTCTCTGGTCCGAATGACCTCAACAAAAAGGGTGTCAAAACCCCTATATACCCTTTTTTATTACCCCTGATTCCCAAGTTCGTGGGATTAAGGGGTTCATCACGGCATTCTTCCTTGTATTTCCCCTCATTGCCACTGTACCCACCTCTAATGGATGCCCTGGTTGGTGCCAGGTGTTGGTATCAGATGCTGATGTCAGGCGTTGGTGCCAAGTGTTGGTGCCAGATATTGAGGAAGGGTCCCGTGCTATGTGGGGTGCACCTTATCGTGGCTTTTTTTCAGAATCTCGCCTGATTTCCATTTTCAAAATCTTCCCTGATTTGCAGTATTTTTGACCAGGTGACATTTGGGGCACATCGTTCCAGGTTCTGGATCGCCTGCTGGCCATGCGCGCCATATATCCAATGATCCCAGAGGCTACCTGGTCTTTTTGCCAAGATTGGCAATGTCAGGCCAAAGGTCCCGGCTATATGCCCTATATGCTATGTTCTGAATTGATCAAGCCTGATTTTTGCCAAGATTGGCAATGTCAGGCCAAAGGTCTGGTCCTATGTTTTTGGCCACCTTTTTTTAGCCCCCCCCTGTTGGTGGTTACCCCTTATTGCCCATTGTTTGACCCCTGTGCTGTCCAAAAAAAAAGAGCGCACCCATTCTGAATGTACAAAAATTTACAAGAAATATCTTCACTTGTTCCATTTTAAAAAGGCATTTATACAAGGACATAATAAAATATTTTATTTGGTAGTAAAAAATACTGGAAAATTTTTCAAAAAAAAACAAAATATTAATTATTTTATTTTATATTTTTAATTGAAACAACATAATGGATTAAAAAAATGAAGAAATATATTGGTAAAAACATAAAGGCTTTGAATATAGTGATGATCATGGCCTGCATAGGATCAAGTACAGTGGATGCGAATGCATGGGTGGATACTAGTCATCCAGCGCTAACGAATCATGAATTGTTGAAGAATATCGCCTACCTTCTTGGTATTAGTTATACCGATGCTGGAGTCCTAACCCCCACTAACACGATCAATAGCACTTATGAACAGATTCAAGCGGCACAAAACAATGTGGATAGCAATCTTCGGCTGGTTCAAAATACCATCACAGGTGCCACCGGAAATCCAGAAATAGGTTCACTAGGTACGACAGTTGTACCATCTGATGGACCTCCAACAAGTATAAAAGGTAAAAGCATTCTTTTATCTCAAAATGAAACAAGTTATTTAATTAATGACCAAAACGTAAATATTATGAATTCAATTAATAGCTCAAACGAAAATATTATGAATTCAATCGATGACTTAGATGGAACTATTAACAACAATCTTCAACAGGTTCAGAACACCATCACAGGTGCCAGCCCTGACACAAGAATAGGTTCCCTAGGTTTAGAAACTCCTCAAACTAAAAAAGGTCAAAGCATTGCTGGAATTCAAGGCACGAATACTGGCGACACACTGACTAGCATTGCAGGAGAGATCGCTGCAGTAAAAACCGATGTGGGTACAGTAAAAACCGAATTAAAGGCCGATATAGATGCGGCAAAAACCGACGTAAGAGCTGATGTAGATGCAGCAAAAACCGACGTAAGATCGGATATCGCCGGATTAAAAATCGATGTGGACACAGTAAAGGGCGCATTGACGGACACCACTGCCGGTAGCATCAGAGACGACCTAACCACAGTAAAAACCGATGTAGGCACAGTAAAAGCTGATGTAGGCACAGTAAAAGCCGATGTGGAAACAGTAAAAACTACCGCGGGTGATGTAAAAAGCGCATTGACCGATACCGCTTCTGGTAGCATCAGAGACGACCTAACCACAGTAAAATCCGATGTAGGCACAGTAAAAGCCGATGTGGAAACAGTAAAAACCACCTCGGGTGACGTAAAAAGTGCATTGACGGACACCGCTGCTGGTAGCATCAGAGACGACCTAACCACAGTAAAAACCGATGTAGGCACAGTAAAAGCCGATGTGGAAACAGTAAAAACTACCGCGGGTGATGTAAAAAGCGCATTGACCAGCACCGATGCCGGTAGCATCAGAGACCATCTAACCACAGTAAAAACCGATGTAGGCACAGTAAAAGCCGATGTGGAAACAGTAAAAACTACCGCGGGTGATGTAAAAACCGCATTGACCAGCACCGATGCCGGTAGCATCAGAGACCATCTAACCACTATTAACGACTCCACAAAAGTGGGCGGCACATTGCAGTCCACTATGGATTCCTATCAGTCAAGCACTGATTCCACCTTATCTGGCATTGTGGCCTCTATAGGCAGTCCCACCATGGCAACAATGCCTGGAACAGATGGGGCCACCATCCTGGGAAGCCAGACAACCATGGCAAGTGATGCTGCAACGGCTTCAAAAAAGTTTGATGGCAATTTGAACACAATCAAAAGAACCACGGATAAAACGGCCAAAAGTATTGCCAACAGCACAAAGAAAGGCCTGTCTTCTAGCAATCCTAAGGGGCCCATAGGGAAAGTTACCAGCTCTAAAAAGAATAATAAAAATACCCGCAAAAGATCGTAAACTTCACGTTCATCTAATGTTAATGCATTTAAAATTATAATAAATAGAAAAAAAGAAGATAAAATTGTATTACATAAAAAAATGCAATGCCGAGAAAAGCACAATACAATCAAAGGGTCGTTTGGAAAAACACAGCACCCCAAGGATCACCCTGAATCAATAGGGTGATCCTTGAACCACAGAATACAACATTTGCCGAATTCATTATTTATTAAATACAATGTATTACATTAAATTACACTATAAATAACAAATGATTCGAAAATGGCTTCCAAAATGAACAAAAAAATTTTAACCCTACTGATGATCATGGTTTCTGCAGAAACCCATGGTGAGTTTGCTCCCACATGGCACGATTATGGGCTATCATTAGATAACCACGACCTCTTTGACAATATATTGCTGTTGCTGGGTGTAGATGTCAGCAGCTGGAGTGAGGACATGCTAACCTCCGGAAATACCTTTAAGGCACAAGTGCCAACCAATACAATACCCATTTCAGAACTATTGGGTTACAGTGGCAACACGGCATCAACACTTCAAAGTGCCATCACTGGTATTCAAACAACATTAGGTCCCACTTCAACAACAGGAAGTAACAGTGGTATAATAGGAGCTATATCCACTGCGAATACAAATACCACCAAAACAAACACCACACTGGGAAGACCAGCTATCCCAGCCAGTGGATCGACCCCAGAAACGCCCGCAGTCACTGGATTGATTACAACTGTACAAAACAACAACGACCTTTTAACGAATGCTACCTATGGATTGGATGCCACCAACACAGATGTGAACATCCTCAATGCCAATATTGGCACACCTGTTAACGTATCGGGAAGCAATACAGAAACCCTCTTTGCCAACCAAGAAGCCATTGACAACAATATAGATAGCGCAAATAGCACTTTGACCAATACCACCTATGGTTTGGCCGCCATCAACAGTGCTGTAAATACGAACAATACCAATATTGGCGCACCTGTTGCTGTATCGGAAAGTGCTGGCCCCACCTTATTCGATAACCAAGAAGCCATCGTTAAAAATATTAAAAACACTGTTACAGCTGAAAATGATGACATAGCAAACAGTATCGTGGTGGCTCAAAATGCCGTTACAGGGGCGGAAACAACAGCACCATTGGGATCTTTGGGGGCACTGGGTCAAAGCATAGCTGCCTCAACAGCCGCCACTAAAAGCAATATCAGAGTCGCTCAAAATACAGTCACAGGAGCGGAAACGGGAACAGCATTGGGATCTTTGGGGGCCACAGGTCAAAGCATAGCCATGTCAACAGCCGCCACTGGGGGCAACATCACTGCCGGAACAGCCGCAACTGCACTGGATGTCCAGGCTGCTCAGAATACGGTCACAGGATCACCAAGCGGAACGCCATTGGGATCTTTGTCAGACGGAGGTCAAAGTACCGTTGATTCAGAAATGACAACCCAAGGCAATATCACGGCTGCTCAAAATACAGTGACAGGGTCAGAAATGAAGACGCCATTGGGGTACATATCCCAAACGGGTCAAAGCATAGCAGGCTCAACAATCGCCACTAAAATCAATATCACAGACGCTCAAAATACAGTGACGGGGTCACCAAGTACAACACCCCTGGGGTATTTGGCACCAGGGGGTCAAAGCATTGCCGGTTCAACAGCCGCCACTGCGGGCAACACAGAATCCGCCTTGATGCTGGTTCAAAATGCCATTACGGGGGCAGAAATAGGAACATCCTTGGGATCTTTGGGCACAACAGGTCAGAATATTGCTGAATCAACCACCCTCACAGCAGACACTGTAACCACGGCTCAAAATACCCTACAGGGGAACAACCCCCTTGCCACCTTATCTGGCATCGTGGACTCTATAGGGGATCCCACCGTGGCAACAACGCCTGGAACATCGGGGGCCACCATCCAGGGAACCCAGACAGCCATGGCAAGTGATGCTGCGGTGGCTTTAACAAAGGTTGACGCCAGTTTGGCAAAAATCGAAAAAACCACGGAAAAAACCGCCAACACTGCCCTACAAAGGGCTGATTCTGGTGTCACATTGTCGGATACTGTGACCTTTGCAGCCAATCCCACCCTGGCAACGGTATCGGGAGCAATGGGGGCCACCATGGGGGAAATCCCCACAGCCATGGCAAGTGATGCTGCAATATCTTCAAGAAGGGTTGACCCCAGTTCCATCCAAATCCCAGGAATCACGGATAAAACCGCCAAGAATATTGCCACCACAAAGGCGACTAAGAATGGTGCCAACCCAAAGAAAGGCGGGCTCACTTCTCGCAATACTAAGGGGGCTGTAAATAAGGGTACCTCGGTTGCAAATAATAAAACCATTAAAAGAAAATAAAGCTTCCAGTCATCCAATTTTAATGAATGAAGAAGTCTAATAAATAGAAAAACGACCCAGATAAAAGTGCAATGCAATAGAAGGGTCGTTTGGAAAAACACAACACCCCAAGGACCATCCTGAATCAATAGGGGGATCCTTGGACTACAGAATAAAAAATTTATTGAATTCATTATTTTTTAAATACAATGTATTACATTAAATTACACTATAAAAAATAAATGATTACAAAATGAACAATAAAATTTTAACGGCACTGATGATCATGGCTTGTGCAGAAATCCATGGTGGTGTCAATGAGTGGACCAATCCCGATAATATCATACCTATGTTAAACCAACAGTTTCTGGTAAATTTCATGATTGCACTTGGTATAGACGGCTCAGAATGGGGAAGGACAAATGTTCCATCAAGACCAACTTATCTCATGCCTCTTGCAACAGGCATTGGCAACGGCGCTACAACAACAGAGGATTTTGAAAATAGTATATTGGCTTCACTCAATAACGTTCAAACAACACTTGGCTCTGTACCTCCACCAGCAATTCCCGCAACGCTAACAACTTCAAAAACACAAGGAAGTCCTGCGGTACCATCTCCAACCATAGCATACAAGCTAACCACTGCGAATGCAAATATTGACAAAACAAATGCAACACTGGGTGACGCAAGCAGTGGATTGGTCCAAGCTGTAAACACCACAAGCGCCCTTTTATCGGATCCTACAAATGGATTGGAAGCCATCAACACAGGTGTAGTTGACGCCAATAACAATATTGGTACACCTGTTGCTGTAGCGGGAAGTGGTGGCCCCACCCTATTCGACAACCAAGTAGTCATTGGGAACAACGCGAACACCACAAATACCACTCTGGACAACGGAACCTATGGATTGGAAGCCATCAACAGTGCTGTAACCGCCACAAAGAACCGTATTGGTACAGCTGTTGCTGTATCGGGAAGTAAGGGCCCCACCTTATTCCAGAACCAAGGGGGCATCGTTAAAGATATTACAAGCGCTTTTACAGCTGACAATGATGAAATAACGAACAGTATCGTGGTGGCTCAAAATGCCATTACAGGGGCGGAAACGGGAACAGCATTGGGATCCTTGGGGACACTGGGTCAAAGCATTGCAGGCTCAACAGCGGAAACGGCCAAAAATATCACAGCCTCTCAAAATACAGTCACAGGATCATCAATTAAAACAGAGTTGGGATCTTTAGGGGCCACAGGCCAAAGCATAGCCATGTCAACAGCCGCCACTGGGGACAACATCACTGCCGGAACAGCAGCCACTGGGGACAATATTGCCACACTGCAAAACGTCGTTACAGGGTCACCAATTGCAACACCGTTGGGATCTTTGGGGGGGATGGGTCAAAGCATAGCAGATTTGACAGCCGCCACTGCAGCCGATATCACAGCCGCTCAAAATACGATGACAGGGTCACCAAGTACGACACTGTTGGGATCTTTGGACGGAATGGGTCAAAGCATTGCCGGCTCAACAGCCGTCACCAAAAGCAATATCACAGCCTCTCAAAATACGATGACAGGGTCACCAAGTACAACACTGTTGGGATCTTTAGGGGCCACAGGTCAAAGCATAGCCATGTCAACAGCCGCCACTGCAAACAACACGGAATCCGCCTTGATGCTGGTTCAAAGTGCCATTACAGGGGCCGAACCAAGAACAGCATTGGGATCTTTGGGGACAACAGGTCAAAGCGTTTCTGGCTCAACCATAGCAACAGCAGGTACTCTAGCCACGGCTCAAAACAACCTACAGGGGGATAATCCTGGGGCCACCTTATCTGCCATTGTGACCTCTATAGGGGATCCCACAAAGGCAACGGCACCTGGAACATCGGGGGCCACCATCCAAGGAACCCAGACAGCCATGGCAAGTGCTGGTGCAGTGGCTGCAAAAAAGGTTGACGCCAGTTTGACAAAAATCGAAAAAAATACAGAAAAAACCGCTAGGAATATTGCCAGCATAAAGAAAGGCGGGTCCACTTCTGGCAATCCTAAGGGGCCTGTAAAGAACAGTACCTCCGTTGCAAAGTCTAAGCCAAAGACCTCTGGAAAAAAATAAACTTTAGGCTCATCCAATACTAATGTTTAGGCTCACCTAATGTTAATGCCGGAAAAAGTCCAATAAATAGAAAAACGACCCAGATAAAAACCGCATGGCAGGGAAAGGCGTACTGCAGAAAAAAGCACAATACAATCAAAGGGTCGCTTGGAAAAACGCAACACCCCAAGGACCATCCCGAATCAATAGGGGGATCCTTGGACCACAGAATAAAAAATTTATTGAATTCATTATTTATTAAATACAATGTATTACATTAAATTACACTATAAATAACAA